>CANRFN010000065.1 GCA_947629915.1 uncultured Oscillospiraceae bacterium | reverse complement strand
GAACCCGGCTGCTGAGCTGGATCCAAGGCCTCCTTAAGTGTTGCGCTTCGAACGGGTATCTATTAGACGCTTACGAAAGAAGAAAGCCGCAACGGCGCGGTGCTGTGCCCGAAGACCCACCGTGTCCCGGCAGGAAGGACAATTTTTGTGAAACAAGTGCAAATTAAGGCGAAAAGAACGCACGATGTGGACATGACAGAGGGCAACGCCTTCACCCATTTGCTGGCCTTTGCCCTGCCGCTGCTGGTGGGCAACCTGTTTCAGCAGATGTACAACATGGTGGACGCCTGGGTGGTGGGCAACTACGTCAATGACGCGGCCTTCTCCGCCGTGGGCACCGTGACGCCCATCATCAACATGCTGATCGGGTCCTTCACCGGCCTTGCCAGCGGCGCCGGCGTGGTGATCTCCCAGTACTACGGCGCCCACCGGGAGGACCGGGTGAGCGATGCGGTGCACACGGCCATGGTGTTCACAGCGATCCTGGCCGTGATCTTCACCGTGGTGGGCATCCTGATGACCCCCTTTATGCTGAAGCTGATGTCCATCCCAGACAACGTCTTCCCCGAGTCCCGGGCCTACCTCACCATCTACTTTGCCGGCATGGTTGGCCTCATGTTCTACAACATGGGCGCCGGCATCCTGCGGGCCGTGGGAGATTCCCGGCGTCCCTTCTACTACCTCGTGGTGTGTGCCGTGATCAACACGGTGCTGGACCTGGTGCTGGTGATCCAGTGCGGCATGGGCAAGATGGGCTACGGCGTCCACGCCGTGGCCATCGCCACCATCGTGGCACAGGCGGTGTCCGCCTTGCTCACCATGGGCACCCTCGTGCGGACGGACTCCTGCGTGAAGGTGGTCTGGAAGAAGATGAAGCTCCACCTGGACCTTCTGAAACAGATCATCTCCGTGGGCATCCCCGCCGCCCTCCAGATGGCAGTTACCGCCTTCTCCAACGTGATCGTGCAGTCCTATATCTTCGGCGCGGATCCCGCCTGCACCGGCGGCTGGACCGCATATACCAAGGTGGACCAGATCATCTTCCTGCCCATGCAGTCTCTGGGCCTCGCCGCCACCACCTTTGTGGGGCAGAATCTGGGCGCCGGCCAGAAGGAGCGGGCCAAAAAGGGCGTGCGCCTGTCTCTCGTGATGTCCATGGTGGTTACTGTGCTCGTGAGCGTGGCGGTGATCCTGAACGCCGGAGCCCTCTCCAGCTTCTTTGTGGACGCAGACGCCTCCCCGGACGTGATCCGGTATGGCACCCTCTTCCTCACCCAGCTCACCCCATTCTATGTGTTCTGCTGCGTGAACCAGATCTACGCCGCAGCCCTCCGGGGCGCCGGGGACAGCAAGGCCCCCATGGTGATCATGCTGCTGTCCTTTGTGGTGTTCCGGCAGGTCTACCTGTGGTTTGTCTCCCGCTTCATCAGCACCGAACTGCTGCCCATGGCCATGGGCTATCCCGCCGGCTGGCTGGTGTGCAGTGTCCTCACCCTCTTGTACTACAAAATCCGGGGCCTGGGGGAGAAGAACATCATGGGCGTCTCCCACGCGGTGGGCGCCTGACGAAAAAGACGATATGCAAAGCAAAACGCGTCTGCCGATGGCAGGCGCGTTTTGCTTTGCATGTTCTGCGGTGGCCGATCCGAAAAGCGCAGCAAGAGGGAGGTGGTTTGAAACTGCCACAGGTCACAAAGCTGCGGTGGCAGGAAGGCATGTGCAGACAACACGGCAGAAGTCTGACACCGCAAAGAAGAATTCCCTCAACAGCAATGGAGCCTGAATGGATGCGAATCTTGTATCAATGGTTATTGGAAAAATGAAATAAGTAACGCAAACACGCCTTGTATAGGCGCCATAGATCAAGTAGTACAGAACGTTATTGCAGCCGATCCTTAGAAGATGTGTCCCGAAGAACCGTGGAAATGCCTTGAATTGGTAGAGCTGAAATTGATTAGATTGTGTGAATTAAAATTGGGAAATAGCCCTTCGAAATTTACGGGCGGAAGGTGCAGAATTGCCGCAGAATGGGTGACTCGGTACGCGTACTGTCACCTAGAGGTGCTCCATAATGAATTAGATATTACACAAATGAAATCATGAAAAATAGTAAATACGGTTTTTAAAGTACGGGGAAGCATGAATAAAGCGAGAAAGTACGATTGTTGTACGGACACGCATTAAAGAGAGAACACCAGGAATATGAGCTGCCTGGCAAAGATGGAAAACCTGTGACAAAACGCGCAAAAAACGCTTTATGATATAATTCGAAAATATGTATCCAAGATTTTGGACTTGAAACGAGTGCGGCAACGATATAGAATGAGTCGATTTGCACAATTGCCACGAACTCAGTAAGAAACTCTTGTGCGGGTAAACAAAAACATAAAATAGCTGTTGACAGCACATAAGTGAAGATTCATAATCCGCAACTGGTGACGGGAAGAAGGCTTCTTCCCGTGCTCCACAGAGTTTGAACGGGCAGAAGGTGAAATGAGTACATGAAAAGGCGAGAATGGATGTCATGGAAGACGCGGAGAAGCGAAGGCAGTTTCTCTTTGCATGCCTTCTTTTTGCTCTGGGCTGTGGTAACTGCCTGCTGTATGGTAGCTCCTGTCCTCAGGGAAATAAACGCCTATTCTGGTTCGATCCTGGTCGCTATTCATATCGCATGTGCGATAGCATTGTGTGCCTGGACAACTGTTGTTCTTGATCTTGACTATGCCCTTTGCGGCATATGTACTCTTTTCTGCTTCGTATGGATAGCCAGTGTTCGCTTCCGGAAAAAGAGAGGATCATCTGCCGGATCTCCTAGGGCTTCACCGCACCTGCCGCTAAGTGCCGCTTAGGCTGTTCCTTTAGCTGCACATTCTAATGATATATATTGGTTTGATACGTGAGCTTGATTATTTTGATATTGATGATTGATACACAACATCAAAACTAAAATGGCATTAATTTGATAATAATTGATTCTGCTGCTGAAAAAATCCGCTTGACAAGTGCAAGCAGGCGCATTATAATAAGGAGGGAAGACATGTGGGAAAAAAGGATGTAGCTGCCAAGAACTATTTGGAAAAAACGTATATTTCGCAGACCTGTTCAACGTTGTTGTTTACCATGGGAAACAGGTCGTCTCCCCAGATGAGTTGGAAGAGGCTGACACCACAGAGCTTTCACTGCCATACGGAAACAACGCTTTGGAGCCGGTACAGAAGTACAGGGATATTCTGAAAGTCTCGCGCAGGGGTAAGAGAGCTGTGTACTCGTTGTATGGCATTGAAGTGCAAGACCAAGTTCATTATGCAGGCCCGGTTAAAAGCGCACTGTATGATGTTTTAAACTTGGCCAAACAGGTACAGAATGCAGCCAACTCGTATCGGAAAATGGATGAGGATAAGGACAAAGATGCGATCATTTCAGTGGAAGATGACAAGATCGTGATTAAACTGTCTAGTGCGGAATTTCTTTCCGGATTCCGCGCAGAGGATAGGCTTATCCCTGTTGTGACGGTGTTTTTGTTCCTGAGTGGAGAGCCATGGGATGGTCCAAGATGCATATCAGACATGTACAGGGACTGTGATCGGGAAACACTTGAAGCTGCAATCGACTGCAAGATGAATCTTGTTATACCGGCGGAAATACCTGATGAGGATTTCGGGAAGTTTCGCACAGATCTAGGCACAGCGCTCAAATTCTTCAAATGCAGTGACAAGAAGCAAAGGCTCAATATTCCCTTGAGCTTCAACAAGATTATGTTGGATGTTCCTACTGGAATGTTTCTGCATGAATGCTTTAACCTGAAACTGACAGAGGTCGAAAAGAAAGGGGGAAGCAAAATGTGCAAGCTCATCGAAGGCTATCGCGAAGATTGCAAGATCCTTGGCGCCCTGGAAGCTTATCTGGATATGGGACTGTCCAGGGAAGTGGCAATGCAAACGGTGTGTGACAAGCATCACATCAGCAAAGAGGAACTGGAGCAAATGATTGCGGATGATTTGGAATATCCGGAGAATGCGTGAGCATATGCCAATGTGCTGCTCTGGAATAGCGATCAGACCCCTTGGAAAACTTTTTTGAGAGAATGCTTTCCACCATATGAGGGCAGCCTGTTTTAGGTGAGATGACCAACCGATACGTGAAAAGGCCAAACCGTCCCCATCTGGAAAGACCTGTTCTGGGCGTTCGGCGTGGGCGGCATCTGCTGTGCGGGGCAGACCCTGCTCAACCTGTATCAGCATCTCGGCATGGAGAGGGAGGACGTTGGGGCATGGGTGTCCATCACCCTGATCTTTGTGGCCTCCCTGCTCACAGGCCTGGACCTTTTCGACAGCATTGCCAAGCGACCGGTGCCGGCACGCTGGTGCCCATCACCGGGTTCTCCAACGCCGTGGTGTCCCCGGCCCTGGAGTTTCGCTCGGAGGGGTTCGTAACCGGCACCGGTGCCAAGTTCTTCACCGTGGCGGGGTCTACGGGACCAGCGTCAGCGTTGTGTATGGCCCGATCCTCTGGTTGCAGCAGCGCTTTTGAAACGAGATCGCCCGGACAGCGGCTGTGCTGTCCGGGTGATGTTTTATTGAGGGGCGGTGGGAAGCAATGCGGGTTTGGACTGCTGTGCTGCGTGAGCCCTCATCAGCAGATCTGAGCCGGACTGAATGGACAGCTGCATGAGACCCATCTACTCGAGAAACGCAACGTCCTGAGGTCTAGCGTTGTGAAGGCGCTATGTGCGTCTGCCTCCAGGGAAGTTCAAGCACATATCTAAGCATTGAATTATGCCTTAGTGTATCCGTATTTCCCCAAGTTTAGCGCTATGAGGTACTGTTTGCATGCCTCGTTGCACTCGCCCGAATTTTTGTATGCGATGACTATTCCCGATCTGTTCATCACAATAGAATACGATTTCAGGTTACTCCCTATTTGGCTTTTGATGGAAGAGGTTATCGAATGTAATGAGAACATAAAACAGATACATACAATTGCATCCCAGGGCTGGGGATGATGTGCCTGACGATCAATACAGTGGAAGATGACAAGATCGTGATCAAACTGTCTAGCGCTGAATTCCTTTCCGGATTCCGAGAGGAGGACAGGCTCGTCCCTGTTGTGACGGTGATGTTGTTCCTGAGCGGAAAACCTAGGAACGGCCCAAGAGACATCTATAGCATGTACCAGGATAGCGATCCGGATACGCTCGCTTCTGCTATCGACCACAAGACGAAAATCGTTGTCCCGGCCGAGATTCCGGATGAGGATTTCAAATTGTTCCGCACAGACTTGGGAGCAGTGCTGAAATACTTCAAAGATGATGAACAGTTAGGGCGCCGCCAGATTCCCGCTGCATTTCTCGGTAGGACTTTGGATCTACCGACAGCGCAATTCATGCACAACTATTGTGATATCGAGATAAAAGAGGTTACGAAGAAAGGAGAAGCTAAAGTGGGAAGAATGTTGCAAAACTATGCCGAGGATCGTGAGATTTTGGGAGCATTTTTGGCGCTTCAGAAGGTGCTTCCAACCAAAGAGGAAGCAATTAAAAAAGCATGCGAACTGTATCCCATTACGCCTGATCAACCGGAGAACTTGATTGAGCAGTGGAAAGAGGTTGTGGCATCCGGGAGATTGGGAGACTCTATTACCGTGCGCCCTTGGTTAACCGCCTGAGAATAATGACAGACCGATTGGGGAATCCTGCCCTTTGAGGTGAGTGTTCCTTGAAGATGACCAACCAGCAGTACAACCAGTACGTGAAGGAAAAGGCCAAGCCGTCCCCCATCTGGAAAGACCTGCTCTGGGCGTTCGGCGTGGGCGGCGGCATCTGCTGTGCGGGGCAGGCCCTGCTCAACCTGTATCAGCATCTGGGCATGGAGAAGGAGGACGCCGGGGCATGGGTGTCCATCACCCTGATCTTTGTGGCCTCCCTGCTCACAGGCCTGGGCCTTTTCGACACCATTGCCAAGCGGGCCGGCGCCGGCACGCTGGTGCCCATCACCGGGTTCTCCAACGCCATGGTGTCCCCGGCCCTGGAGTTTCGCTCCGAGGGGTTTGTAACCGGCACCGGCGCCAAGCTCTTCACCGTGGCGGGGCCGGTGCTGGCCTACGGGATCAGCGCCAGCGTGGTGTACGGCCTGATCCTCTGGCTGCAGCAGTGCTTTTGAGACGAGATCGCCCGGACAGCGGCTGCGCTGTCCGGGCGATGGTTTATCTGGGGGCGGTTTTGGACTTTCGTGGCGTGAGAGCTTTCGTCAGGAGATCTGTGCCGGACCGAACGGACTTGAGCGGGGAGAAGCCCATCTTTGCAAGGAGATCCACGTCCTGGGGCCTGGCGTTGCGGAGGTGCCATGCGCCGTCCGCCTCCAGGGACATGCGCAGATGGCCGCTTTTGGCGAGGACATCTGCCACGGTGCGGTCTGGCTCGCCGAGAGAGCGCACTTTGTCCTGTAGGCGGGCGGCCAGGATGCCGGAGACCAGCAGGACCACAGCCAGGCCGTGCTGCTCGTAATAGTCCTGGACGCTGCTGTCTGCCAGATCCGCCAGGTTTCGGATGGCGGGGAAGCCCGGGGTGGTCCGGCTCTCCCGGTATGCGGCATACAGTTCGGCGGCTGTTCCGGGATCTGTGGTCTCCAGAAAGGAGCAGCCCCACCACTCCTTCTGGGCATCGAATTCCGCCCGGGTGTATCCCTCCTCGCGCCACGCCAGCGCCAGAAGGTACTGTTTGCAGGCCTCGTTGTTCTCGTCCAAGTTCTTGTACGCGATGACGCGCTTGCTGTCCCCGATCTGCTCCTCGTAATAGGAGATGATGTCCAGCCCCTCCCCGTTCGGCTTCCGATAGAGAAAGTCGTGGGAGGCATCGAGGACATGCTGGTGTATCCTCTGGCAGGCCTCTGTGTCCCGGGGCAGGGGGATGACGTACTTGTTGCCGTTGCGGGACATGGCCGCCAGCAAGTCTGGTGTGTACAGCAGGGGGTCTGCCAGGAAGGTGGTGTCTTGCAGCGTTTTGTCCTCCAGGAAATACCCAGTCCGCTCCTCCATGATCTCCAATGCCTCGGCCGATTCCAGGAAGACCGGGCGCCGGCTTGCGGTGTCTGTGGCGATGATCAGATAGGTCTGGCGGGTGTCCGGCATTGCCGGCGCATCGAACGGAAGGTCCAGGTCTATTCTCGGCGTGCGGGGCCGAAACACCGGGATGCGGAGCGCAATTCCTTGCCGCCGGCTTCGAGAAGCTGCTGCTGAAAGTGCCGGGCAGGCATGCCGCGCTGGTACAGATCGTGGAGAAAGTCCCGAAGAGCGCTGCCGTCCATGGAGACCCCGTAGTATTCAAAGAGCAGAGACAGGATGCTCCCCGCATACCGGTCCGCGATCTGCTCTGGCTCCAGGTATCCCTCCGCGCACAGAATGGCGGCATAGCTGTATACCTGTGCGGCGATGGTGGGGGAAAAGCAGCGGTTGAGCTGTCCAAAGAGGTCTTGAGACAGGGAGAGCAGCAGGCCGTAGCTGCCATAGGCCAGGTCCGTGATGCCGTCCGGCGGGGGAATGCAGGGCTTTTGCTTTTTGGCGGCGCTCTTGCGGTTCTCGCCGCTTCTGCTTTTTGTGCTGTTCACAACCGCCTGGTATGCCTCGTTGGGGTGGAAGCCCTCTCCGGGGACAATGATCCCGATGAGGGTGCCGGAGTCTTTGCCCCACTTCCCGCTGGGCAGCTTGATGGCCCTGTACTTGTACACCTTGTAGCCGTCCTCGGTCTTCTGGACGCGGCAGCTCTTGCAGGGCACCTGGGCCAGAATCTCCGGCGGGATGGCGGAATTGGTAGCCATGGGATCTCTCTCCTTCCCTATGGGGATTGGAACGGCATGAGACTTGGGTCTACTGCCGTGTGAGAATGTGCCAGATGTCCTGGCCGGTGAAGCCGCATTTGCGGTACAGGGCCTCCGGGCATGTGGGGGCGTTGCACTTGCCGGAGACGGTGGCGAACCTGGCGATGGGCTGTGCCTTGGTGAGCAGGTGGTTCACAGTGATCTGGCCATAGCCGCGCCTGCGGTATGGAGGGAGGACCTGGATCCACTCCAGGATCAGCTCCCCGATGGTTTGGTCCAGATCTGCGATGCCGCCTGCCACGATGATCCCGGTCTCCCGATCCCGCAGGAGTACCCACAGGTCTGGGTCGTACACCGGGGTACGGCGATAGCTGTCTATCTGGGCGGCGGAGACGGAGAGATCGGTGTAGCTGGCGCAGATCAGCTGGACAAAGGCGCCAGTGGCGGCTGGATCTGCGCCGGGGACCAGCTCGATCTCCGGGGCCGTCCGGGGCTGGATGTGCTTGAGGTCGTGAAAGAGGCGAAAATAGGGCGTGTCCCGGTACTCTAGATACCGATCAGGGCGAAACGCCCGCTGGTGGACGATCTTCATATGGGGCGGCACGGCGATGGCCTTCGCCTTCCAATAGGGGAGGCTGAATGTGCCGCAGGGGTCCAACAGGTATTCCGGAAGCGTTGGCATGTTCATGCCTTTACGCCGTGAGGGTGCAAGCGGTCTCGCCGCCGTCCGGACAGGGAAGCGCTACCCACTGGCTCTTCCAGAGGATCCTGCCGCCGCAGTTGGAACGGACGGTGAGCTCCCTGCCGTCCCAGGTGAGGGTGATCCAGCCCTTCTCGCCGATGGGAAGTCGCACGTCCAAGCGGGGGAAGTACCGAAGCTGGGGTTGGAGCTCAAAGGCGGCGCCGCCGGGGTAGCGGAGGCCGATGAAGTACTTGGACAGAAGGTAGATGGGAGAGGCACCCCAGGCGTGGCAGAGGCTCTTGCCGAAGGGGTCCCCGTACATGCCGTACTGTTCCTCCCGGGGGAGGTCTGGCTTGTACTCCTCCCAGATGGTAACGGCACCCAGGTCCAGCATGCCGCCCCAATAGGTGCGGATGCGGTCTAAGACGGCGTCCAACTGGCCCAGTTCCGCCAGGGCCTCCAATTCGTAGAACTGGAAGTACGGGGTGGTGATGGCGGGGACATCCGGATTCAGAAGGACGTTTTGCAGGATGGATTGGGCCCGGTCACCGGCGGCGATGCCGCTGCGAAGGGCAAAGATGTTGGTCTGCCGGGAGATGTGGCGTTTGCCGGAGGTGTACGAGTCTATGTAGGCGCCCTGGTCTGCATCCCAATAGCAGTTCTCGATGTTGGACTTCAGAATCTCGGCGTGCTGCTGATACTCCAGGGCGGCCTGGGAATCCCCCGCGGCCCGGGCCGCTGCGGCCATGGTGTCCCACACCGCGGCCAGCAGCATCTGTTCCGCGCCCAGCGGTCCGTCCTTGTCCAGGTCTGCCCAGTCTATGTAGGTCCAGTCCCGCGCTGCTGCGAAGAGAAAGCCGTTGGACTCCGTGCGGCTGCAGCAGAACTCCACCAGACCTCGCATCTTGGGGTACATGCGCTCCAGGAAGGGCCTGTCCTGATAGAGACTATAGTGCTCCCAGACACCCAGAACCCAGAGGAGGCTGTAGTCCAGGATGGTGTTGATGTGGGCTGCCATGGGGTCCCGGCCCCGGAGGGCGTACATGGTGCGCTGGTCTATCTCGGCGTCTGCCAGCAGATACCGGTTCACCAGGAAGCTCTGGTAGGCGTCCCCAGACCAGATCCACTGGTCCCGCTTGATGCCGTCTATAAAGAAGAGCCCAGAGCAGAGCCGGAATGTGTACGCCGCCGCCTGCCAGATCTGCTCGAGAAGGGGGTCTCCACACTGGAAGGAGGCCCTCACCGGGATGTCGATAAACTGGTGGATGGCCCTCACGGGAAGGGCAGGGCCTGGGAGAAAGACGTAGCGCAGGGCGCACCGGGGACAGCGCCCATGCCGGTCCGGCTGCCAGAAGTGATAGCAGTCCTTGCCGGCCAGGGCCTCCTCCCGGGTCTCCCCGCAGTACACGGTGCGGCCCTGAAACTGCTCCGGTGGGGCATCGATCTCCAAAACGGCGGTGAGCTCCGTGGCAAAGCCGTACAGCGTGCCGCCCTGGACCGCCTCCACGGAGACCGGGAGATAGACCTGCTCGGTGTACTCCGGCACCGTGGGGTCCTGGTCCCGCCGGGTGTACAGTTTGCTGTGTCCCGCCGGCACCGGGGGATCGGCGTAGTCCTCCACCATCCACCCCTCGTCCGAGGCCACCACCTCCCCCTCGATGTACACGGCGGGAAAGGCATCGATGCGGCCGGCGTGAATGGAGATGGACACCTCTCCCGCGGGACAGGGGATCTCTACGCCAAAGGGGTACTTCTCCTCCTGGACCATCACATAGCCCACGGCGTCTGTATAGACGGTGAAGGTAGTGGGGGCGGAGAGCTGATAGGTGCAACGGAAGGCCACCCGCTGGCGGAAGGGCTCGGAGCGCCAGAAGGCCGGCCAGCCGAAGCCCCGCTCCACCCGGCTGAAATTCTGTTTGAGGGCGTGATACAGGGAGAAGTCTCCCGGGTACCAGATCCAGTATGGCTGCATGGTGTGTTCCTCCATCTCCTGGGTTTGTGCTGTGGCCCACAGTATAGGGGAGCGGGGGAGGAAAGTCAAGGAGGGAGAATGGAACAGGGCGGACGGCACATAATCGGCTATATCCTAATACAGGAAAACCAGTGCCGCTTGCGCAAGTATGGTCTGTCACAAGAAAGTTGGAATTAAAGTTGGCGGACTTTCCGATTTTCCTCTTTACATTTGTGATTCTTGTGCTATTATTTGTTCGTCCGGCGGCACCATCCCGCCGGAAACATGTGCGCCCCTCTTTTCCATCCTTCCAGAGGCGCACAAGGCGGGATCGCATGTCGGATGCATGTGTCACGCCCGTTTTCAAGGACGAAAGGCCGGATCTGCGGGGGTCCGGCTTTTCGTTAGAGACAGTTTCCAACTTTCTTGGAACTCTTGCAGACGGGGTGAGACGGCGTCTAAAGGGCGTTTTCGGGGGTCTAGGCCCGAAAGCCGGCGAAAAAAGTGCCCATTTTGAAAAAGTTCACAGATTGGATCTTCCATCTGCCCGGGTGCTGCGGTATACTAAGGCCACAGCACCCATTTTTTATGAGGGAGGCATTCACCATGTACGACTACGAGATTGAACACAACGCCCTGGTGCGCAGAGCGGCCGCAGAGTGTGCGGTGCTCCTCCGCAGCAACGGGACTTTTCCCCTGGCCGGCACCGGAGACCTGGCCCTGTACGGCTCCGGCGCCCGCTGTACCATCTCCGGCGGCACCGGCTCCGGGGAGGTGAACACCCGCTTCTCCGTCTCCATCGAGCAGGGACTGGAGGAGGCCGGCTTCCACATCACCACAAAGCCCTGGCTGGACGACTATGACCGCGCCCGCGCCGAGGCCGCCAAGGCCTTCCGGAAGGTGATCCAGGCCCGGGCCCACGCCAAGCACACCATCGCCGCCCTGGAGGGCATGGGCGCCGTGATGCCGGAGCCGGAGTACAAGCTGCCCCTGATGGGCGCGGGAGACACCGCCGTCTACGTGGTGGGCCGCATCTCCGGCGAGGGCTCAGACCGGGAGCCGGTGGCGGGGGACATCCTGCTCACCAAGACCGAGGTCCGGGACATCCTCACCCTGCAGAGGCAGTACCCCAAGTTCCTGCTGGTGCTCAACGTGGGCGGCGTGGTGGATCTCACGCCCCTGGGCGAGGTGGAGAACATCCTGCTCCTGTCCCAGTTGGGCGCCCAGACCGGTACCGTCCTGGCAGACCTCATCCTGGGCAAGTCCTATCCCTCCGGGCGCCTGGCCTCCACCTGGGCCGCCTGGGACAAGTACAGCACCATCGGCACCTTCGGCGAGCGGGACGACACCCGGTACAAAGAGGGCGTCTATGTGGGCTACCGCTATTTCGACACCACGGACACCCCGGTGCTCTTCCCCTTCGGCTACGGCCTGAACTACACCTCCTTCGCCCTCTCCGATGCGTCCGTCTCCCTGGAGGGGGAGGACGTCTCCGTCTCGGTGCAGGTGACCAACATGGGCGCCCGCCCCGGCAAGGAGACGGTGCAGATCTACGTCTCCGTCCCCGCCGGCAAACTGGACCAGCCCTATCAGACCCTGGCCGGCTGGGCGAAATCCGGCGAGCTGCAGCCTGGGGAGCTGGAGACGGTAACCGTCCGCTTCAAGCTCTCGGAGCTGGCCTCCTACGACACAGACAACGCCCGGTACATCCTGGAGCCCGGCAGCTACGTGGTCCGCATGGGCGTGAACAGCCAGGACACCCGCCCCCTGGCGGCGCTCCGCCTGGAGGAGGAAATCTCCGTGCTCCAGGCCAAGAACTGCTGCGGCAGCCCGGACTTTGAGGACTGGAAGCCGGAGACCCCGAGAGCGGTGGTGATCCCGGCGGACCTCCCCGTCTTCCCCGTGCAGCCCGGGGACATCCCATCCTGTACCGTCTCCTTCGACCGCGAGGAGGAGATCGATGCCCGCACCGACATGCTCTCCGATGAGGAGCTCTGCTCCCTCGGCATCGGCGCCTTTGACCCCAATGCCGGCGTGCTCAGCATCATCGGCAATGCCAGTTCCAGCGTGGCAGGCGCCGCCGGCGAGACCACCAGCCTACTGAAGGCCAAGGGCATCCCCAACTTGGTGATGGCAGACGGCCCGGCGGGGCTGCGCCTCAGCCGCCTCTCCTATCGGGACGAGAAGGGCGCCCACAGCCTGGGCAACAGCATGCCGGAGAGCATCGCAAGCCTCCTGCCCGCCCCGGTGCGGCTGCTCACCAAGCTGATGGGCGGCAAGGCCCCCAAAGACGCCCAGATGGTGGAGCAGTATGCCACTGCCATACCCATCGGCACCGCCATCGCCCAGAGCTGGAACCCGGCCTTGGCGGAGGAACTGGGAGACGCGGTTGGCGATGAGATGGAGCGCTTCGGGGTTCACCTCTGGCTGGCCCCGGCCCTCAACATCCACCGCAGCATCCGGTGCGGCCGGAACTTCGAGTACTACTCCGAGGACCCCCTCATCAGCGGGAAGTTCGCCGCCGCCATCGCCCGGGGCGTGCAGCGCCATCCGGGAAGAGGCGTCACCATCAAGCACTTCTGCGTGAACAACCAGGAGACCAACCGGATGCAGAACAACAGCCAGGTGAGTGAGCGGGCCCTGCGGGAGATCTACCTCAAGGGCTTCGGCATCTGCGTGCGGGAGGGAAAGCCCCAGACCGTCATGACATCGTACAACCTCCTGAACGGCACCCACACCTCGGAGAACCGGGAGCTGCTCCAGGACATCCTCCGCTGCGAGTTCGGCTTCGAGGGCGTGGTGATGACGGACTGGGTGATCGCCATGGCCACCTCCAAGGCCGCGGCCTATCCCAATGCGGTATCAGACAACGTGGCCCTCGCCGGGGGAGACCTCTTCATGCCCGGCTCCAAGGCAGACTATGACCGCCTCCTCCAGGCCGTCCAGTCCGGCAAGGTGCCGCGCTGGCAGCTGAAGGAGAACGCCGCCCGGGTGTCCCGGCTGGCGGAGCTGGATGCGGGCCAGCACTGATCCCAAACGGATTCCGATACATGATGCGCGGGCGCCCGGGAGGCCTCCCGGGCGCCCGCGTCCGCCATCGGCGGACATACCCAATCGCAGCCTGCAATGAGACCCGTTGCAGCGCCTTATGAGACACGGAGCGTGAAACCATGAGACTACTGATCGTCCGCCACGGGGATCCGGACTACAGCATCGATTCCCTCACCGAGACCGGCTGGCGGGAGGCCAGGCTGCTGGCAGACCGCATGGCCAAGGAGGATCTCACAGCTATCTACGCCTCGCCGCTGGGCCGGGCAAAAAACACCTGCCAGGTTACCTTGGACAAGATCGGGAGGACCGCCACCGAGTGCCCCTGGCTGCGGGAGTTCTGGGCCCCCATCCACCGGCCGGATGTCCAGGGCCGCACCAAGATCACCTGGGACTGGCTGCCGGAGGACTGGACGGCAGAGCCCCGCTTCTTCGACAAGGACCACTGGTTTGAGGTGCCGTGCATGGTGGAGGGCGGCGTGAAGCAGGAGTACGACCGCGTCACCACGGCTTTGGATGAAATCCTCGCCGAACACGGATACCGCCGGGACGGCCTCCTGTACCGGACGGAGCAGGGCAACCACGAGACCTTGGCCTTCTTCTGCCACTTCGGGGTGGAGTGCGTGCTGCTGAGCCACCTATTGAACATCTCCCCCATGCAGCTCTGGCACGGCACCATCGCCACGCCATCGGCCGTGACTGAACTGCACACCGAGGAGCGGCGGCGGGGAAAGGCGTACTTTCGGATGTCCTATTTCGGGGACATCTCCCACCTCTATGTGGCGGGGGAGAGGCCGGAGTTCGCCGGCCGCTTCTGCGAGTGCTTCGAGGACGCGGAGGACCGTCACGACTAGAAGATCACAAAACCGCCTGCGGAGTTGCATCCGCAGGCGGTTATGCGCAGTGATCGGAACGTTTTGGACTATTGGAAGGAGACCGGCTTGCCCGCGATGTCCGTAAAGCGGCTGTCCTCCGGGGAGGGCTCGGAGAGGCTGAAGTACATCTTCGCCGCTTTCGTGGTGCCGTAGTCCCGGTTGCTGCCGGTCTTCTGCACCTTGTTGAAGGCCTCCCGGAACATGGCGTTGTGGGCCTCCTCCCGGTTCAGGAGAAAGTCTATCGTCTCCCGGACCTTCTTGTCCTGGATGATCCGATAGAGGTACTCGTACACCACCTTGGCCCGCTGCTCCGAGGCGATGTTGCTGAGAAGGTCCGCACAGAGGTCTCCCGTCACCGAGACGTAGTCCGCCGTCCAGGAGTACCCGGAGGCGTTGATGAGCCCGGGGTTCAGACCCAGCAGGACGTGGGTCTGGATCTCTCCCGCCGGCACGGACATGGGGCTCAGCTCGTGGCCGTTCAGGAGGTTGATGGTCTCCGCCACCATCTCCATGTGCCCCAACTCCTCGGCGGCGATGTCCAGAAAGAGATCCTTGATCTCCGGGTCCCGGACCCGCATGCTCTGGGAGAGGTACTGCAAAGCGGACTTCAGTTCCCCGTTGGCCCCGCCCAGCTGCTCCTGCAGCAGGGCGGCGTACTGGGGATTGGCCTTCTCCACGGCCACCGGGTGGAAGAGTTGTTTTTCATGCTTGAACACGGTTATCCCGCCTTTCCTGGTGGTATTGTCTCCCTGGGAAGGAGAATTATACGCTGGGCGGGAGAGAAGAAAATGCCGTTCATGCGTCTTGAACGGATTGCCAGACGGATGGAACCATGTATCATCCGAGCGGCGATGGGATCGGGAGCCGTGCCCCTCTCTCGGGGAGATGGCGCGGCACCGAATGCAGATCAACTTTACAGGGAGTGTGCAGCCATGTATAAAGCGGCAAAAGACAGGTACCACAGCATGCCCTATCGGCGGTGCGGGAACAGCGGGCTGAAGCTGCCGGCGGTGTCCCTGGGGCTCTGGCACAATTTCGGGGACACCGGGGACTACGAGAACATGAAGACCATGTGCTGCACCGCCTTCGATGCCGGCATCACCCACTTCGACCTCGCCAACAACTACGGCCCCGCGTACGGCAGCGCGGAGCGGAACTTCGGCCGCATCCTCCGGGAGGAACTGGCTTCCTATCGGGACGAGCTCATCATCTCCACCAAGGCCGGCTACGACATGTGGGAGGGCCCGTACGGAGACGGGGGCAGCCGGAAGTACCTCATCGCCAGCCTGGACCAGAGCCTGCGGCGCCTCGGCCTGCCCTACGTGGACCTCTTCTACCACCACCGCCCGGACGGGGAGACGCCGTTGGAGGAGACCATGCTGGCCTTGGAGCAGATCGTCCGCTCCGGCAAGGCCCTGTATGTGGGCCTCTCCAACTACGATGGCCCCCTCCTGGAGCAGGCCACGGCCATTCTCCAAGAGCTCCGGGTGCCCTTTGTGATCAACCAGAACAGCTACTCCATCTTTAACCGGACCATCGAGAAGAATGGGCTGAAGGACACCGCGGCCAGACTGGGGAAGGGGATCATCACCTTCTGCCCCCTGGACCAGGGTGTTCTCACAGACCGATATCTCAAGGGCATCCCGGCAGACAGCCGCATCCGGACAGACGGCCGCTTCCTGAACGAGAACGCCATCGGGGAGAAGAAGCTGGCGCAGGTCCGGCAATTGAACGACATCGCCCACCGCCGGGGACAGACCCTGGCTCAGATGGCCCTGGCCTGGATTCTGCAGAGCGATGCCATCACCAGCGTGCTCACCGGTGCCTCAAAGCCCTCCCAGATCCTGGACAATGTGAAAGCGGTGGAGAACATCGCCTTCACCTCATCGGAGCTGGCGGAGATCGATGCCATCGCCCTGGGATGAGTCCGAACCGTTAGTACAGACAACACAGTGCTCCCCGGCCCGCAGTTGCGGGCCGGGGAGCACATTCTCTTTTCTGGGGAGTTACAGCTGGGGCTTGGGCAGGATGTACGCCGGGTTGGGGGCGTCCACCTTGCGGATGAGACTCTCGTCCCGGCAGCTGCCTGCCTGGGCGGTGAGCCGGGTCTCGCCGGCGATGGGGACCTGGAAATAGAAGAAGTGGTCTGGGGCTGTCTGCTTTCCCAGGGAGACGCCGTTGGCGAAGAGCTCCACCTCCGGCAGGTTGGAGTACACCGTAACCTTGGTAACCGGTTCCACCCGGTCCACATAGCGCTTGCCGCAGATGTGCACGAAGGGATCCTCGGAGAGCCAGGCCTTGTACGCGTAGAAGGCGTCCTTCTTGTACTTCCGGTCTATCGTTACCAGCCCCTTGTGGTTCTGGCCGTTCTCCCCGCCCTCCATCCGCTGGTCTGCGCCGAAGTCGAACATGTTCCAGACGTGGGTGGCCCAGAGGTACGGCCGGGCGAAGAGCTGCTTGATATATTCCTCGTGGAAGTGGGCCTGGTACTCCTCGGAGTAGTCCCAGACCTTGGGGTCCGAGGTGTGCCAGTTCAGGGCCTCGCAGCCGTACTCTGAGCAGCCCACCGGGATGTCCGGGTGGCGGGAATGGAAGTCGTCCAGGGCGGGGCCCACTTGGTCCGTGGTGCCCACATACCAGCCGGAGTACAGGTTCCATGCCACCGCGTCCGGGATCTGGAGGTACGGGGCGTCCGGGCTGCAGGCCTGGAGCAGAGCCATGGTGGTGTGCCGGGTGGGGTCCAGCTGATGGGCCAGGTCGTTGAGGAGGCGGTGGTTCTCCAGCATGTCCCCATCGTCCTCCGGGGTGAACATGGTGATCTCGTTGGAGAGACCCCACACCACAATGGAGGGGTGGTTGTAGCTCTGAGTGATGAGCTCCCGCATCATGGAGAGGGTGTTGGCCCGACCGCCCGGCATGTGCCGGGAGATGTACGGGATCTCCGCCCACACCACCATGCCCTCCTCATCGCAGAGGTCGTAGAAGTACTGAGACTGCTGGTAGTGGGCGAGGCGGATGGTGTTGGCCCCCACCTCGCAGATGAGATCCATGTCCTCCCGGTGGTGCTCCGGCAGCAGGGCGTTGCCGATGCCCCAGCGGTCCTGGTGCCGGCAGACCCCGTGGAGGGGATAGGACTTGCCGTTCAGGAAGAAGCCCTTCTCGGGGTGAATCTCGAAAGTGCGGCAGCCGAACCGAGTGGAGACCGCGTCCAGGGCGGTGCCGTCCCCGTCCAGCAGCTCCGCCGTGGCGGTATAGAGGTACGGGTCCTTTATGCCGTTCCAGCGGTGGACATTGGAGATGGTGAGGTCTGCGGTGCCGGAACAGAGCTTCTCCGCCACAGGATTGCCTTGGGCATCGGCGAGGACAATGCGCACCTGCTGTCCCGGCTGGAGAGGCGTGGTCCAGGTCTCCACCTTCACCTGGGCGTCCTCGCCTTGGATGGTTGGTGTGACATGGATGCCGGGGCCGCCGTATGTGAGGAGGTCGAAGTGGGAAGCGGGGACGCAGATCAGGTTCACATCGCGGTAGAGGCCGCCGTAGAAGGTGAAGTCTGCGTTTTGGGGGTACACCGTCTCGGAGACCCCGTTGTCTACCGTGATCACCAGCAGGTTCTCCTCCGCCATGGCATCGGAGACGTCCACCCGCCAGGTGGAGTATCCGCCATCGTGGTGGGCGAGGTGGGCGCCGTTCCAGTACACGTCCGCGGAGGCATTGGCGCCGTTCAGCTCCAGAAAGTACCGAGGGCTGTCTGGCAGATCTCGCTTGGAGAGGCGCTTGGCGTAGGTGCCGATGCCGCGGTAGTAGTCGCTGTTGCCGTCCTGGCCGTCTATGCCGTTCCAGGTGTGGGGGAGGTTCACGAAGTTCCAGCGGGGGTTGATCTCGGTGGGGAGGGTGTCCGCCTCCTTGGAGAAGGCCCACTTGGCGTTCAGGCTGATGATGGTTCGCAAGGGTATTTGCCTCCTTAAAAATGGGTGGGGAGCTGATGTTAGAGGATGAGCAGTTCTGTGAGGAAGACCGTGAGGCAGCAGAGCACGGCCACCGGGAAGAGACCGGATCCCAGCCAGGAGGCGATGATGCCCACGATCAGGGCAGCGGCCCCGGAGATGGGGCTGCGGGTGGCGGTGACCATGGCGGGGACGGTCATGAGAGCGAGAGTGACGTAGGGCACGTAGTACAGGAAAGAGCGGAGAAAGCGGCTCTTGATCTGTCTGCGCAGCAAGGTGATGGGCGTCACCCGAATGGCGAAGGAGACCAGTGCCATCACGATGAGATAGATGTAGATGTTGTGGGCCTGATTCATGAGGAGGTCGCCTCCGTTTCTCCCTCTGCTTCCTCTTGGATGGGGAACAGGATTGCGCCGGCTGCGCCGATGAGGACGGTGAGAAGGATGGTCTGGGTGCCCGTGGGGATGGCGTTCAGGATCGGCAGGGCGGAGCAGACGGCGCTGGCGGCAAAGGAGACCAGCACCAGGAGGGCCACCGCCCGGTCTCCCCGGGCGGCGGGGATGATGATGGCGAGGAACATGCCGTAGATGGCCACGCTGAAGGCGGAGGCCAGTGCCGGCGGCAGGGAATTGCCTGCTATGACCCCCAGCGCGGTGCCGAACGCCCAACAGGGCGCGGCCACCGAGATGGCGCCATAGGAGTAGAAGGGATCCAGATTGCCCGGCCGGGCGATGGCGATGGCAAAGAGCTCGTCTGTGATGTAGAAGCCCACCAGCAGGCGGTGGCGCAGCGGCAGGTCCGGCGACATCCGCTGGCTCAGAGCACAGCTCATGAGGAGGTAGCGGGCGTTGGCGATGAGGGTCATGAGGGCGAGCTCAAGGTAGGTGGCATTTGCGGCAATGAGGGTGAGCACGGCGTACTCACCGGCAGAGGCATTGCCCAAGGCGCTGAGAAGAAATCCCTGCACCGGCGAGAGACCTACATCTTTGGCGGCGATGCCCAGGGAGAAGGACACGGCAAAGTATCCGAGTCCGATGGGGATGCCCGCCTGGATGCCAGAGCGGAAGACTGCCCGCCGGCTGCTGGGGAGGGTGTTATTGGGAGGCATGGTACACATCCTTTGTTTGGGGAGAAAGAGATGGCTGTAGTATAGCGAAGTCTGGGGGAAAAGGGAAGGGGAAATTTTGCAGGTGATGGGCTGCGAGAGGCTGTGCAGCGGCCTCTGGGCGGCTCTTTTTTTCTGTGGGATGGTGAGAATGTGCAGGGAATTTCGTATGACAAAAGGCTGCGAAACACATGCTTTGCGCAGAAAACAATTGGATTTGTATTACATTATTGCGCGTTTTGGAAGCGACAACTGACCCTGCATTGTAAAATCGGTGTTGACAGAGGAGACGCTGTGATATAGAATCTAGCGTGTAAAACACAACGGATCTGATTGAGGTGACGGTGTCATGGGAAAACGAAAAGAGGAAGCCATGTGTGGTTCTTTACAGATCTTGATAGATGAGGCGGTGCAGAAGGAACTTCGGAGGAGGGCAAAGGAGGCAGAGCGTCAGGCTGCTGCTGCGGCAAAGAAGGCGTATGATGATCTATGGTTTACTGCCTTCTGAAAGTGTTGCAGAATTCGGGCTGCTCCCTGAAAAGTGCGATGGATCTTCTTGGAGTTCCCAGGAATATGCGTTCCAGGTACGGAAAACTGGTGAAGGCAGCACGCGCTGCACAGACGGGCGAGACAAAGGCGTGGTGAGGATGAGAAAGAACGTTCAGGGGTGAACGTTTTCAGCGACATTGGACAACAGAGATCGGCAAGTATCCTGCATTCTCAAGTACCGGGACGATCAGTTCGAGGATTCGTTGGAGAGCTATCTGACGACCCACGATGGCATGACGCTGAGCCCGAACGGCGCTGAACTGCTTCGCGCATGCGGCGTTAACGCAGACATCAAAGACCCGGACAACATTGACGAGAAAGGACGTTTGTTTATGTGCAAATCGATGGTGTCATTGATGAGAAAGCAGAGAGCGAAAGACATCATCAATGCAGTGGATGAACTGGGCTGGACGGAGTCTCAGGTCATGGACCTCTTCAAAATCCCGGAGGAAGAGCGGCCTAGGTATGAGGCGCTGGTAGCAGCGGCACGCGCAGCGCAAGTGGACGAGGCAAAAGCGCGGTGAGAATGGGAAATGACGCTCGGAATCGAACCTCCTCAGCGATACAGGGCATTGTGAATCGCTTTTTATCAGTGAACCGCAGATACATGATTGTACTTGCATTGGGAGTCAACAGCATTGCTGAAGGCAGCACCAGCTGAACGAAGGGGCCAATCGTGTCTCTCAAATACGAACAAAAGATATGTTATTATATTGTTGACCACATTTGAACAAATCGCCGATGCCCAGGAACGGGATCATGGGAGATTCTGCGCCTACAACTTGACGTAGATGACAACCCGAGAAAGCTGATACGCTGTGCAGCAAGTATAATGAAATGATAATGCATAAATTGACATAGTGCCGTTTATTGAGCGAGAATGCGGCAAATCAACGGTGACGGTTGAAAATAGTATGTTATAGTAAATGCAAATGGGCGATGTGCTGCCTCGCGTGTGAAACGTAAGAATGGGCTGCGGACATTGCGCGTTGATGCTATGGCACGACGCAGCGCACCCATGAATTGCGATTTCGATGGCTTCGAGACCGAGGTCGGCGATGTGTACCGCATTCTCAAGTACCGGGACGATCAGTTCGAGGATTCGTTGGAGAGCTATCTGACGACCCACGAAGGCATGGTGCTGAGCCCGAACGGCGCTGAACTGCTTCGCGCATGCGGCGTTGCCGCAGACATCAAAGACCCGGACAACATTGACGAGAAAGGGCGTGTGTTTATGTGCAAATCGATGGTGTCATTGATCAATAAGAGACTCAGGGAGCAGACAGTGAACTATATCATCAATGCAGTGGATGAACTGGGCTGGACGGAGCCTCAGGCCATGGACTTCTACAGAGTCCCGGAGGAAGAGCGGCCCAGGTACGAAGCCCTGGTGGAGGCAGAACGCACTAAGCGGGCGAACGCTGCCGCGGCACCGGCTGCCTCCTGACCCGGAGGGCCATCGGCTCTCTGACCGGTATCCCTGTCATCGCTGTGCGGGGAGGAGAGATCCTCCCCGCACATGTCATGTCTTGTACGAAATGGGCAATCATTGTACCGGATACGGGAAAACCACCAAACGCCAGGCGACCCGAGGAAGAAATTCGGCAAAATCACAAATTCGTTGTTGACAGCCCCGGTTTCATCCCATATAATAGCACCGGCGAATCTCCCTCCCGTGCAAAAGGAGAGGGGAGAGAGGCACAGGAATTGAATATGGTTCGGGTGATGAAACCGAGAGAGACCGTGCAAACGGCGCCGAAGGGGAATGCAGAATCTCTCAGGCCAAAGGATCGGTTTCGGACGAAACTCCGGAAAGCATTGCGCACCGACGAGGCAATCCGTCCCCGGGGACGGAGAATCTTTCAGGTTTCAGAACGGAGGCACAGATCCTGCCTATTTTGTAGGCAGGAACCTGTGTCTCCTTGTTTTTTTGCTGTGCTGCGTTTGAGACCGCAGCAGCTGGCACGCAGAGAAACAGAGCACCAAAAACTGAAAGGAAGTGTTTGTACCATGGAACGGAAGACCCCGCTGTACGACATCCATGTGGAGGAGGGCGGCAAGATTGTCCCCTTTGCCGGCTACCTGCTGCCGGTGCAGTACGGCACCGGCGTGATTAAGGAGCACATGGCCGTGAGACAGGCCTGCGGTCTTTTTGACGTCTCTCACATGGGGGAGATCCTCTTCACCGGCCCCACCGCCCTGGCCAGCCTGAACCACCTCATCACCAACGACTACTCCACCATGCCGCTGTACAAGGTCCGCTACGGCGTGATGTGCAATGAGAACGGCGGCACCATCGATGATCTCGTGGTATACAAGTTCGGGGAGGCGTGCTACCTGGTGGTGGTGAACGCCTCCAACCGGGAGAAGGACTATGCCCACATGTGCGCCAACCTCCTGCCCGGCACCATCGCCGAGGACATCTCAGACAGTGTGGCGCAGCTGGCTCTCCAGGGTCCCAAGGCGCCGGCCATCCTGCAGAAGCTGCTGCCGGAGGACCAGATCCCCAAGGGGTACTACACCGCCATCCCCAACGTGGAGATCGGCGGCATGCGCTGCATGATCTCCCGCACCGGGTACACCGGGGAGCTGGGCTATGAGATCTACACCGCGGCGGAAAACGGCGTGAAGCTGTGGAAGCTGCTGCGGGAGGCCGGGGAGGAGTACGGCCTCATCCCCGCAGGTCTCGGCGCACGGGACACCCTGCGCCTGGAGGCCGCCATGCCCCTGTACGGCCACGAGATGGACGAGACCATCACCCCGCTGGAGGCCGGCCTGGACTTCGGCGTGAAGCTGGGCAAGGAGGAGTTCATCGGCCGGGACGCCCTCATCGCCGCGGGCAGGCCCCAGCGGGTGCGGGTAGGCCTGGAGGTGGTGGGCCGGGGCATCGTCCGGGAGCACCAGGACCTCTATCTCGGGGCGGAGAAGATCGGCCACAGCACCTCCGGCACCCACTGCCCCTATCTGGGCAGGGCCGTGGCCATGGGCCTCATAGACGCCGCCCACGCCGAAGTGGGCACCGAACTGGAGGCGGACGTCCGGGGCCGCCGGGTGGCCGTCAAGATCGTCCCGCTGCCCTTCTACACCAGGGCGAAGTAGGAAAACACGGACCTTTCTTTTGCCGAGGCACGGCAAAAGAGCACAATATTAAGGAGGAAATTCTCATGTATGTCACACCCGCTGATCTGAAGTATACCAAGTCCCACGAATGGGTGAGCGAAGAGGACGGTTTCATCGTCATCGGCCTCACAGACTATGCTCAGAGCGCCCTGGGCGACATCGTGTTCATCAACCTGCCCGAGGTGGGCGATGACGTCACCGCAGGAGAGCCCTTCTCCGATACCGAGTCCGTCAAGGCCGTGTCCGATGTCTTCAGCCCGGTCTCCGGCACGGTGGCAGAGGTGAACGAGGACCTGCTGGACAACCCCGCCCTGGTGAACGAGTCCCCCTATGAGGCGTGGCTCATCAAGGTGGAGAACATCACCGATACCGAGGATCTGCTGAGCGCGGAGGAGTACGAAGCCCTGGTCGCCGCCGAGGAGGGCTGAGATGGGAAAATACATTCCCGCCACACCGGAAGAGCGGCAACAGATGCTGGAGGCCATCGGCCTTTCCAGCACCGAGCAGCTCTACGATGTGGTCCCCGCCTCCGTGCGGGTGCAGGAACTGCACCTGCCCTCCGGGATGAGTGAGCTGGAGGTCTCCCAGAAGGTCTCTGCCATGGCGGAGGCCAATGAGACCTTCCGGAGCATCTTCCGGGGCGCCGGCGCATACCACCACTATATCCCCGCCATCGTGAAGAGTGTCACCGGCAAGGAGGAGTTTCTCACCGCCTATACCCCCTATCAGGCGGAGATCAGCCAGGGGGTGCTCCAGTCCATCTTCGAGTACCAGACCCAGATGTGCGAGCTCACCGGCATGGACGTCTCCAACGCCTCCGTCTATGACGGTGCCACCGCCGCCGCAGAGGCCGTCCTGATGTGCCAGGAGCGGAAGCGGAAGGGCGTCATCGTGTCCGGCGCGGCAGATCCCCAGGTGATCACCGTGATCCGCACCTACTGCGAGAGCCGGGATGTGCCGGTTACCGTGGTGCCGGCGGAGGGCTGCGCCACCGACCCCGCCGCCATCCAGGCCCTGCTCACCAAGGAGACTGCCGCGGTCTACGTGCAGAACCCCAACTTCTACGGCGTCATCGAGGACGTGGCCGCCATCACCAATGCCACCCACGAGGCCGGCGCCAAGATGATCCTGGGGGTGAACCCCATCTCCCTGGGCATCCTGAAGCCCCCGGGGGAGTACGGCGCGGACATCGCCGTGGGCGAGGGCCAGCCTCTGGGCATGCCCCTCTCCTTCGGCGGCCCCTATCTCGGCTTCATGACCTGCAAATCTGCAATGATGCGCAAGCTCCCCGGCCGCATCGTGGGCCAGACCACAGACCACCAGGGGAGACGGGCCTTTGTGCTCACCCTCCAGGCCAGAGAGCAGCACATCCGCCGGGAGAAGGCCTCCTCCAATATCTGCTCCAACGAGGCCCTCTGTGCCATGACCGCCTCCGTGTACCTCGCCGCCATGGGCCCCAAAGGCCTGCGCCAGGCGGCGGAGAGCTCCCTGTCCCACGCCCACTACCTGGCATCAGAGCTGGGCAAGCGCGGCTTTGCCCTTCGCAGCGGGGACAGGCCCTTCTTCCACGAGTTCCTCACAGACTGCCCTGTGGACCCGGAGGTCCTCAACGCCAGATTGGCGGAGAGGGGTATCCTCGGCGGACTGCCGGTGGACGGCGGCATCCTCTGGTGCTGCACCGAACTGAACAGCAAGGCGGACATAGACCGCCTGGTATCCATCGCGGAGGAGGTGTGTGCCCAATGAAACTGCTCTTTGAACGCAGCCGTCCCGGACGGGGCTCGGATCTGCTGCCGCCCTGCGATGTGCCCGTGACCGAGCTGCCCGGCGAGCTCTGCCGGGAGAGCGCACCCCATCTCCCGGAGATCTCCGAGGTGGACCTCAGCCGGCACTACACGGAGCTGGCCAAGCAGACCCACGGCGTGAACGATGGCTTCTACCCCCTGGGCTCCTGCACCATGAAGTACAACCCCCGCATCGACGAGGAGATGGCGGCCCTGCCCGGCTTCACCAATCTCCACCCCCTGCAGAGCCCGGATACGGTGCAGGGCGCCCTGCAGGTGCTCCACACCGCCGAGCAGGCCCTCTGCGAGATCACCGGCATGCATGCCATGACCTTCCAGCCCGCCGCCGGCGCCCACGGCGAGTACACCGGCCTGCTGCTGATCCGGAAGTACCATCGGTCTCGGGGAGACACCGCCCGGACCAAGATCCTGGTGCCGGACTCCGCCCACGGCACCAACCCGGCCTCTGCCACCATGGCGGGGTTCACCGTGGTGCATGTGCCCTCCAATGCCCATGGCGGGGTGGACCTGGACGCCCTGCGAGAAGTGGCCGGCCCCGACACCGCCGGCCTCATGCTCACCAACCCCAACACCGTGGGCCTCTTCGACCCCAACATCCTGGAGATCACCCAGATCGTCCACAATGCCGGCGGCCTCTGCTACTATGACGGCGCCAACCTGAACGCCGTCATGGGGCACGTCCGCCCCGGGGACATGGGCTTCGACTGCGTCCACATCAACCTCCACAAGACCTTCGCCACGCCCCACGGCGGCGGCGGTCCCGGCAGCGGCCCGGTGGGCTGCAAGGCCTTCCTGGCGGACTTCCTGCCCGCGCCCCGGGTGGTGGAGCGGGACGGGGTATACGCCTTTGAGACCCCTGCCCACACCATGGGCCAGGTGCGCAGCTTCTACGGCAACTTCCTGGTGGTGGTGAAGGCCCTCACCTATATCCTGCGCCTGGGCAAAGAGGGCATTCCCGAGGCCTCCGCCGGCGCTGTGCTCAACGCCAACTACCTCATGAAAAAGCTGGCAGACCGGTATACCATGTCCTTCGACACCCTCTGTATGCACGAGTTTGTCATGAGCCTGGAGCCCCAGAGCCACGCCATCGGGGTTACCGCCATGGATATCGCCAAGCGCCTGCTGGACTTCGGCATCCACCCGCCCACGATGTACTTCCCCCTCATCGTCCACGAGGCCCTGATGGTGGAGCCCACCGAGACGGAGAGCCCGGAGACCCTGGACGAGGCCGCCGAGATCTTCCTCAAGATCCTGGACGAGGCGGAGCAAGATCCGGAGAGCCTGCACGCGGCGCCCCACCATACCGCCATCGGCCGGCCGGACGAGGTGGCGGCGGCCCGCAATCCCGTCCTCCGCTATACCGAGCTCTGATCTATGGGAGAGACCATCCAAACACTCTATACCATCGAGACCGCATCCACGGACCCCTGCCGGAACCTGGCCATTGAGGAATATCTCCTCCACGCAGTCCAGCCGGGGGAGTGCATCCTGTACCTCTGGCAGAACCAGCACACCGTGGTGATCGGCCGAAACCAGAACGCGGCGGCGGAGTGCCGCTACGAGGCCCTGGAGGCAGACGGCGGACATCTGGTCCGCCGTCTCTCCGGGGGCGGCGCAGTGTATCACGACCTGGGCAACCTGAACTTCACCTTCCTGGTGCGGCGCCGCGGCTACGACCTGGACAGGCAGACGGAGACCATCCTGCAGGCGGTTCAGAGCGTGGGCATTCACGCCGAGCGTAACGGCCGCAATGACCTCACCGTGGACGGGGCCAAGTTCTCCGGCCACGCCTACTACCGCACCGGAGAGCAGTGCTACCACCACGGCACCATCATGCTGGACGTGTCTGTGGCCGCCCTGGAGAAGTACCTGCAGGTCTCCCCCCTAAAGCTGGAGGCGAAAGGGGTGAAGTCTGTCCGCTCCCGGGTGACCAACCTGCGGCAGTACCGGCCAGATCTCACCGTCCCGGAGATGAAAGCGGCGCTGATTGCCGCCTTCCAGAAGGTGTATGCTCTCCCGGCGCAGCGGCTGGACGAGAGAGACCTGTCCCAGAATGCCATCGCGGCCGGGACAGCCCGGTTTGCAGACCCCGTATGGCGCTACGGAAATGCCGCCCCGCTGCCCCACACCCGGGAGGCCCGCCTGGACTGGGGCCTCCTCCGGATTGATTACGCCCTGGAGGGCAATGTGATCCGCAGGGCCGCTGTCTACTCAGACGGCCTGGATGCGGACTATCTCAGCGCCGTCCCCGGCCTTATCCAGGGCTGTCCCCTGGAGGAGACCGCCCTGCGGCGTGCCCTCACCCGCCTGGAGGCGCCGGACCCGGTGCTCCAGGCCGTCCTACATCTTCTCCTGAGGAGTGATCCCCATGACGTTTGATATCGCCATCATCGGCGGCGGCCCCGGCGGATACACCGCGGCGGAAAAGGCGGCCAAAGAGGGGCTGTCTGTGGTCCTCTTTGAGCAGGACCGCATCGGCGGTACCTGCCTGAACCGGGGCTGCATCCCCACCAAGGCGCTGCTGCACACAGCGGAGGCCTATGCCGCCCTCGCAGACGCCGAAGCGCTGGGCATCCATGTGGAGAACATCTCCGTGGACTTTGCCGCCATGCACCGGCGCAAGGACAGCGTGGTGTCCGCCCTCCGCCAGGGCGTGGAGAAGCTGATGAAGGCCAACAAGGTTACCGTGGTGTCCGGCACCGCCTGCATCCAGGCCCCCAGTGTGGTCTCCTGCAACGGCGAGACCTATGAGGTGAAGGACATCCTCATCGCCACCGGCTCCAAGGTCTTTTACCCGCCGATCCCCGGCATTCACGGGCCCGGGGTGTACAACAGCGATGATCTTTTGGAGGGCGAGGGCAAAGCACTCAACTCTCTGGTGATCATCGGCGGCGGGGTGGTGGGCGTGGAATGCGCCTGCCTGTACCGGGATCTGGGCTGCGAGGTGACGATTCTCGAGGTGGCGGATCACATCCTGCCGCCCATGGACCGGGAGATCGCCCAGCGGCTCACCATGTTCCTGAAGAAGCAGGGCATCACCGTGGCCGCTAAGGTCTCCGTGGAGAAGATCGAGGGCGAGCCCGGCGCCATGTCCGTGACTTACCGGGACAAGAAGGGCACCTCCTACACCGTCCAGGCAGAGGGCGTTCTCGCCGCCACCGGCAGACGGGCCAACCTGGAGGGCCTGCTCTCGGAGGGGCTGGACCTGCAGCTGGAGCGGGGCGCCGTGGTGGGAGACTACGCCGGGTGCACCAGCATCCCCCACATCTATGTGATCGGGGATGCCAAGGCCGGCAATATCCAGCTGGCCCATGTGGCCTCTGCCCAGGGGGAGAACGCGGTGGCCCACATCGTAGGGAAGCCGCTGCCTCTGGACCTCTCTGTGGTGCCCAGCTGTGTCTATACCAACCCGGAGATCGCCTCGGTGGGCCTCACCGAGGACGAGGCGAAGGCCGCCGGCATCAAGCCCAAGTGCGGCAAGATCCTCACCGGCGCCAACGGGAAGTGCCTCATCGAAGGGGCAGAGAGCGGCTACGTGAAGGTGGTCTCAGACAGCGAGACCGGCCGCATTCTGGGCGCCCAACTGGTGTGCCCCCGGGCCACGGACATGATCGGGGAGCTGGCGGTGGCGGTGCAGAAGAAGCTCACCGCCGCTGAACTGGCAGCGGTGGTCCACGCCCATCCCACCTTTGGCGAGATGGTGTACGGCGCGGTGGAGAGCCTGCGCTGAGACGAATACAAGGGAAAACGCCCAGCAGATCGGGGAAGCCCGATCTGCTGGGCGATGTTCATATCACTCGATTGCATGCAAGGTACTTCCAATAACCATACGGTTTCAGGTTCCAATGAGGCGTGGGACTTCCATGCATCGCCGCCACCTCCGGACAACGCAGCGCCACGGACGTGCCCCAAAAGACCTTTTTCGGGAGGAAACCCCATTCAGTCCGCCGCCCAGACGCCAAAGACGGCATCCAGGTCGATTTCCAAGGGCGGGAAGATGGTAACGGGGGACATTGCCAGAGCGATAGCCCTGCCGCCGGTATTTCCCGTGTTCCAGAATACAGACGGTGAGCTCTCGCCGGTACGGATCCGCGATCCAGCACTCCCGGACGCCGGCGGCCTCATAGAGGTCCAGCTTCTCGCCAAAATCGGCTATTCATGCAATGTCGGGGATTGGCTCATCGTAGCTTTTGAATCCACGAGAACGTTTAGCCTTGGAATTGCGG
>CANRFN010000064.1 GCA_947629915.1 uncultured Oscillospiraceae bacterium | reverse complement strand
GTTCTGAAAAGCCGTGGTTCTTGAAGTTCCAATGAACTTATGGGGAAAGGTCATATCCTCTATGCAGATAAGCCAGGAAGAGGAAAGCCCGTACATGTTCTACCACGCGTTCACCGATGTGCCGGCGTGGGCAGATACCGTTGTGGGATATGCGTACAGCATCAGTCTCACAGCGGGAACCTCTCAGACCACATTTGGCAGCGATCTCCCCATGACCGTGACCCAATACCTCACGTTCCTGCTGAAGGTCCTGGGCTATGACTCCGAGAAGGACTTCCGCTGGGATCAGGCGACCATCCTCGCAGAAACTTTGGGGCTTACCAAAGGGGAGTACACTGGGAGCGAGGAGATGACCCGCGGCGATCTGGCAGTGCTGTCTGTAAATGCTCTGCCTGTCCAGATGAAAGACGAGAGCGGAACGCTGCTGGAGCACATCCAGGCAGAAATTGAGTGGAGTATAGACGAAGCGGGGACGTTGCACATCAGCGGCAAAGGGCCTATGCCGGACTATATCTCCTATAGCACAACGCCTTGGGGAGCGGACGGATCTGTCCACAGTGTTGAGATTGCGGACGGCATCACCTACATCGGGGAGTGTGCGTTCGGTATGATGCAAATACACAATATCTCTCTTCCGGACTCTCTGGTCTCTATCGGGGACAGCGCCTTCTACGGCTGTACCGGTTTCAGTGAGTATACCGTCCCGGACAGCGTTAAGTATATTGGACACAACGCGTTCTACCACACCATCGGGTTGGAGGAGATTGTCCTGCCGAAGGACCTGAAAACGATATCTGCCGGGTGCTTTGCGGAGTCTGGCCTGTTCGACATCACTATCCCGGACGGCGTGGTCTCTATTGAGTCTGGCGCTTTCAACTTAGAACCTATCTATTAAATTCTCAGAAAAAGTATTGCACCCGGTCCTGAATTATGGTAAAATAGGGCCGGAGGCGATGGCCAATGTTTACCAGACAATATAAGAGTGACCCGGAGGCTCGGCTGGAAGAACTTAGAAATATCTCGTTTGATCCAGACGATCCGAAGTTTAAACAGCGCGTTGAACTGGTCTCCATGGTGGTGAGAGGGGAAAAGAGTCCTGCACAGGTGGCGGAAGAGGCTGGATGCTCCAAGCGGTCAGTACAGGGATGGGTCAGCGCAATGGACGAGAATGGATGGGATGCACTCCGATCCGCTCCGGTGCTTGGGCGCCCCAATCGGCTTTCTGCAGAACAGATGGAAGAGGTCAAACAGGCCGTGCTGAATGCTAAGGAGAAGGACGGCAAGGAATGGACGGCCCAAACGCTCGCAACGTATATCAGCGAGACGTACAAGATCGAGTATGGGGCGAGCGCTGCAACTAAACTGATGGCTCGTCTGGGTCTGGCACGCAGAAAGCCTGGGAGACCTCCTGGAAGAAGCAAACGGCCTACCCCTTCGACCAAAGGATCTGCACAGAAAGGTCCAACTTCTGGAGATACTCTGGCAAGAAGGAAGCCGCCGTCCGGAGGCAGCCCTCGCAAACAGTATAAAAGCGATGTTACCCGGGAGCAGTACGAACTCATTCGACCGCTTCTGGAAAGCGTCACAGTACATGAGATCGATCTTTATGACACCTTTTGTGCGGTCCTATACATACTTGTAACAGGAGCCCAGTGGGAGAATTTGCCCGGTGACTTTCCGAACCACAAGACAGTCTACCATTATTTCCATCTGTGGACTTCACCAGGTGAAGATGGTATCAGTGTCTTTGCAAAATGCCTCGTTTTCCTGAGGAACCTTTTCCGTAATAACATGGGCAGGAAGTCCAAGCTGACTCTTGGCATTGTGGACGCGAAAAGTATCAAAAATGTCGATACAGCTAAAGAAAAGGGCTATGATGCTGGCAAAAAGTATCTGGGATTAAACTGCATATCCTTGTGGATACGTTCGGATTACCACACGCTTTGTTAGTTACCCGTGCGAACACGACAGATCGCGATGGAGCGATTGAGATGGTGTCCCTCAATCTGGACGCTCTTTCCGAAGTAAAGAAGATACTTGTTGACGGGGGCTATTCCGGGAAGCCGTTTGCAGATAAATTGCAGAGCCTCCTCCCGGATGCCAAGGTCGAGGTAGTCAAAAGGAATGAGTTGCACACTTTCAGCGTGCTGCCAAAACGCTGGATCGTTGAGCGCAGCTTTGGATGGCTGGAAAAATGTCGTCGCCTCTGGAAGAACTGCGAGAAGACTCTGGAGACGAGCCTTCAGATGACCATCCTGGCATATGTCTCCATTCTCCTCAAGAGGTTCCACTGACAAACCGAGCGGGCCTCGTAGCAGATCCCTAGCATTTAGCATCAGTTGGTAGTCCTGCTTAACCGTGTCCTATAGCAGCGCTATCATTCCCTACATGGTGAATCGTTTATTCCGAATAATTAATAGATAGGTTCTTAGGCTATCTCGAGAAGATTGTGATCCCCGCCAGCGTTACGGACATCCACTCTTCCGCGTTTTTCGGCTGCATGGCCCTGCAGGACTTCGATGTGGATCCGGACAACCCTGTGTATATGGCCAGTGAGGATGGTACGATTCTTTTGAAAAAGGACGGAACTGTGGTCTCCTATCCATCCGCAATGGTGAACAGTGATGTCGTATTTCCGGACTACGTCACGCGAATCGAAGCCGGCGTTTTTGAACTGAGCTACCGCGCTATGCCGGATTACATCAAGAGCGTCACCATTCCCGCCAGTGTTACAGCCCTTGGAGAGGGCCTCTTCAACGGCCTCATCGGTCTCACAGACATCTACTTCGGTGGCACAGAAGAGCAGTGGTCTGCCATTTCGGCGGGCACCGGATATGATGCAGATGCCGTAACCGTCCACTGCAACTGGACAGGAAACTGAGCCTTCCGAGCAGATTCAGAAGAGTCAGCAGCGAGTCGCGAACTGAATAAGACAGGCAGGCCGCCCCGGCACTCCAAAGCAAGAGTGTCTGGGCGGCCTGCCCGTGTGCCGGGGGTCTGTATGGGATGTGTCCAAGTTCACCCCCATCTCGGCGGCAAAAGAACATGCCCGGAGCGCGAAATGCGCTCCGGGCGATGGAAATCAGCGGCCGCGTGCCTGCAGCTCCTTGATATCGTCTTCGTCCAGCTCCCGCAGCTCCGTGGGGTACCCGCGCAGCCGGAGGTCCTCCATAGCTTCCAGGAAATTCTCGTAGATCTCCTGGGGGTTCTCTGCCCGGCCATAGGGGTCGAAATCCCAGATGTCGCACTCGCCGCGGATGAGGTCGTCCCTGCCCTGGATGAGGGGCGTCACCTCGTACGCATTCCCGGTGTACCAGAAGATGCACTCGCCGTCTTCCACAACGGCCAGGTGATACCAGCCGCCGTTGTCCTCGTAGATGTGATACTCGCGCTCCTTCATCAAAAACTTCCTTTCTTGTTCTTCGGCATACTGTTCGTGATAGTAGATGGAGTGCAGGCGTTCCTGATGCTCTGCATGATTCTCTTTGCAGGGGGCGCTTCCCTTGCCTGATGCTATTGTAGCCTACTACATGTAGTATGTATATTGTGAGTTCGTACAAAGTTGAAACCTGTTCTTTGTGCAGTTTGCATACTATTCACAGTATGCTCTTCTGTGGTATTCTAATGCCGGAGGTGAGGAATATGGGTAAGACAAGTTCAGCGGTGAAAAGCAGATGGAATGCCAAAGCTTACGACACCTTTACGGTCTACGTCAAGAAGGGTACCCGGGAGCAGCTGCAGGCCTGGTGTGCCGAGAACGGCGAGACCGTTGGCGGACTGACAAAGAAGCTGTTGGAGGAGCGCACTGGAGTCAAGCTCACCTGACAATGGACCTTCTTGGAGACAACATGGGGGGCGTTGGCACAGAAAACGGTATGAACAGGCGCAGGAAGAGCGTGACCGCCCCTCCTGCGCCAAACTTTTTTCACGGGTAGAATCTCTGTGATTTCGGAAAATCGTATTACAATTCGCATCATTTTAACTGCTATCTTTGCGTTTTACATGCTATACACTCGACTGTGTATTACATTATTCCGAATTCAATACGCACAAAATTTCTCTTGACATCTTCATCTTAATGTGCTATCCTATCCATGCACTCAGCCCGTGACAGCGAGCTGTTACGCTGCATCAAAACGCGAACTGAGAGAGGGCAATGCGGTCCGCTCCCTTTTTCCCCTTCCTAGGGAGCGGAAATGCCAGCAGACAGCTAGGCTGGCATGCAAAGCCAACGGTCGCCTGAATACATACGGGCGATCCTGAGGAGTGCGGAAGTACGAGTGCCTGTGTTGAAGATTGCGTGTTCAGTGGATCGCGACCCTGTGCACGGAGATCTGGTAGCCGGGAACGTCTGCGGCGCACTTCCAGAAACGTATGGATCGGAATCTTGCTGCCTACGCCCTCAAGCGCTTAAGGGGTGTGGGGGATGCCAGCATCTAAAACGAAGGTACCGCCTGGAAGCGCACGGGCGGTACCTCTCGTCCTACCAAAACACCAGCGTGCGGGCCGTTTGCCCAGAGATCGTTTCTACTAGGGTGACTGCTCCGTTCAGCGGCGATCCAATGGGCAGCGGAGGTTTTCTTCCCGCGCTTGCCTGGCTTTGCAGATCTCTATGAGCGCCTGTCTGGAGGCGGAGTTGTTCAGGGTGATGGGTGTCCATGGGCTTGCACATAAAAGGCACCGCCTGTTGCGCCAGGTTGCCGTACATATGCTTTAGGCGTGAAAGATCGTTCTTACATGCAGGTCGGTTGTGTGTCATCCTTCAGGCAGCTGGGGTCGAACTGGACGAGCTCGTTCTGTTTTCTGATGGGGTGCCGCTTTGGTATTTCGCGTAGCCGTAGAGCTCGTACTTCCCGATGGGCGCATCGCTGCGGGCCTCGGAGATCATCTTGGTGCCGCCCATGAAGTAATAGATCTAGGCCCACCATGTCGGGGGCGGCCAGGTCGTTGGTCAGGGCGAACCAGCACACGTAGTCTCCAGGCAGAAGTTTAGGCTGCTGAAGAGATAGTGGGAGCTGTACACGTACAAATGGCCGTCCACCGCACGGAATGCTTACCTCGAGAAAACGACAAAAACATCTTCCTTTTTCTGAATTATGAGGTTAAAATATCACAGTAGACAGGCTGGAATCTCAAGTTTGTATTATCAGGCGACCGTCCTTTTTTACTTCATTGTATTTATGCAAATCGCGGTTGCATCGTGCACTCTCTAAGGAATGTGTGGTTGTTTTTAGGGGGTTAGAAATTGAAATGTTTTAATATAGTAGGGTTATGCTTGCCCGAAAAGCACTATATGGTTGATGTCGGCAACAAAGTTTCTGAGATCTGCAAGCTTGTAAATCAACAGTATTATTTCGCTATCAATCGAGCAAGACAATACGGCAAGACCAACATGCTGGCAAAGCTAGAAAGAACACTGCAGCCTCAGTATCATGTAATCAAGTTGTCCTTTCAGGGTGTAGGTACCGCTTTTTTCAAGGATGAGAAGGCGTTTTTGGATAATTTTGTTAGTAACGTAGTGCAAAACATGAAGCAAAATTCCTTCCCAAGGAAGCTGATATCAGCATGGAATAGTCCTCTGTCTGATTTGAAGGATCTGTTCGGAAACGCTGCAAGAAAGTTCACCGGGAAAACGCCTAATGCTCCATTTGTTATCTTGCACCAAAAAGTCGTGGATCTCTGCACAGCTGCAGATAAGCCGATTGTCCTGATGATTGATGAGGTAGACCAAGCTTCGAACAATGAAGTTTTTTTGGACTTTCTGGGCATGCTGCGGGAAAACTATCTCAAGCGGCAAAATAAAGAGGAGGCCTCTTTCCAAAGCGTCATTCTAGCAGGTGTTACCGATATCAAAAACCTGAAGGCAAAGATTCGTCCTGATGAGAAACACAAGGTCAGCAGTCCCTTTAACATCGCCGTTGATTTCAAGGTGGACATGAGTTTTTCCACGGAGGAAATCGCAGGAATGCTCCAGGAATATGAGGCGGATCATCAGACTGGGATGAACATCACGGAGATGGCCTCTCTTCTTCGAGAATACACTGCAGGGTACCCCTTTCTTGTGTCCAAAATTTGCAAGTTGATGGATGAGGACATTGGTGGGACTATTGGCTTCCCCACGAACGCTTCCGTCTGGACTAGGGACGGCTTTCTTGCCGCGGAGAAGAGACTCTTGGAGGAAGAAAACAACACGCTGTTTGATGACCTGATCAAGCAGATCCAAGAGCATTCAGATCTGGACAGGCTGCTCTACGGTATGCTTTTTGAGGGCATCATACGCACCTTCAATCCGCAAAATAACACATATCAACTGGGCAGTACGTATGGGCTTCTGGGTAAACAGGGGACTGAAATCTGTATTTCCAACCGGATTTTCCAGACCATGCTATATAACTATTATCTGGATAGGGAGACGCTGGATCGTGATCTGAACCAGTCTGCTCAGAGTCTGAAATCACGCTTCACCACCCACGGTCATCTGAATATGGATCTCGTTCTCACCAAGTTCCATGAGCATTTCAAATTTGTCGACCTCAGCAACAGCGACGTTGAAAAGTTCGTTGAAGAAAATGGAAGAAAGGTATTTCTTCTCTACCTGCGGACCATTATCAACGGCACCGGCCACTACTATGTAGAAGCTGTTATGGGTGATGATCGCAGAACAGATGTCATCGTGGATTATTGCGGGGAGCAATTTGTCGTTGAGCTCAAAATCTGGCGCGGGCAGCAATACAATGCTGCAGGAGAAAAACAGCTGCTCGGCTACCTGGATTACTACAACCTGGACAGAAGCTGGATGCTGACCTTTGACTTCAGAAAAGAGAAACAGACGGGGGCCCATGAATACGAGCTGGAGGGAAAGACAATCCTGGAAGTCGTGGTGTGAATTCTCCAGCGCCTCCAAACCATCTGGAAATACTGGCCGCCACTGCCGCAACGGTGATGAATTGCATAAGCGAGATGCTTACCAAGTGCACTGAGCTACATGCAATCCCAGCCAAGCAACTGCAGTAGTAGAGCCAGTGACTTCCTTCTCAACACTATGAAATGATCAGAGGCGTGGGCGGCTATGCAGTCGCCCACGCCTTTGGACGCACTGGAGGAGACGGCGAGACTGAGATCGCTGCCTATGGCAGTGGAGAGTACCGCTGATGCGGCAGAGATAAACTACGTCCGGATCTGCCATACGATGGAGGTTGTCCCTAAAAGACACTTGGGTGGTATGTGCCGAAGCACATACCACCCAACCCGCGTCTGTTTGTTCAGTTGTCTGCGCTTTAGATACATAAATGCGGTTCTACCATCTGCACCAAAAGCGCTGGAGCTTCGGTTTCCCCGCAACGCGAGCGTATGAATAACACTGCCAAGCGTGCCTGATATCCGCGAGATCCCACCTGCATGGAGGTGGAGACACCAGTATAAATATAACATCTTTCCTTTGACTTCATTTTGCACCTCTGCCCGTCAACTGCGGTAGATTACCAACGTCCAGAGTTTCCAGAGTCTGCATCTGCCGGACAGCAAGCTCCCGCAGAAGAACCAGTCTCTCCGACTGGGGCTTGTCCTGTTCAATCAGAATGGCGTTGTAGCTTTCCATATTCGCAAGCACCAGTAGCTGCTGGATGGTAGCCTCATCCCTCATATTGCCCTTTTCCCTGGATTTGCATCCCGCCACTGTTTGGCTGTCTGACCGAAAAGTGCCACATTCAGCAAGTCGGCCTCGTTAGCGTAAGTGAAGGCGATTTGTTCCGGTGTCAGTGCCGGTGGAATCAGGTTTTTCTTGATAGCATCTGTGTGGATTCGGTAATTGTGCTTTGCCACCTCACGATTCAAGTTCCAGTTCAAGGATAGACGGCTGTTTTCATCAGCTTTTAACCGCCGGTAGTCTTTCATAATATAGAGCTGGAACTCCGAAGAAATCCATGTGGCAAAGGACATGGCAATATCAGTATGGGCATAAGTTCCACCGCCATAGCGACCGGATTTGACTACAATGCCTATAGCGTTCATCTACTGAATCCATTTTGTCGGAGTCATGATGAAACGGTTTAATCCTGCTTCGGCTTTAACCGTGTCGAATTGCACACGGTTAAAATTCGGATTGTGAAGTCCCTCCCATAATGCGAGGAATTCAATCGAATTCCGATTCCTCATCCAATTCTGGATGACAAACCGGGGGTCATCATCGTTACGGTATTTTACGATATCAGCCAGAGAGATAAATTCATTTTCAAAATCTGTAGTGTAAATTTTCAGTGTCAATTCCTTTTGCGTGAATTATTTTTTGACGGGTTTTTATTTTCTTCGCTTCTCAAAGTGGCAGATTACAGTATTTTTGTTGGGGTGACTTCCAACTCATCCAAGTCCAAACCAACACGGATAACATCGTCCAGCTTTGTTGGGACAAACAAACAACTGTCTCAACTTGGCTCGACAATTACAGTTTGATGTTTGCAATTTTACTTGTTTGCTGGAACACTTCAAACTGCCAGGGAGTATTTTCTTGAGCTTATAATCAAGAAGGTTCATGCTGAGGAAAAGCTAAAGCCACTGCATCAGCTTCATTGGGTAAGACTAGCACATGTATTCCGGAGAAAAAGGTACCTGTCTCATCTGGTTCGTTTCCAAAGATGATAAATTGATACTTTCATACCCTCCTGCCCTAGAACTTACCATCCCAGTGCATGCAGGCTGCAGTGATTATTAAATTGTATCAAGATGAGTAAGAAGATTTCCTGCTTTTCGCTGCTTTGATACAAGGTGGCTGAAAGAGAATTCAACCAAGACATCGCAAAAGGCACAGACCGTCCAAAATCCGAAACACTGTTTCGGAAATTCAATTCTGATAGCAAAGATAAACTTCCTGGTTTTCAGGGGAATCTGACGAATAACCTTTGCCGAACTCTGCACTCATAGACGATGCGCTGCGGTTTCATTTGGAAAGCAGACAGGATCACACTATCAGAGATCACTTTCTGCAGTGGGGTTATCGCCAGCACCCCAGTCCTTTGCTGTGGGGAGAGACCAGCAGTTTGGATAACGAGACAACGGAGTGCCTCCCAATGGGGCTTGTTCGGAGATAAAAGTGCCATCTATGCATAGCATCCATTTGTGCAACGGCCCGTTGCACTTTTTCGCGGGGCTATTTCTCTTCAAGCTCCTTTTCGATCTCTTCAACAGAGGGAAGGCTGCTCTTCAACTCTTCCGGCAGTATGCGGGCTAGTTGGTCTTCCCATTCTGCCACGCCGATGGGGTTCGGGCTACCAGCCAAAGAATACTCTACGATGGTCCTGTTCGCGCCCTTGACGAGCAACAGGCCGATCGTGGGCTTGTCATCCGGGTGGCGCAGAATGTCATCCACTACGTTTCGGTACATATTCAGCTCGCTCACAAAACTGGGATCAAAATCACAGGCCTTCAGTTCGATAACCACGTAGCAACGCAGGTTTAGGCGGTAGAACAGGAGATCAATATTGAAGTCTTGGCCGCCAACCTCCAATGGGACCTGACGGCCAACAAATGCGTGCAACAGCCTGTTGCACAAATTCATGGTCTGGCCAGATCTCGGCAAACTTTCGCATATATTTGAGGTTTCTAGGCGAGAAGCCGGACATCTCCGGAAACGCATCTTTCAGATCCTTTGACATTCGGTCGATGACCCGTGTACCCCAGCCCTCTTCGTGCTGTTTTTCCAGGATTGCTTTGCCGATCATCCAATAGAGACAGATCATACCGGAATTTGCAAACAGGACGACAGTGAGTCGTTGCTTTCTGATCTTTTCTTTGATGTTTTTAATAAAATTCAAGTAACTATCACTCATTTCAGAAAGATGTGGAGCTATGGGGAAAATCACACCATCCTTATCCTTCCCCATGTGCCTGCGATCATTCAATTTCAACACCTCACTTTATTCGGCTTTGCTGGTTTTTGCTATATATGGAGACCGTGAACTCTCACCACCCGGTACACAAAAGACGTGTGACCGGATGGTGCCTCTCTCAGTCGGAGGGCTGATGTATCTCTACCGATACGGTCTTCCTGCAGGAAGGTAGCTGCAGAGATAAAGTGTGTGGTTCTATGACCAGCACAGGAACTTTTGCCTGACTGTGCCATCTCTCTGTCGCCAAGAGGGTTTTAGACAGGAATTCGGATCTTCCACTCAATGCCGGCATGGCGTTTGAATAGGTTTCAAAGGTCGGAGCAGGTCCGATTCAATTATATCGACACGGCGATACGGCGCACCCGGTGGCTGCTGCAGGCCTCTCTGAACGGCGAGACATGGACCGTATTGGTGGACAAAGGGGCAGTCGACACAGACCTTTCCCATGACCTGGTGGTCTGAGAAGATGGCATCCAGACCAGATATCTCCGCCTCACGGTATATGCGGTGCCCTATGGGGTATCGCCTTCCATGTTCCCCACGCATTGTATGTCGTTGCACAAGGAAAGCAGGCCGTTCAAATCTGCCGTGCAATGGAGGTTGTCCTCAAAAGGCACTTGGGTGGTATGCGCCGAAGCACATACCACCCAACCCACGTCTGCTGTTCAGTTGTCTGCGCTTCAGACACTTAAATACGGTTCTGCCATCTGCACCAAAAGCGCTGGAGCTTCGGTTTCCCCGCAACGCGAGCGTATGAACAACACTGTCAAGCGTGCCTGATATCCGCGAGATCCCACCGGCAGGGAACAGCAAACCCTGCCGGGGATTGAGCAGGTAAGGGCAGATCGTGTGTATCTTCGTTCAGTGCCGAAACTGTGTTATAAAACACAGTCATCACCCGAAGATCAGCTGTTGTCGGCCTTAGTGGGCGGCACGACTCCGCCCGGCCCGAAGGCCTAATCGCACGGTGCGGGTACATCCTAGACTGTCCCTGAACTGCAGAGTTAGAAGAACCTAACTCTGCGGATTCAGGATCTATGCATAGCATCCATTTGTGCAACGGCCCGTTGCACTTTTCGGGGCTATTTCTCTTCAAGCTCCTTCTCGATCTCTTCAACAGAGGGAAGGCTGCTCTTCAACTCCTCCGGCAGTATGCGGGCTAGTTGGTTTTTCCATTCTGCTACGCCGATGGGGTTCTGGCTACCGGCCAAAGAATACTCAACAACGGTTCTGTTTTTCCCTTTGACGAGTAGCAGGCCGATCGTAGGCTTGTCATCCGGATGACGTAGGATATCGTCGACCGCATTTTGGTAAAAACTCAGTTTGCTGATAAAACTGGGATCAAAATCGCAGATTTTCAGCTCTACGACCACATAGCAACGCAGCTTTAGGTGGTAGAAAAGGAGGTCAATGTAGAAGTCTTGGCCGCCAATCTCTAACGGGACCTGACGGCCAACAAAAGCAAAACCCTGACCCAATTCCAGCAGGAACTTCTGGATATGCTCCGTCAACTTCGCCTCAATTTCCACTTCCCGCCGCGGCATATCAGTCCCCAAAAAGTCAAACAGATACGGGTCCTTAAATATCTGATTGGTCATGTCGGAATCAGAAGGAGGAAGGGTGGTTGAAAAGTTGTTGATGCTTTTCCCGCTCCGCTCCATCAATCTGCCCTCGATCTGGAACTCCAGGACTGCGCTGCTCCAGCCATTCTCAAGTACCTTTTGCGCGTACCAGATACGGCTCTCCTGGTTGTCCAGCTTGTCCAGCAACTGAATATTTGTGCGCCAGGGAATTTGTGCAACGACCTGTTGCACAAATTCATAGTCCGACCAGCTCTCGGCAAACTTTCGCATATATTTGAGGTTTCTGGGCGAGAAGCCGGACATCTCCGGAAACGCATCTTTCAGATCCTTTGCTATGCGGTCGATGACCCGTGCACCCCAGCCCTCTTCGTGCTGTTTTTCCAGGATTGCTTTGCCGATCATCCAATAGAGACAGATCATACCGGAATTAGCAGACACAACGACAGTGAGTCGTTGTGTCCTGATCTTTTCTTTGATGTTTTCAATAAAATCCAAGTAGCTATCACTCATCTCAGAAAGCTGTGGAGCCACGGGGAAAATCACACCATCCTTATCCTTCCCCATGTGCTTGCGATCATTCAATTTCAACACCTCACTTCACTCGGTTTTGCTGGTTTTTTACTATAAACGGAGACCGTGTACTCTCACCACCCGGCACACAAAAGAAGTGTGACCGGATGGTGCGTCCTAGACTGTACCTGAACTGCAGAGTTAGGCGAACCTAAGTCTGCGGATTCAGGTTTCTGCCCATCATTGGAGATACAGCGTGTAACCGTCCCGCTGCCATCGAAAGCCAATCTGCTGGTACCCCACGCACAAATGCGTGAGATGCGGATCATGTTCCGATGTGCGTTGTGTTCCACCATGTCCAGGATCTTGCGTTTTCTCCAAAGATGCAGTTTTGTTTGTTCCTCTCGAGCACGCGTTTCTGGAAATCCAGGTGCTCAAACACCATGGCATTCGCCCAGTGGCTGCTACTCAATCTGAACTTTCGAGAGCTAGTATACACCTCCTATCTGGAAAAATCAATAGGCTAGAAGAGCTAAGACCGGGAATTTTAGGCCACTTATGGTAAACGGGGGCCGCCTTGAATAGCGTGGAAGGCAAGACGGTCGTAGTGATCCTGCTTCTGTGGCAGCTACGAACTGATGTCAGAGATGAAAGGATCGCTTCAATGGACAGCTTCTTCGCATAGCGCTCTTGCGTGGATGCTGATGTGAGGATGTCAGCGCAGTGAACGCCTCACGGCTGGGTACAGCCCTGAACAACTCCGCCTCCAGACAGGCGCTCATAGAGATCCCCAAATCCAGCAGGCGCAGGAAGAGCAGAGAGGCTCTTCCTGCGCCTGCTCGCTTTTTCGGGGCGGTGTCTCCCCGGAAGACAAGTGGGCCGCCGCAGTCCGAAGACTGCGGCGGCCCAAGGGAAGAGAAGGGAGAAAGCTTATTTCAGTTCGAAGGACACGAAGTCGAAGGTGCCGCCCTTGCCCTCCACGGAGAAGTACAGGGCCTCCTTCTCGCCGAGACCCTCGGGCAGCTTGCCGGTGAAGCCCTTCTGGGTCTTGCAGGTCTCCACGGGGATCCGGCAGATAACCTCGCCGTCATGCTCCTTGGTGCGCACGGTAACGGCGCAGCCGTCTCCGTAGCCCTGGAGGTTCACGATGATCTCCCGGGTCTCCCGGAGATCGAAGTACTTGAAGCCCACAGTGCAGTCCGTGCAGAAGTTGGACACATACTGGTCGCTGGGGCCCTCGTCCCGGTCCCCGCCCTTCTGGGTGAGGAATGGGCACATACCCCGAGGATATTTCACCATGGAGAGGAAGCGGGTGCCGTTGCGGCCGTACACATTGCAGGCGATGTAGGCGGGATACACGCCCTTGCCGGCAAGCGGTCCGCCGTTCAGGCCGCAGGAGGTCATCTCCGCCTGGAGGAACTTGCCGTCCACAAACTGGATCTCATCGGCGCAGCCCTGGCGGGAGGACTGCTTCCGGTTGGAGTGCCGGTGATAGAAGATGTAGTACTGGCCGTTGAGCTGGATCAAGCTGCCGTGGGTGTTGCCGGTGTCCATCCGGGCGTGCTTGGGATCGGGTACGCCGGGGAGGCCGATGTCGCCGCAGCTCACCAACACGCCGCCGTACTGGAAGCCGCTGGTGGGCTTATCCGAGACGGCGTAGCACAGGTTGTGGCTGTTCAGAGAGCTGTAGATGAAGTAGTACTTGCCGTCGAACTTCCGCATGGAGCTGGCCTCGCCGAAGGGTTGCTCCTCATAGGGCGTGCCCTTGGCCTTGTCCCCGGTGAGCACGTCCAGGTAGTTCAGCTCATCGCCGGAGATCACAGTGAGCATGTCGCTGGTGTCCAGCTCAAACCACATGGGGCCCTCTTTCGTGGGGGCAGAGCCGTCCAGAAGGATGGGGTTGCCGCCAAAGGCAAAGCCGGTATACAGGTACAGACGGCCATCGTCATCCTTCAGGCAGCCGGGGTCGAACTGGAAGGGCTCATTCCGCTTGCCGATGGGGGTGCCGTCCTGGTACTTCACGTAGCCGTAGAACTCGTACTTGCCGGCGGGTTCATCGCTGCGGGCCACGGAGATCATCTTGGTGCCGCCCATGAAGTAATAGAGGTAGTACTTGCCGTCCGGGCCCACCACCATATCGGGGGCGGCCAGGCCGTTGGTCATACGAATCTTGGGGGCCGCCGGGTCCTGCTCTCTCTTGTAGATGCAGCCGTGGTAGGTCCAGTTGCCCAGGTCGTCCACCGGGGCAGACCAGCACACGTAGTCTCCCAGGCAGAAGTTCAGGCCGTTGAAGAGATCGTGGGAGCCGTACACATACACACGGCCGTCCACCACATGGGGCTCTGCATCGGGAACGTACTCCCAACTGGGCATGTAGGGGTTGAATGCCTGCTTGGTCTTGGGTCTCATGGGTTCATTTTCCTCCTCTGATATCTCGTGGTTCTATGGTCTGGAGCGGCATCACGGGGCGGAGCGGGATATCCCGTCCTGTTCCAACTGCGCCTGCAGCTCCTCGATAAACTGGCGGGTGCGGATGTCCACGCCCTGGGTGGAGAGGTGATTGTCCGTGCCGGAGAGGTAGATGCCGCTCCAGAGGGAGGACTCGATGTCCGAGAGCACGGGCACGCAGAGATGATCGCGGAAATACTGGTCCAGCTCTGCCCTGGCCTCCGGGGTGCTGTCTTCGGAGAGGGCCAGCCGGTTTCTGGGGGCGTAGGTGAAGTACACATGGACGCCGCGGTCCAGAAAGCGCTGGTACATGGCGTTCAGGGGGTCCAGGAACTGCTGCTGGGGGAAGGACCGCACGGTGTAGTCTACGGGCAGGCCGTACACCGGGCCCTCGTCTGCTGCGTTGGGGCGATAGAGGCAGTAATCCCCGTACTCGTTGTACGTGGGGGTGGAGGATGGCTCGCCCTCCTCCGTGTAGCTGGCAGGGGAGATGCTCCAGTCCAGCGGCTCCATCCCAACCTTGCCGGCGAGATACTGGGTGAGGCCGGTGAAGACGGAGCTGCACTGCCGGAGGTCCAGCCGGGAGACCATGTCGTAGTTGGCCTCCATCATGCAGAAGAAGTTGTCCTCCAGGTCGCTTCGGGTGCAGAACTGCCGCTGGGCGGCGTCGAACTCGGGGGAGTGGACCAGGATATCTCCCTCCTCCATGGCGCCTAAGAGCAGGAGAAACTGTGGGGTGGCGCTGGTGTATGCGAACACCCCCATGTTCACCGGGGCGTAGTCCGGGAAGGCTGCTGCGATGAGGGGGCAGTCATAGCCAAAGCGGGCGGAGGAGCCGGAGAACAGCACCAGCTTGGGCTGTCCCCGGAGGCTTAAGAGACGATCAAATTTGTCTGCAAAGGTGGCGTAGTACGAGCTGCTGTACACCGGGGCCTCGGCGGCGTTGATGTGCAAGGTCTGAAGCTCCGTACAGCCGGTGAAGGCGTAGTCCGTGATGGACTCGATGCTGTCGCTGAGCCAGACCTCCTGGATGGGGGTGTTGGCAAAGGCGTTTTCAGCCACCCGCTTCAACTCCGGCGGCAGCACCAGAGCGGTACAGCTCGCCCCGGCACAGGCTTCTTTGCCGATGTCCCACACCGGCAGACCGCCCAATTTGCCCGGGATCACCAGCATCTCATCCGTGCCGCTGTACCCGGTGATCCGCACCCCGGCGCCGTCCGGCTCCCAGGTGAATGCGTCTTCCGGCGTCCACTTGGCCCATTGGGCGTAGAGGGTGAGGCCGTCTTCCCAGGCGATTCGGCTGCCCAAGCCCACGGACTCTCCGCTGCCGTCCGGCCGGGTATTCCAGCCGATGAGGGTGTACCCCTCCCGGGCAAAGAGATCGATGCCCATGGGGGTGTTCAGCCGGAGGTGGGTCTGGGGCGTGGGAATTTCGATAGGTTCCTCAGGATTGCCCCCGTCCAACCGGGTGTCGCCGTTGGCGTGGTACAGAATGGATACGCCCCTCTGTACCGTGGGACGGACCACCGTGCTGTACCGGACTGCGGGAAGGGTGAGGGTACCGCTGTCATAGAGGGCGGTGGCCCGGTCTGTGCCGGTAACTGCCCAGCCCGGCTGGAGGTCCAGGTGGAAGACGGCGTCTTCTCCTGCAGGGACGGTCTGTACATAGGTCTCTGCTGTGTAGCCCTCTCCCTGTTCCAGGACCACCTGGACCAGGGGCGGGGATGTTTCATTCCTGGTACAGCTGCACAGAAGGAAAAGGATCAGAAAGGGCAGAAAGACAGAGAGTGTCCGTCTCATCGCTCATCCCCTCCCTTCTGTGCAGTGATGCATTGGGTCCAGCCCGCCGCGCTAAGAGCGCGGCGGGCTGGTTGTGGATTGGGATCAGGCCTTCACTTCGGTGGTGATGTCAAAGAAGGAGGCCAGGATGCTCACCAGCATGCCCACCACGCAGGCGGCGATGGCCACGATGCAGCTGGTGGTGTCTGCCATGTTGGCGGCGCTGTTCTCGAAGGTGAACACGGCGGCCAGGTTGGCGATGCGGGCGTTTACCAGCATCAGGGCGCCGGCTGTGATCAGCACGGAGCCGCAGACGGGGAGAATGTCCCCTACGATGGAGGTGCCCTTGATGCCCAGGACGATGGTGATGAGCTCACACACCACGCCGGCGATGAGCAGAACCAGGACCATGACGTCCACGCCCATCTTGGCGTAGTAGTTGGTGCCGGTATTTACCACGTATGCGATCACACCCACCAGGGCCGCGATGGCGGCGATGCAGGAGATGATGAGACCGGCGGAAATCTTTCTCTTCATGGAGATTCACCTAACCTTTCTGCCAATCAGGCCTTTTTGCGGGAGCGGACATACATCACGATGCAGCCCACGGTGAGCAGGGCGAACACTACCTCAACGGCGGTGAGGGCGTTGTCGTAGAAGGTGCGCACGGTCTCCACGCGGGTACTGCTGGAGTAGCCGTCCATGGCGTTGGAGTTGGCCAGGGCGTATGCCTGCCACTTCATGGCCTGCTTCAGGGCTGCGGTGAGCTGGGGATCGTTCTGGACGTTGTCTACGGTCCAGTATCCATAGTAGCCGGAGACGGCGCCCATGGAGTTATCGCCGGTGTTGCAGCTCATGGTGATGCCGTTCAGGACGGCTTCCTTCAGGGTGACGTAGCTGGGATCCATGATGAAGTCCTCGCTGAAGAGGCCCTGGAAGCCCCACTCGCCGCGGACGATGTTCTTGAGCAGGGTGGGATGGGCGTTGTCGGTGTACACGCCGGCCCGGTTGTATGCGCTCATGGCGCCGAGAGCGTGTGCATCCTCGATGGAGGCCTGCATGGCCCGGAGCTCGCCCTCGCGGGCCTTCTGCTCTGTCATGAAGGTGGCCACGCCGGTGCGGTTGCACTCGGAGTCGTTAAAGGCGATGTGCTTGGGAGCTGCGATCACGCCGTACTGCTGGGCACCTGCCACGGTGGCTGCACCCTGGAGGGCGGAGAGGACTGGATCCTCGGAGTAGTACTCGTGGTTGCGGGCGTTGTACGGGCAGCGGTGCAGGTTCACGCCGATGCCCCACCAGATGGTGAGGTTGGACCACAGGGAGAAGTTGCCCATCACCTTGCCGTACTCCTCAGCCAGGTCCTTGTTGAAGGTCTGGGCCACTACGGTCTCGTTGCACATCACGCCGCCCATGTAGGAGCCGTTGGGGTCGTTGGCATCGATGGCGCAGGGGTCTCCGGTGGACTTATCGGTGTTGGCGTACTGGGACAGAGGATAGGAGTAGATGCCGTTGGGGCCATCGTTCTGGATGGTCTCAGGGGACATGATGGACTCGATGATCTTGGTGGAGGTGCCGCCGAAGCCGGTGCGGATCATGCACTCCTCCAGGGTGATCTGATCCATCAGCTTATCCCAGTTGGGGTCGTTGATGTCTGTAACGCCCTTCAGGTTGGCCAGGGTCATGCTGTTCTCCGCGCCGAAGACCACATCAGAGCCGCTGTTCTGCATCTGATAGTTGTCGTTCTTCATGATGGTCATCATCTCATCGGTGGCGGTGAGATTGCTGTAGGTCTTGGGGAAGGTGCCCTCCCAGTCTGCCCGGGTGAGATAGGTCACGGTGTCCGGCATCCAGTGGTTCAGGTCCAGATCCTGGAGCTGATTCACCACATCGGTGCCGTTATCGGACTTGGCGAAGGTGCTGGTGTCCATGGCGTCCAGGGTCCAGGTCTGCACGTTGGAGGCATCGCCATCTGCGGTCATGCCATTGGCGCTGGAGAAGCCCTGGGCGGCCAGAACGTTGTTCAATGCGGTGTGGGAGTCGCCCACGGAGAAGTAGTAGGTGCCGTCATCCATGATGTAGCCGCCCTTGCCGCCGTTGGCATTGGAATCCCAGGAGGCGGCATAGAGGAGATCTGCGGTGAGGGTCACGGTCTCAGAGGCGCCGGGCTCGATGACGCCGGTCTTGCCGTAGTCGATGAGGGAGATGGCCGCCTTCTCCACGCCGTTCTGCTTGTCGTAGTCGGTGTAGGGGGCGGAGAGGTAGAGCTGGACCGCATCCTTGCCGGCCACGGAGCCGGTGTTGGTCACGGTCACGGTGGCGGTCACGGTCTGGGCGGCGGTGTCCACGGAGATGGACTCCAGCTTCTGGGTGAAGGTGGTGTAGCTGAGACCGTAGCCAAACGGGTAGGTGACTTCATTGGCGTAGGTCCAGCCGCCATTGATGCTGCCCACGTTGGAGCCGGCGTTGCCCTGGCCCAGGACGCAGTCCGCATAGCGGGTCTCATAGTACTTGTAGCCGGTGTAGATGCCCTCGGCCTCTACGATGGCGCTGTTGATGTTGAGTTCGGGCTGGGCATTGGCCCACATCAGGAAGCCGTAGTTCTGGGCGGCGGGGCTGAGCTCGTTGTCCACGGCATAGGTGTCTGTGAGGTGGCCGGAGGGGTTCACGGTGCCGTCCAGGATGTCGCAGACGCCGTAGAAGCCGTAGCCGCCGGGCAGACCGATCTGCAGCATGGCATCGATGCCCTCGTTGTCCGCCAGCTCCTGGATCTCCATGGCGCTGGCGTTGTTCAACAGCACGATGACCTTGCCGCCGTTGGAGGCCTTGGCGTCGATGGCGGCCTGGATCAGATCCCGCTCGTCATCGCTGAGGCCCAGAGGATCTGTCTGGTTCAGGTTCTGGGACGGGTCCACACCGGCGGTGCCCGGGGTGTAGTTGGCGTTCTCAGAGCCGGCGCGGGCGATGGTGACGATCATGACGTTGTAGTTGTTCATGGTGTCCTTCCATCCCGCGTTGGCGCCGTTCAGGGCGGACTGAGAGGGCTCCTTGCTGGTGAAGAAGCTGCCATCCGAGTTGGCGGGGGCGGTGATGGTGTTGTATGTGATGGTGCCGCCCCAACTGGCCACCTCCGTGACATAGGAGGACTCCAGACCCTTGTACAGGGTCTCCAGGTCCGGGTTATAGGTGAAGCCGCGGGCCTTCAGGGCCTCTACGAAGTTCACGGTGTCCGCATCGGTGCCGTGGTTGGCGGTGAGGCTGGAGCCCATGATGCCGCCCATTACGGGGTTGTAGCTGGAGAAGCCCAAGAGGGAGATCTTGCCCTTCTCGTCTGCGCTGAGAGGCAGGGCGCCGTTGTTCTTCAGAAGGACGGTGCCCTCTTCGCTCATACGCTCTGCCACATCGGCGATGGCCTTTACGAGATCGGTGGTGCTGGTGTAATCGGACTGGTAGGTGTAGATTTCGCTGGGGTCTGCGTTCTCGGTGATGACCTTGGTGCTGGACGTGCCGAGGAACTTGTCGATGTCCGTGCGGAATCCATTGACGATGTTGGTGCCAACCAGAGCCACGGTCGTGACGCATGCACACAGGGATGCGAGACCGCGCCAGACTCTCTGGGAGGCGCGTTTGTTGCCTTTCATGGTACTCCTCCTCATTCTTCTTCTTCTTCGTGCTATGATCAAGAGCCGAGGGGCTCCAGAATCCGGGAGTTACTTCTTGCGGGCGGCGATGGCCTTCTGCTCCTCGGGCAGGTTCTTCTCCACTGTCCAGACCAGCATGAGAAGGGCGCAGAGGGCATATGCCACGGTCTCAATCCAGATGTAGCTCACGCCGATGGCCACCTGGACGTTTACGTTCTGGGTCATGGCAGCGGCGGCAGCGGCGTCCTCAGGGGGTGCCTGATAGCCGGTGGCGCCCAGCATGGCCATGAAGATGGCATTGCACACGGGGGTCACGGCCACCATGATGGAGCTGTAGATGGACATGGTGAGACCATCGGTGCGGATGCCGGACTTAAATTCGATGTGGTCGATGACATCGGCCAGCATGGCCAGGATCAGGTAGGCCGCCGGGGAGGAGCCCAGGCACTTCAGGGCCACGCCGATGGCGGTGGGTACGATGGCGCCGCCGCCCATACCGGCGATGATGCCGCCTACAACGCCCATCACCATGCCCACGAATACCACGATCCGCTTGCCGAACTTATTGGCCAGGGGGACTACCACCGCGGCGGCTACCGCCATGGGGATGGCGCCCAGGATGGCCAGAAGGGACTGGACAGCGCCGTAGTCTCCGCCGAAACCGGAGCTGTCTACCACCCACTGGCAGAAGTAGCTCATGGAGCCGTTCTTCATGGCGCCGCTGCCCTGGAAGAGGAGGTAGAATACGATGACGATCCACCACCACTTCTCGCTGGTTACCGCCTTCAGCTGATCGCCGATGGACGGGGCGCCGGGAGCCTGCTCGGCGCTTGCGCTGCCGGCCAGCTCCTCCGTGACGCGCTCACGGGTGAACTGGAACTGCAGGAAGATGGTGAGTGCGGTGAAGATGGCCACGCCCAGCATCACCAGGAACCACATGTTCTGGGAGGTGCCCATCACATTGGACACCAGCACCGGGAAGATCATGGAGCCCACGCCCATGACGCCCAGGCCTGCGATGTTGGTGAAGGAGGCCAAGGTGGCACGCTGACCGCTGTCCCGGGTGGAGACGGGGACCATGGTGGAGTTGGCGGTGTTGTAGATGGGGTAGGCCACGGCGTAGTAGAGGTTGAACGCGATGGCGATCCAGACCAGCTTGGCGGTGCCCTGGAACGGGACCACGAACATCAGCAGGCTGGCAACGGACAGGGTGAGTGCGGAGAGCAGGATCCACGGACGGGCTTTGCCGGCCATGGTGTGGGTGCGCTCGATGAGCTGGCCCACGATCAGGTTGGCCGCCACGATGAAGATGGTGGAGACCAGCTGCAGGCCGGACAGGAATGCGGTGTCCAGCAGCAGCACGTCTGTGAAGTACTTGTTCAGGAAGCTTGTAAAGATTCCTGAGGACAGCAGTGCGCCGAATGGGCCGACCAAGTAGCCGATCAGCATCTCCGGCGGCTTTACGTTAGGGGATTTCACTTTGGAACTGAGCAGCGGGTTGCCCCAGATCCCCTGGTTCTCTTTGGCCATTTCTCTTCCTTCTTTCTTCTTTTTGATTCACCCGATGGCGCGATGCCATCAGGAAAAATCCACAACCAATTTTGCCGGGCCCGGGAGAAATGCCGCTTTTCCGCCGTTTTTCCCGGGGCGGTGATAATCCGTTGGGCAGCTTTACTTACCACAATATAACAAATGGCGGGTGAATTCCTCCGGGAAATTTGGCGATACTGTATCAGAAACACGATTTCTTGTCCATGGGTTTTGCGGAATCCGTTGAATTGGGCCCGGAATCCGTTTTCGGGCTGTGAATTTGCACAAAAAAGAAAACCGGAATTTCAGCAACATGCCGAAATTCCGGTTTTGAACGTGTTAGGTAGGCCAACTTGGGTGGGATGGGATCAGGTGGTGCCCGCCTGTTGAACAGCTTCCGTGGCAGGGCGTGGGATCAGGATGCCCAGGGTGAACCAGCCGTCCTCTGCGCTGCAGGTCACGGACCCGCCGTACTTCTCTGCCGTGGCCTTGATGCTCTTGAGGCCATAGCCGTGGAGACCTGTGTCCTCCTTGCTGGTGGCGGGGAGCCCTTTTTTCACGATCAAATCTGGGATGCAGCGGTTCTCCACCCGAATCCGGAGAAAGCCCTTCTTTTGAGACACAGACAGGTTGATGATCCGCTGGTCCGGGTCTTCGAGACGCCACACTGCCTCGATGGCGTTGTCCATGGCGTTTCCGAAGAGGGCGCTCACCTCCTCCAGGGTGAGAAAGTCCAGAGCCGCGCCGTCCGCCACGCAGGTGAAGACGATGCCGTGCTCCAGACAGTATGCGCTCTTGCTGGTTACAATGGCGTCCAGCACCTTGTTCCCTGTCTGGTTTTGGGTCTCGTACAGGCGGATCTCGTGCTCGATCTGGTCCAGACACTCCAGTTTCTGGGCCTCCTCAATCTCGGAGCGGAGCACCGTGATCTGGTGCTTCAGATCGTGATACTTGCGGTTCACCATGTCGATGGAGTCCTGGCTCCGCTGGTAGTTAAAGTACTGCATCTCCAGCACGCTCTCCAGAGAGCGGAGCTCCTGGCGGGTGTACGCGTTGCAGAGCTGGAGGTGGTATGCATACAGCATAGCCACCCCGCCCAGATAGACCAGGGTGCGGATGTTGAAGGCCTCCGCCTCAATATGGGTGGTGAAGGGGCTGTCTATGGCGGTGTAGCTCAGGCTGCTGAGGATGTAGTTGATGACGGCGATCACTGTGGCCCCGACACAGGCCCCCTGGGAGACCACCAACTCCTGCATCTCCTTGCGGTGGATCTCCTCCAGCCCGAACATGATGGCGTAGATGGCGGCGGCCAGTACCAGCATGAAGATTGCCTCGGCGGCGGGGTGGGCCAACAGGTCTATGGAGCGGCTGTAGTAGCTGTAGAGCTGCCAGGCCAGGGAGACGGTGAAGCCCGCCAGAATGAAAGCCCGGGCGCAGTAATAGACGTGGTTGGTGAGGCCGCCAGAGGTGAAGAGGAGAAACGGGAGAAAGGTGATTCCTGCAAAAAGGGCCATGCCCAGGTTGAAAAGGGTGCCGTCTATGGGGGCGATGAGCACGCTGTACGGGACCATGACGGCCAGGAATACCACCGATATCAGGACCATTTGCGGTACCGTCCGCCTCTTCGGCAGCAGGCTGATGTACAGCAGCAGGGCCAGCCAGTGAAAAACCGCGGTCCAGAGCGGCGGGATGTTCTGCAGTTCGCTGCTCATGGTCACTCCGCCTCGTTGATATACCGGTTCAGGGCGTCCAGGAAGGCCTTTTTCTTGGACCGGCTCACCTGGAGGCGCTCCCCGCGGATCACCGCATCGTCCTTGATGATCTGGTCCACGTAGGCCAGGTTCACCAGATACCCCTTGTTGCAGCGGAAGAAGGAGATCCCGGACAGGGACTCCTCCGCGTCCCGGATGGCGCCGGACGCCCGGATGTCTCCCTGCAGGGTGTGGTAGATGAGGCTGTGGTCCTCCACCTCTACATACAGGATGTCCCCGCTGTTGACCTTGACCGTCTCATTTCGCCCGTTCACCAGGATATTGCGGCTCTTGCGCTTCTGCAGCTTGGAGAGCACCCGGTCCAGACACTGGGAGAACACCGCATAGGACACCGGTTTCACGAGATACCCCATGGCGTCCACCGCGTAGCCCCGGACGGCATAGGAGGCGAGGCCGGTGATGAAGATGATCACCACCGAGCTGTCTTTCTTGCGGATCTCCTCTGCCGTGGACATGCCATCCATCTCCGCCATCTGGATGTCCATGAAGATGATGTCCAGGTCCTCCGGGTAGTCCCGGACGATGTGCTTGCCGTCATCGAAGGTGCGGTGCTCAAATTTCTCTCCGGTCTCTCGGGCATACCGGGCCAGGTACTCCTCGATCTGCCGGGAGCACTCCTTCTCATCCTCTACAATGGCGATATGCCGCATGGGCGGGGTCCCTCCTCTGCAATAGGCTTCGTTTCTGGTATTGTACCGCAGATTTTGGGATAAAACAACAGAGAATTGCATTCTTTTTGGGGCCGCGTTTTCCAACTTTCCGGGGGCCTTTTGCGTGCAATGGGGCTGGCGGGGCGTTGCATTCCGGAGACGGCCTGAGGCGGATTGCGGACATGCCTCGGAGCGGGGCAGAGAACGGTGCTCTGAAGGTGTGCCAACGAATCCAAATTGTATTATTCAGGCCTTTATATTAGGCGATATTACTAACTGAAATCGGCAAAATGGGACAGAACCAGCGCTTTTCCCGCAAAATTCGCCCTGTAGGGTATGAAAAGAGAGCAAGCCACCCGGGAACGGGCGTTCCCGGGTGGCTTGCAGGATGGGAGGAAAGGAAAATGCCTCAGTGTGGGGCAATTATCGCGGGAATTTGCTCAAGGCGCCCGGTATCACGGCCGGAAACAAGCAACTTGCCTGCAAAGCAAAACTCCTTTACGGTACTTTTGTATCAAGGAATGGATAGACTGATCGAGGGAATGCAGGCGCTGTTTCCTGCTGCCGGTATCGCAGCAGTATCGATGGCTTGTCCAGGACAATCCCTCCCAGGCTGCCCTTTACAGCCCAACCGCTCGCAAAGCCTGATCCAAGTCGGCTATGATGTCCTCCGGCTCTTCCAACCCAACGCTGAAGCGGATGAAGCCCCGTCTGAATTTCTCAGGGTAGAGGTGGATGCGCTCATCGTAGCTGGGCTGTGGGAAGATCAGACTCTCATCGTGTCCGAGAGACACGGCAAAGGTGATGACCTTTAATGCAGCGCAAAACCGCTCCACGGTCTTGTCGTCCGTATCCAGGCCGAAGGAGATCACGCCGCCGTAGCCGTTTTTCATCTGGCGTTTGGCGAGCTCGTATCCGGGGTTGCTGGGAAGCCCAGGGTATGCCACGAAGGTGACGTTCTCTCGCCCCTCCAGCCACTCGGCAATCCTCTGTGTGGACTCGTTGATCCGCTTCATCCGGAGCGGGAATGTTACTGCACCCCGGAAGATCTGCCAGGCGTTGAATGGACTGATCACGGAGCCCACATTGACCTGGGCCTCATAGCGGATCCGATCAATCGTCTCCAGGTCGTTGGAGAGGATGGCGCCGCCCTGGGCATCTCCGTGGCCATTGATAAACTTGGTGAGCGCCTCCACCACAAAGTCTGCGCCGAGCTGCAATGGCTTTTGGTTGTACGGGGAGGCAAAGGTGTTGTCTACGGAGAGAACTGCTCCGTTTTCATGGGCGATCTTTGCAATCGCCTCGATGTCTGTGACGCCAACGGTGGGGTTGTCCGGCGTCTCGATATGGACAAGCCGCGTTCCCGGGGTGATCGCCTTTCGGACCTCTGATAAATCGGTCATATCCACCATGACGGTCTCCACGCCAAACTTGTGGTTGAACAGCTCGTGGAACATCCGGTAGACCGCCATATAGCTCACCTTGGGATAGATGACGCGATCTCCGGCTTTCAGAAGCGTCCAGAAAAGCGCATGGAGCGCCGCCACGCCGCTGGCCAATACGATGGCATCGTCTGCCTCGTGCAGCGCCGCGATTTTCTCCTCCAGCCAGTGCTGGTTCGGATTTCCGTTGCGGGCATACATCAGCAGATCCGTGGACGAGTAGTTGACTTGAGACAGATCGTCCGGCAGCTTGTAGCTGTTGGCCATGTGCAGCGGTCTCCTCACCGCCCCCGTCCCCTCATCGTAGTCCGTCCCGGTGTGGACTGCTTGGGTTGCCAGTCTGTAGCTCTGAAACTTGTTTGTCTTTTTGGCCATGCCATTTATCCTCCCTTTCCATTGCGCCAGGGGGCGTATCCAACCATGCGGCCCCTGCGCTGTGTATCTTCACAAAATCGGGCTCGCTTCCAGTGGAATCTCAACCCATTTTCCAGAAAACTACCGAAATAGTAGGAAACTGATTGACTTTATCCTACTAAAGTGGTATTTTTCTTGCTTGAACCGGCGTTTCTCCGCACATCCGCCCGATGAGGGGCGCCATCTTCCTGCCGGACAATGGAGGTATCCACACATATGAGTAAAGCATCCAGCGCGAAAAAGGCATCCAGCCTCAATATCACTCTGTTCATCTTCCTGGGCCTGATCCTGGGCATCGTGTTCGGTCTGCTCATGCCCGGACGGTATGAGTTCCTGCTGCCCGTGATCCAGCTCATCAGCGGCATCTACATGAACGCCCTGCAGATGATGATCTACCCCCTGGTCTTCTGCAGCCTGATCGTTGGCATCAAAGACATCGGCAGCATCTCCGCCACCGGCCGCGTCGGCGTACAGACCGTGATCTACTACGTCTGCACCACGCTTCTGGCCAGCCTTTTGGGTCTATTCCTGCCCCGGGCGCTGGGCTTGGGCAAAGGTGTTGTGATCGAGATGGCAGAGGGCGGCGTTGAGGCCACCCAGTTCACCAGCCTTTTGGACACCGTCCGGAACCTGATTCCAGCTAACCCCGTGGCCGCCTTTACAAACGGCAACATGCTGCAAGTGCTGGTCTTTGCCATCATCGTAGGCATCACCTGCCTCACCTTGAAGGACAAGGCAAAGCCCTTTGTGGCGGTGGTGGAGTCCATCAACGACATCTCCATCAAGATCATCAGCGTGGTGATGAACTTCACCCCGGTGGGCGTCTTCTGCTCCATCGCGGGTGTGGTCTATTCCAACGGCACCGAGACCATTGTGGCCCTGGCAGGTGTGCTGATCGCGTTGTATGTCACCATGTACCTGTACGCATTTGTGGTGTACGGTGGCATGGTAAAGCTCGTGGGCAAGTGCGGCATCCGGAAGTTCTTCCTGACCATCATGCCCGCCGCTCTGAATGCCTTCGGCACCTGTTCCTCCAGCGCCACGCTGCCCATCAGCAAGCGCTGCGCGGATGAGTTGGAGGTCCCCAATGAGATCTCTTCTCTGGCCCTTCCTCTGGGTGCCACCATCAACATGGATGCCGTGTCCATCCTCATGTCTTTTATGATCGTCTTCTTTGCCAACGCCTGCGGGGTAGAGGTGAGCCTGAGCATGATGGTGATCGTCCTGCTCAGCAACACCCTGCTCAGCATCGGTACTCCCGGTGTTCCCGGCGGCGCCATCGCCTCCTTTGCAGCCCTGGCCACCATCGCTGGGCTGCCCAGTGGTGTCATGGGCGTGTACATCAGCATCAACACCCTCTGCGACATGGGCGCCACCTGCTGCAACGTCCTGGGTGATTTGGCGTGCTCGGTGGCTATGAAGCAGACCGTAAAGTTGGACAAGTGAGCCGCACGGTCTGGATCTACGAGAAATCAGCGCACTGCCTGGCAATGAAGCCGGGTGAATTCACCTCAGAAGGGGCCTCCCGGGATGGGTGGCCCCTTTTCAGTGATAGGGGGTTGTTCGTGCTCAGTCTGCGAACAGCGGGGTGGAGAGATAGCGGTCTCCGGTGTCCGGCAGCAGGGCCACAATGGTCTTGCCCTTGTTCTCCAATTTCACACAAGTCACCGCGTTGCCGACAATTGATTGAATTGAAGAGTTAAACTTTATATGGGTATAACTGGTTCAAAATACCACAACATCACAACTGCGGATTGATTTCCTGACGACATGGTGATTATTTAAGCTTGGTAAAGCGTATGCGGGATAAATTGCCAATGAAGGGAACGTGAGGTGTCGGTTGTGGGCGACACCTACTCGGAAAGTGCATTACTGGTCGCGCTTGTCCATTGACTTCAGCTCGGCGGTATAGAAAAATGATACTGCTTGGGCTGTTTTTTCTTGCGTTTTATATGCCATTGTGCTACACTCAAGCTGGTCGTGAATGAGTGTTTTGGTATTGATATAAATTTACTTGCGAGACTCCGAAGCGAAAAGTATACGCGATGGGCTCAGAGAGAAAGCTCATAATTATTATCTGACTTATTGTACAATGCGTGGATAGAAATGTAATAGCTATTTTAAATCTTTTGCGCGTTGCCACACCAACTGGGTGTAAGAGCCTGATAGAAAACATAATAAATAAATAACCAGACAGCAGGCCTGCTGTCTGTGCTAATGCTCCGCATTAGCACAATAAGGCATTCTGAGGTGAATATTCTGCGGAATATGCAGATACTTAGATAAGGTAGTTAGCCTGCTGTTGGGGGGAGAAAAACGGGTCGGCATGGGAAGGAGCTTCATATGGCGCTGCGCATTCCATGGGATAAATACGAGACAGCTCTTCTTATCGATGCATGCATTCGTGTGGACAGCGGCAGTATAGACCGTGTGCAAGCCGTGGCAGAACTATCTAAAAAGTTGCGGCAGCGTGCAGTAGAGCAAGGAATCGAGATTGACGAAATATACCGAAATGTGAACGGCGTGGAGATGCAGCTTTTGAATATGCAAGGTGTTCTGCGTAAGCGAGGAGAGCATATTGGCCATAGTTCGAAGCTGTTCTCAGACATGGCAAAGATGTATTACATAGACCGCTCCGCTTTCGAAGACATTCTCGTAGAGGCAATAGGGCAAGGTAAAGTAACCGATCGGGTGGTGGAGAATGCCGATGACCAGGCAAAGAACAGAAGCGGATTAGGCGGCAAACTGAAAGAATACCTGTTGGACCTCAATGAGAAAGTCAACCTTAATTTTACGCGACCAATCTCACTGATGTTTTACAATCAATTTCATCTTGTTAGAAAATGGAGCCAAGTATTCTTATTGGTTTGCCTAGCACTCTATGAAGACATGTCTCAGTTTTTTCGAGAACTGAAAGATGGCGGACTGCGGCTCTTTTTCGGGGAGAAGGCCTCCAAACGCTTGGTGAAGCCAATGCGCATTTCGGATGACTTGTTTGTGGAGGGTTGCGGAAACGGTGCTGATCAGATACGTAGACTGAAGCTGCTTATGCGGTGCTGTGGTATCCCGTACAAATCGCTTCAGATACGATATGTCCGCTATTCCATCTATGCAATGGAGAGTTGGAGTTCGTGGTTTGAGGATAGTACAGCAGCCATCCCTGTAGGAGAAGACCCTCTACTGCGGTATTTGTCCGCACATGGTTTGGAATATGTGGATAACCGGGCAAAAGAGGGGGTCCTCTGGATTTTTGGAGGACCTGAGGCAGGTGCTCTCCTTGCACCATTTAAGAACTCTCGTGTCTTTAGCCTCTATGAAGTCCAAGATGAGATGAATGGTTTAGAGTCGATTTCACTCCGAGACGGTGGCCTGAAAACATATACTAAGAATCCGGTTGCCGAAGAAATCATTTTGGATGGTGATATTCGTCAAATTTGTTGATTGGAACCGACACTAGCCACCCAGTATCCCCCAGGGGGGTTACCCCCGATGC
>CANRFN010000063.1 GCA_947629915.1 uncultured Oscillospiraceae bacterium | reverse complement strand
ACCAAGTTGAATTGTCGATTAACTGCGCAATCAAATGCTGCTTAATGTCGGGTTTGGACTATCAACAGCACTGCCTCTAATTTTATTGGTGAAATTTTCAGGAGCGACGCCGTACTCGGCTGTTCCTTCGAGATAGTAAATTATCCCAGCATCTTTTCGTATATGCGAGCCTGGCGCACCCTGTCAACGGGTCCCAGGGAGTGCCACATTATATCACTTCCACACCAATGGGGCAGCAAAAAATTTCCTGGGAATCATGTCCTCGCCCTGGGCAAAATGCCCAATCCATACCAACTCACAGTCCTCCGCATCCGAAGCGCCGCTTTCGTCATCCAGAAAGTCTACGGTCGCTCGGATCCCCATCACCCGCATAGACCGCATCTGGGCCAGCCTGTCCTGTACCCGCTGCCTCATTCGTCCCCTGGGACTTAGCGCCAGGGCTTGATAGATACCTTGAAAGTGTAGGCTCGTTGCCTCCCAATTGTAGGACATGGACCCGCATCATCGTCAAATTGGCTGGCCGCTAAGACCTTACTCTCTGGATCCTACTGACCACTAGCTCCCTAACCATCTGCATAACCTAATACCTGATCCACCCCGTGGGCCCGCCCGAGGAAGATCTGAATTTACCTGCGCATAGCAGGCCCACAATTCCATTTTTGGAATCTCCACTATCTTTTGAGAACTTTAAATGCTGTTCATTTTAGTTGTGGACATTGTCTTTTTTTGGTTTGGAAAACACGGCTGGCCTACGGTGCTTTCTCTTAGGCTTCGCAACCTCCCGTCTCCTTCCGATTTGTTTCAAACTAAGTGTAAATAAGGGGCAAAATACACGCGCTGCTAAAGATAATGTTTGCGTCTTATGCAGCAAAGTGCTACTGTATAGTGTACATCAGCTACCCCTGTACAAGCATTTTCAAGGCCATACAATCTGTGCCAGCAACAACTGGCTCAACAATTCTATTCAAAAGAACAGACCAGAGGTGGAACTCACTATGGCAGTCATATACTCCATTACTCGGGATCCCGAGGAAGTGAGGCGAGGAGAGATTGAACATGAGTTCATTCTCAGAGCTATCCAGATGGGCAGGTCTGCTAACCTCAGCGACAAAAAAAGCCCTGTTACTGCGGAAGAATTTCAAAATACTCCTCCCGTATGCTGAGAACTATATCGTGGAGTACGATAGGGAGGTAGCTAAGAACATCCTCCCGTGGAAGGAAGAGGAAGTAGATGAAACAGACGGGGAATGAGCCGCCCATCGTTCAGGTTAAGATGGGATAGAATGGTCTCGAATTTGTTGATCAATACAACAAAAGCAGGTTTACGTATATCATCCTTCAGAGTATAAGCAGATCACTCCCCAGATACTGCAAGGCGCCGGAGATCCCTCTCCGGCGCCTTGCCTTTTCATCTCTCTTGTAGTTCTTTCAGGCAGCTCCCCGCCCTGCCCTACTCCTTGTCCAGCTCCGCGGCCACACCCATCATCGGGTTGGGCTCATAGGTCTCGATCTTGCCCTCGTCCACTGCTCTGGCCAGAGCGGGGTCGATGGGCAGCTTTGCCATCACGGGCAGAGACAGAATGGCGCCCAGGGAGTCGATGGTGCTCTCGCCGAAGATGGCAAGCTCTTTGCCGCAGTCCGGGCACACATAGTAGCTGTAGTTCTCCACGAGACCCAACACCGGGATCTCCATCATCTCAGCCATCTTCACGGCCTTGGTCACAATCATGCCCACCAAAGTCTGGGGCGCCGTTACCACGATCACCCCGTCCACCGGCAGGGACTGGAACACGGTGAGGGGCACATCGCCGGTTCCCGGAGGCATATCCACGAACAGGTAGTCCAGGTCACCCCAGATGACATCGGTCCAGAACTGTTCCACCGCCCCGGCGATCACAGGTCCGCGCCATACCACCGGATCGGTCTCCCGCTCCACCAGCAGGTTCAGGCTGATGATCTCGATGCCGCCATCGGTCACAGCGGGATAGATCCCCAGCTCGCTGCCCTCTGCGTGGCGGGCGATGCCAAAGGCCCGGGGTACGGAGGGTCCCGTGATGTCGGCATCCAGGATACCAACCTTCTTCCCCCGTTTGGCCATGGCGGCTGCCAGGGTGCAGGTCACAGCGGACTTGCCAACGCCGCCCTTGCCGCTGATCACGGCGATTACCTTCTTGATGCTGGACAGGGGGTTGCAGGGCTTGCGGAAGTCCTCAGGCTCCTGCCGGTCTGCACAGTTCTGCCCGCAAGTGGAGCAGTCGTGGGTGCACTCACTCATGTCTTTTACCAACCTTTCTTCGGGGCCGCAGAGCAGCCCAAAAATTTCTTGTAAATTTTCTGCCGAAGTACCTTGACAGGTGAAGTATCTCGGTGTATCATAGCACCACCAGGTACCTCACCAGCTGATGTATCTCCCTATCGTGAGATACATCACCCCGCCGTCCGGTCCGGCGGAGGATCCCGGTGCAGGTTCCCGCACTCCCAAAAAGGAAAGGAGACACGCCAATGTCCATATCGGCAGATACCCTGCGGGGGCACACGGACACCATCATTCTAACACAATTGCTCCGCGGGGACAACTACGGGTATGAAATCAACAAAAATATTCAGGACCGCACCGGCGGCGCATACGGCTTCAAGGAGGCCACGCTCTACACGGCCTTCAAGCGGCTGGAGCAGGCCGGTCTCATCACCTCGTACTGGGGAGAAGACGGACCCGGTGCCCGGCGCAGATACTACTCCATCACCCAGGACGGCCGGACGGCCTGGGAAGAGGGACGCCGGGAATGGGAGGACACCCGCGCCTTATTAGACGCACTGATCAACTTGGAGGAGGACTGAACATGGACAACATTCAGGAGAGAATGCAGCGGGACATCGGCGCCAAACTGATGGGCGCACCGGACACCCCTGCCAAGAGCGAGCTCATCGAGGAGCTGGCACAGAATCTGCTGGCCCGGTACGAGGACCTGGTGGGCTCTGGGGTGGACAGCGAGACGGCATACCGCACCGCCATGGACGATCTGGGGGATACGGCGGAGCTGGTGGAGTACCTCAACAGCCTGGGCCCGGAGGAGTCCATCCCCAACCCGGAGGACCAGAAGCAGGACCCCAACTTCTACTACACCAATTTCTCCTCCAACCCCGGCTGGAGCTCCTTCGTGAGCAACCTGGACGGCCTCATGAACACGGTGGGCACCGTGATCAACGAGGCCTTTGAGACCGCCAAGAACGCCATGAAAAACGCCCAGACCACCATCTCGGACATCGGCGAGCAGGCCAAGCAGCCCGGCGGATACACCTATCGGTCCCCCAAGGGCAGCGTGTCTGTAACGGTACACAACAACGGAGAGGAGCCGGTCAGCCCACCGTGGGAGGCGGAGCTGGAGCAGCTGCTGCAGGAGAAGGAGGACGCCCTTCGCAAGAACCTGGAGGAGCACGGCATCACCGGGGACGAGGCGGAGGAGCTGGTACAGGCCTCCCTGGAGTCGGCAAAGCCGAAGCTGGAGGAGGAGCTCAAGAAGAAGTGGACCTCCCACAAGGGCACCCCGAAGTTCACCTCAGACACCTGCAAGGTGGACTTCCAGGAGGACGGCAACGTCATGGTGGACGGGCTCCTGCACACCATCGATGTGGAGGTGAGCGGGGACATCGAGATCTCGGAGAACGCGGACTTCCAGGAGAGCGATGTGGTGATCGGCGGGGACATCGATAAGCTGAGTGTAGTATCCCAAAACGGGGTGCTCACCATTCGCAACAGCAGCTCCTCCGTCAACGACATCATGCGCCGGCGGGGCTGGCAGAACCCTAATGTGGAGCTCATCCTGCCAAAGCACAACTGGAACGCCGTCCGGGCCGTCACCGTCAACGGGGACATCTCCCTGGAGCTGGAGACGGCGGCAGACCTGGTGGAGTTGAGCTCTGTCTCCGGGGACGTGGAGGGCCACATCTCGGAGTGCAAGCTGCTGAAATTGGCCTCCGTCTCCGGGGATGTGGACTTCACCGCCAACGCCGAGGCGGCAAACTGCAGCTCCGTGTCCGGGGATGTGCGGCTGGATGGCGCCTATGGGGACCTGAAGGCCAGCACCGCCTCCGGGGATCTGGACATCGATGGCAGCACAGGCAGTGTCAGCTGCTCCACCGCCAGCGGGGACATCTCGCTGCAGTCCACCCTGCTCCCAGGCGCCATGAACCTGAACACCAAGTCCGGGGACGTGGATGTCACAATCCCGGATGAGGGGCCCTTTGTGGTGGAGTTTCGCAGCATGAGCGGCGAGTTCTCCTCGGAGTTCTTCGAGGGCATTCTCTCCGGCAAGCACGGCCAGTTCAAGTACGGCCGCGGGGACGGCCCGGTGTACCGCATGCAGAGCTTCAGCGGGGACCTGAACCTGGATAAGCTCTGAGAAGACCCCCTGGGGGGCCCGCACCGGGTGCGGGCCCCCAGGGCAAGCGTCCCCTGAGAAAGGTTGGATTTGCCATGAAAGACAAGCAACACACCAAGCCGAAATACAACATGGGCCAGAACGTCCTCTTCATGGCAAAGCTGGCCTGGACCACTGGGGAGAAGAAGGTGATCCTGCTGAGCCTTCTCCTCGCAAGCGCCAACGTGGTCCTGAACCTTCTGAATCTGTACCTTCCCCCCACCATTCTCTCGGCGGTGGAGCGGCAGGTGTCTGTCTCGGCGCTTCTCGGCACCATTGCACTCTTTGTCCTGGCCCTGATGGCGGTGTCTGCCCTGCAGGCCTATGTGCAGGAAAACACCCTCTTCGGCAGGATCTCCGTGCGCTCCGAGCTCATCGCCCAGCTGAACCACAAGGCCGCCACCACCTCATACCCCAACCTCTTTGAGGAGAAATTTCAAACGCTGGAGTCCCGCTGCCTCATGGCCACGAGCTCCAACGCGGCGGCCACCGAGGCGGTGTGGACCACCCTCACGGAGCTGGTGCAAAACCTGCTGGGCTTTGGAATCTACGTGGTGCTGCTGTCCTCGGTGCAGCCCGTCCTGATGATCGTGATCCTCATCACCGCCGCCATCAGCTACGGGATCGGCCGCCAGCTCAACGAGTGGGGATACCGGCACCGGGAGGAGGAGGGCGTACTGGACGGACATCTCGCCTATCTCTCAAGGTGCTCCTCCGATCCCGCATCGGCCAAGGACATCCGGATGTTCGGGCTCGCGCCGTGGATCCGGGAGCTGCAGGAGAAGGCCATGGGCGCCTATACGGCCTTTCAGCAGAGAGCACAGGGCGTGTATGTCTGGACCAAGATCGCAGACCTGGTGTTCGCCTTTCTCCGAAACGGTCTGGCCTATGCGTACCTCATCCGCCTTGTGTGGGCAGGGAGCCTGGATGTGCCCCAGTTTCTCCTCTATTTCAGCGCCGCCTCCGGCTTCACCGCATGGGTCACCGGGGTCCTCTGGGACCTGTACAAGCTCCACAAGCAGTCTCTGGATCTCTCCACAGTGCGGGAGTACCTGGACTACGAGGAGCCCTTCTCCCTGGACGAGGGCGCACCCATCCCCGAACAACAGAGCAACACGCCCCACGAGATCCGCCTGGAGCACGTCTCCTATCGGTACCCCGGCACCGATCAGGACATCCTCACCGATGTGAACCTCACCATCCGCCCCGGGGAGAAGCTCGCCGTGGTGGGGCGAAACGGCGCCGGCAAGACCACCCTCATCAAGCTGATCTGCGGCTTTTTGGATCCCACGGAGGGCCGGATTCTGTTGGACGGCAGGGACATCCGCACCTTCCGCCGCAGGGAGTACTATCAGCTCTTCTCCGCAGTCTTTCAGACCTTCTCCCTTCTGGCGGAGAGCCTTGCGGCCAATGTGGCGGGGGACACCCAGGACATAGACAGGGATCGGGTCCGAAATGCGGTCTCCCAGGCGGGCCTTGCGGACAAGATCGCCTCTCTCCCGGACGGCTTGGACACCAAGCTGAACCGCACCGTCTATGAGGACGCCGTGCAGCTCTCCGGCGGCGAGACCCAGCGGCTGATGCTGGCAAGGGCCCTCTATCGGGATGCGCCCTTCTTGGTTTTAGATGAGCCCACCGCCGCCTTAGACCCCATCGCGGAGTCAGACCTGTACCAGAAGTACAGCGAGCTCACCCAGGGCAAGTCCTCCCTGTACATCTCCCACCGCCTGGCCTCCACCCGCTTCTGCGACCGCATTCTTCTCATTGCGGATGGGGGCATCGCCGAGGAGGGCACCCACGAGCAGCTGATCCAACGGGGCGGCCAGTATGCCGAGCTCTTCGCCATTCAAAGCAAGTACTACCAGGAAGGGGGTGTAGACGATGCCCGCTGAAAAAAAGCCCATGTCCTGGTCCAAGGCCATGTCAATCAACCGCCGGGCATTTCAGCTTCTGTGCAGGCTGTACCCGAAGGAGCTCCTGTCCAAGCTGCTCTCTGTCCTCTGGGAGGCGCTCACCCCCTATGTGGGGATCTATCTCTCCGCCCAGGTGATCAACGCCCTGTCCGATGCCCGGCCGAGAGAGGAGCTCATCGGTCTCGTGCTGCTCACCTTGGGTTCCGCAGCTCTGATCAGCCTGGTCTCCGCCCTTCTCAGCATGTGGAAGGAGACCCAGACCGCCGGCCAGTGGCACAAGACCCAGCAGATCCTGGCCGCCAAGATGCTGGATATCGACTTTGCCACCGCGGACGACCCCCACACGGCAGAGATGCTCTCCACCATCCGCCAGAACATGAACGGCGGCGGCTGGGGGCTGAACCTGGCCATGGCAGACTTCGAGCAGCTCGTCTCAACGGTCTTCACCATCGCAGGCGGCCTCACCCTTACGGTGTCCCTCTTCACCACCCAGGTGCCGGCAGGTCCCCTCACGGTTCTGAATCATCCCCTCACCGTGCTCTGCGTGCTCGCCCTGATGCTGGCGATCACCTCCCTGTCTCCGGTGCTGGTGAATCAGGCCGGCGCGTACATCGCCCGCTATGCCGGCAGCCACAACCTGGCCAACCGGATGATCAGCTTCTACGGCAGGCTGGGACACAACCGGGAGATCGCCACCGATGTGCGCATCTACCGGCAGGAGCGGATCGCAGACCGGGTGAACCGGGACAAGGAGGACACCTTCGGCTCCAGCGGTCTCTTCGCCCGTCTGTCTCGGGGTCCCGTGGGCGCCTATGATGCGGCGGGCACTGCCCTCTCCATGCTGTTCCCCGGCCTGGTATACGCCTTTGTCTGCCTGAAAGCCCTGGGCGGCGCCTTTGGGTTGGGCTCCGTCACCCAATATGCCACCTCCATCACCAAGGTATCCGGCGGCCTGTCCGGGCTGATCCAGGTGCTAGGGCAGATGCGGAACAACGCCTCTTTCCTGGACCTGATCTTTCAGTACCTGGATCTCCCCAACGCCATGGCCCAGGGGGAGCTGCCGGTGGACCCGGATCCCGGCAAGACATACCAGGTGGAGTTTCGGGATGTGTCCTTCCGCTATCCCGGCAGCGGCACTTGGGCCCTCCGGCACGTCAACATGACCTTCTCCATCGGCAAGCGTCTGGCGGTGGTGGGCATGAACGGCAGCGGTAAGACCACGTTTATCAAGCTCCTCTGCCGTCTCTACGACCCCACCGAGGGACAGATTCTCCTCAACGGCACGGACATCCGCCGATACCGCTATGAGGACTATCAGAAACTGTTCGCGGTGGTGTTCCAGGACTTCAAGCTCCTGAGCCTGAAGCTGGGAGAGAACGTGGCGGCAGGTTCCCCCTACCCCGAGGACAAGGTGGTGTCCTGTCTTCAAAAGGCGGGCTTCGGGGAGAAGCTCGCCCAGTTGGGGACCGGCACCGAGACATACCTCTACAAGGACTACGAGAAGGGCGGGACAGACATCTCCGGCGGCGAGGCCCAGAAGATCGCCATCGCCCGTGCCCTGTACCGGGATGCGCCCTTCATCGTCCTGGATGAGCCCACTGCAGCCCTGGACCCGGTGGCAGAGGCGGACATCTACAGCAAGTTCGATGAGATCACCGGCAGCAAGACCGCCATCTACATCAGCCACAGGCTCTCCAGCTGCAAGTTCTGCGATGCCATCGCCGTCTTCCATGAGGGCTCCGTGATTCAGCAGGGGACCCATGAGACCCTTCTGGCAGACACCCAGGGGAAGTACCACGAGCTCTGGTCTGCCCAGGCCCAGTACTACACCGCCTCTTGAGTCCCACCAGGGGCCCCGTATTCCCTTCCCGCAAGGGTTTTCCACCCCCGTTCTGTCTCCCGCCCAAGCCTCCAGGAAACCCTGCGGCGATACGGAACCACCCGGGACAGGTGTGGGGACAGGACTTGCGCTCTATCCTCCTGGCAAAGCACGGAACCGCCGTCCGGGGCGCTGCCCCGGACGGCGGTTCTTGGTCTCTGCGGGTTGAATTGCCGATCAGGGGACGAAGGCGGTGAGGAAATTCATGATGAACGCCGCCATCTCAGCCCGGCTGGTGTTGTCCTTGGGATGCAGGTACAGTGCGCTGCCGGCACCGCTGCCGCCCATGATGCCGTTGGCGGTGGCCCAGCCCATGGCGGTTCTGGCCCAGCTGCTGACGGCGTCTCCGTCTGCAAAGCCGCTGAGGCCGCCGGTCTTGGACACGCTGTATCCCTTCAGCCTGGCGTAGTTGTACAGCATGGTTACGAGCTGCTCTCTCGTGATGGCCTGATCCGGGCCGAACTGGGTCTTGCTGATGCCGCTCACCACCTGGTTGGCGTGGGCCCAGGCCACGGCATCCGCGTAGTACGCGCCCCGCTTCACATCGGCAAAGGGACTGGCGCCGGAGACAGGCGGTTTCCCCTCCAGGTTGTACAGGATGGTGGCCAGCATGGCCCGGTTGGTGTCCTGTCCGGGGGCGAATCTGCCGTTGCCCACGCCGGACATCAGGCCGCGCTGGACCGCGTAGTCCACCGCATCCCGGTACCAGGCGCCCGCCTCCACATCGGAGAACCCGGATGGACTGCCCTGGGCCGGACTGCCGCCGCTCTGCCTCCGGACCACCATATGGAAGGGCGCGTTGGGATCAGCCGCCGTGGGATCCACAGCATTGCCGGCCACGCCGTCATAGTAGGGGGACTCAGAGAAGGACACCATCTGAGATGCGGTACCGTCTGCCCGCAGGACGCAGGGGGTGATCCCGGTGCCGAAGGTGACAGGCGTCCTGGTCTTCTGGTTGGCGTACTTCAACGGAGGGCTGCCCTGGGCATAGACCTCACCCCCGGTAAAGGCCAGCGTGCTGTGCTCCACGTAGATTCCCACCGTCTTCGGATTGGCGGTCTTCTGGTTGATGCGCACCGTGCCGCCGGAGATCTCTGCGGTTGTGTTGGCCCAGAAGGTGATTCCCGGGACGTTGGAAGACGCGATGTCAATCTCGGCCTGTCCGGTGATGGTGACGGCAGAGAAGGCGCAGTTGATCCCATCCAGCCTGTACCGCTCTTCCGCCTCCCCCACTGTTTGGATCGAGATCTTGCCCCCGGAGAACACGGCCTTGGTGCTCACAACGTCCGTCCCGTAGGTCTCGATGCCCATGCTGCTGGAATTGCCGTTGAACCGGAAGTCCATGGTTCCCCCGGAGACGGTGAGGGTGCTGTCTCCCACCGCGGCAATCCCAAAGCCAGAGCTGGCGGTGAGGTCTGCGGTGATGGTTCCGCCGGTGATCTGGATGGCACCGCCAGGAACCCCGTGGCCATCCACCTCCAAGGCCGTGACGCTGAACGGTCCAGCTGCCTTCACGGCGAGAGAGCCGCCGGAAAAGCGGAATGCGGCCGGCGTGCTGTCTGGTCCATAGGGCTCGTTTACCTCTACAGCCGTCACCATCACGTACGAGCCGTTGTTGTCTCCGGAAACCGTGATATTGGTGCCGCTGCAGGTGAAGACCTCTCCGTTCACGCCGACCCCCACCACCTCATAGGCCTGCCGGGGAAGGCGCAGATCCATGGTGCCGCGATTCAGTTCCACCTCCGCGCCATCCATGGCATCCAGGAGACGGCATTCCACATGAGGCACTGCGAAGGCGGAGAAGTCCACGGTGATCTTGCCCCCGGTCTGGCGGAGCGATCCATCGATACGGATTCCGGATATGCGGCTGTAGCAGGTCCAGTCCCGCTCCCGCTCTGGGATGTCTGCGTCCAGGACAGAGACGGACATGGTGCCGCTCCGCACCTCTGTGCTGCCGGAAATCTCGATGCCGCCCTCTGTGTAGAGGGAGGCGATGGACGAGATCTCCCCACCGTCCAACAGCAGGCTCACCGTGGGATCCACAAAGAGGGCATGGCCGGAAGAGCATGTGAGATCCGCATACTGTCCCTGGATCAGCTTCCGGTGGCTCTCTATCGCCGGCGTACGGGTGCCCGCCTGGAGCGTGCCCTTCACCGTCACCGTTGCCGGCGCATCGGGATCTGCCATCATGCCGCCGAAAGCGATGCCGTCCGCAATCAGAGAGCAGCCCGCGCCGATGTCCACACTGCCGTACAGGGTGGCCTCCCGCTGTCCGTGGAGGGCAAGGGAGGCGTGGTTTGTGAGGGAGATCCGGCTGAACATCAGTTCTGCCGGGTTTCCGCCGCTGCCCTGCAGCAGAGCACTGTCCCCGGACGGGAAGAGCGCCGATTGCTGCAGCTGGTTCTCCACATCCACCGTGACGTTGTTGAACTCCAGGGTGCCTGGGCCGCTCGATGCCACATCATAGGAGAAATACGCCCCCTCCGCAACAAAGGTGCTGGAGGCGGCGATCCCGCCGGCGATGTCTGTCTGGAGGATGGGGGAGCCGCTGTACAGGGACTTCACATGCAGGGTGCCGCCGCCGGTGAAGGTGACGTGATTGCACCCGGTGATCTCCAGGGCAGCGGGATTGGGCACACACGCCTGGTCCAGCGTCCAGGCGATGGTGTTGTCGCCCTGCACCTGAATCGTGACCGGTGTGTTGCCAAAGCCGCTGATCGCCAGTCTGGTGAGCGATGCCCCCTGCAGCGACAAGGTGTGGGTCTCCGGGGTATATGTCACGCCGGCGGGAAGATTTGGCATCGCCTCTCCCTCCGGGTTCCAGCTCACATTGCCGCCGCCCCATGCGATCTGGATCTCCGGCTGCTGCCATGCCGCGGACGCCGCGCCGGGCACCAGGCCCAGAAGCATGGCGGCACAGAGGAGCAAGGTGATCATCCGTTTTCTCACAATAGAGTCCCTCCTGTTCCCTCTCGTTGGTGCAGCCAGTCTCAATGCCGCCTGCACCCCGAGACGTGCGCAAGATTCAGCCTGCAGACACTGCCGGTTGTCTCTCAGCCCGTATCTCCCGCCGCACGCCCCGCACAAGAATCCGACATTTTTCATCAGGATACCATCTGAGGGCGGGATGGTCAAGGAAAGAGGGGGGATATCGGATTTCATTTTCACAGATGCGGGCTTGTCCCTGATTTCGGTTGCCTGTGTTGGGCCTTCCCGGCTGCCCTCACAAAGTCTGGCAGACACCCGGGGAAAGCACTTTGCGCTCTGGTCTGCCCAGGCCCAATCCTACACCGCCTCTCGAATCCCGCCGGGGACCTCGTCTCCTTTCCCCGCAAGGTTTTTTCGTTCTCACCCTGTCTCCGGCGTCATTCTCCGGGAATCCTCTGCGGATTCCACGGAATTTGGAACTTTTCTCCCCCAAAATTCGTAAACTTTCTGCGATATGGCCCTTTGGGGGCTTGCAGTCTCCGGGACGGCGTGATAAAATGCCCGCGCAGGTAACTTTGGGGAGGTGCCGCATATGGCAGAACTGAATATGGTCTCTCAGCAGCTCAAAGATCTTCAATACTTCAACCATCTGAGTGCCCCCGGCCCCCTGAAGCTGGAGAGCAACTTCAACTTCAACGTGGAGTACGCCCCGGACAACAGCCGCTGCCGCGCCACCCTGTATCACTGTGTAAAAGACAGGACGGATGGCCCGGAACACAAGTTCTTCATCTCCGTGGAGCTGGTAGGCTTCTTCTCTGTAACCGGCTCCCCCACAAATGAGGACAAAAAGGAATTTCACGTCCGCTGCTACGAACAGCTGTTTCCCAGCGCCGATCTCCTGGTGCGCCAGGTGTGCGCCATGGGCGGCATGCCGAACTTCGGCCTGTCCCGCCAGAAGATCAGCAAGGACAATGTGATGGTGAGCCGTCCGCTGCAGCCGAAGGCACAGACACAGACGCCGCCCACCGAGCAGCCGCCCGATCAGCCGCCCGATCAGCCGCCCGATCAGCCGCTCTAAGACCTACTGTTCCCACGAGAGAGGGTTTCCCGCAAGGGAAGCCCTCTCTCTTCGCTTTCCCCAGGGAACCATCGCTCCGGTAGGCCCGGGAAGGGGTGCGGGATACGAAAAGACAGGCCCCATGCAGCACGGGGCCTGTCTGGAATGGAACGAATGGGATGGTGATACGGCAGTCTGGGTACCTCCGTTACAGCCCCAGCAGCATGCTGGCCACCTGGAAATAGATCAGCAGGCTCAGTGCGTCCACGATGGTGGTAATGAAGGGGCTTGCCATGACGGCGGGATCGAAACCGATCTTCTTGGCCAGAAGCGGCAGGGAGCAGCCCACCAGCTTCGCGCAGATGACAGTGCACGCCAAAGTGATGCAGACGGAAAGACACACCGGCACGGTGATGGACGTGTTTCCCATGAGGAGCACGTCGATGAGCTCGATCTTCGCAAAGTTCACCACGGCCAGGCTCACAGCGCACAGGACTGCCACCCGCAGCTCCTTCCACACCACCTTGAAGAAGTCCTTGAACTCCACATCTCCCAGGGAGATGGCGCGGATCACGGATACCGAGGCCTGGGAGCCGGTGTTGCCGCCGGTGTCCATCAGCATGGGGATAAATGAGGTGAGGGCCACCCACTTGGCGAGGGCGCTCTCAAAGGAGCTGATGATGAGCCCGGTGAAAGTGGCGGACACCATCAGCAGCATCAGCCAGGGGATGCGGGACTTCCAGATCTCAATGGGGGTGAGCTTCAGATAGGGCTTGTCTGTGGGGGTGATAGCGGCCATCTTCTCGATGTCCTCGGTGGCCTCTTCCTCCATGACATCGATGGCATCGTCTACCGTTACAATGCCCACGAGGCGGGTCTCCTTGTCCACCACCGGCAGGGCGGCGAGGTCGTACTTGGAGAAGACGTTGGCCACCTCTTCCTGGTCGTCTGTGGTGGTGACGGATATGGTATCCGTGCCCATGATGTCCGTGATCTCGGTGTCGTCCTCCGCCAGCAGCAGGGATTTCAGGGTGACGTAGCCGATGAGCTTGCGGTTTTTGTCCGTGACGTAGCAGGTGTAGATGGTCTCCTTGTCCACGGCACCCCGGCGGATGCGCTTGATCGCCTCCTCGGCGGTCATGTCCGGGCGCAGAGAGACGTACTCGGTGGTCATGATGGAGCCGGCCGAGTCCTCCGGGTAGTTCAGCAGCTCGTTGATGGTGCGGCGCATGTCCGGGTCTGCGGACTTCAGGATGCGCTTCACCACATTGGCGGGCATCTCCTCGATCAGGTCCACCGCATCGTCCACGTACAGCTCGTCTACGACTTCCTTCAGCTCCGCATCGGAGAAGCCCCGGATCAGCAGCTCCTGCTCGTCCGGGTCCATCTCGATGAAGGTCTCCGCGGCCAGCTCCTTGGGCAGCAGCCGGAACATCAGCGGGAGCCGGTTCTCCCCCACCTCACTGAGCACGGCGGCGATGTCCATGGGCTGCATGGTGACGAAGATGTCCCGGAGGGTCTGGTACTTCTTGTTCTCGATTAGGGCCTCAATGGTGCTTGAGAGGATGTTTGTGTTTGGTTCTGCCATTTGCCTCGTCTCCTTTTCAAAATGATAGGGCAACAAGGCACAGCTGTCTCCTCAGGCGCGGGACACAGAAAGGGCGCCGGTCCCGTACAACCGTTTTCGTCCAGCCGCGTCTGTACTGCCAGCGTCCATGGTCTCACCTCACAACATTGAATTCGGCATCTGCCGCTGCTGGTAAAGTACACGATTTGGTTGGAATAGTCAAGCGTTTGCCGCGATTTTTGTCCGGTTCCCTTGCGGTTTTCGCAGCCGGATTTTGCAACGCTTCGGCCCCGGTAATTGCGCGGGTCCAGTACTTCTCGGCGATCAACTGCGGCTGCGTGAATCCGGAGGCGGAGATCCCCCGGATTGTGGGGAGCTTTTTCCAACTGCCAGACTCTGGATAGCACAAACAGTGCCCTGAATAGAACAGCGCGAGGCGTATGCCTTACAAAAACAGACGCCTCGCGCTTGATATCTTGTTCATGGACTGTGAACCGGTGCACGGAAGGAACAACAGAGCAGGTACGGACTTGTCGTTTATGCGGAATAGATGGAAGTATTACATCAATACCTCCGCCTGTTTCAACTAAAAACGCTCCAACTCACGCACAATATTCTCAATAGAAAGGCCACCGTAAAGGATACGTGCAACGGTGACTGTCAGTTTTTCTAAGTCGATAAGATAGTAGACAATATAATTGCCTACAGGAACTCTTCTCAAGCCGATAGATGCAAGCTGATCATAATCGACCACAGCATACCGTTCAGGAAAGTAATCCAGCGAACGGATCTCGTCACGAATACGACGTTCCAGCCTTTTAGCGGCTATGGGGGAGCGGAGCTCATATACAATATAGGAATGTATCGCCTTGAGATCCTCCAACGCCGCATACGAATAATTTACCTGAAATCGTTTTATCATGCCCCGAAATCCTGCTCGAACATCTTATCTACTTCCTCCACAGAGTACACCCTGCCATTGGAGATAGACTCAATCCCCTTCCAGAGTTCTGCTTCCAATTCGGCACGGGTCATTCCGCCGATGGCAGTAGGCTTTTTCGTGGTAAAGCACGGATCGAAGGGAATCCCGTTGCGCAGGACAATCTGACTATAGAGCATCTGGATTAAGCTGTCCGGTGTGATGCCCTGTTTTGCGAGAATGCCTTCCGCACTGTCTTTGAGAGTTGTATCGATCCAAGCGGTAACCGGTGACGTACTTACCATGAGGCACACCGTCCTTTCACTCTCTGAGTATAACACCATCAGATGTCAAATGCAAGCATCTGATGCAAAAAAGCAGCGGTACCCTGAGTCCAGTTAGCCCCGTGTCCTGCTACGGTAGTGTAACCGCAGTCCCGCACGGTTTGGTACAGTACCCATAGCTGCCCCGGGCGGTGGCTAGCTGAGGGTACAAACAGACAGGCCCCGTGGAAACACAGAGCCTGTCTGGATATGGACTGTTCGGTTGGGGAATGGAGTTCTGAATGCGATGTCTCAGCTCTTCTCCTCGAAGGAGGCGCCGCAGGAGCGGCAGTGGACGGTGATGCGGCCCTTGCCCCGGGGCACCCGCATCTGCTGTCCGCAGTTGGGGCACTTGAAGTACCGGTGCTCCCGGTCTGTTACCCGCAGGCGGAAGCTGTGAAAGGAGCGCATGGCGGGCTTGGCCAGGGTGAGGAACTTGGTGTTCTCGGCCCGGCGTTTCTCGATCTGCCGGCTCATGGTGCGGAAGAGGCAGTAGATGATCACCACGGTACCCACGAGGCGGAGAATCCACCACCGCGTGATCGCGCTGAGCACCCAGAGAATGAAGTACAGGGCGATGAGAAAGAGGTTCAGCTGGTCCCCTCCATACCGTCCCGTCATAAATTGTGTCAGCGCCCTCCGGATCACACTGCGCACCTCCTACAGTTTCAACACTCCAAATATAATCGCTGAAAATGGCTTAGTCAATGACCATAAAGTAAACAATCCATGAACACGGCATTCTTATGCCTTTTGCCAGTCTTCCCCAAGCCAGGGCAGGCGGTTGAAGTGGGCCAATTTCAGCCTCAGCAAGGGTGCCAAAGGTAGGCCTGCCTCGTTTTTCTCCCCCAAACCCGTGGAGAATCCCGCAAAATATGGTTGCATCCTTCTGTTCTTTCCATTATACTCTCAGGCAGTATCAAACGTGCCGCACCAACGGCACTCTGGAGGTTGTTACGATGGCCCGCATCGACAAAGAAAACTACTATCTGGACATCGCCGGCACGGTATTGGAGCGCTCCACCTGTATGCGCCGCCACTACGGGGCCATCATCGTCCAGCACGATGAGATCGTCTCCACTGGGTACAACGGCGCTCCCCGGGGCCGCCGGAACTGCGGGGATCTGGGGTACTGCACCCGGGAGGCGATGAAGATCCCCTCCGGCGAGCGGTATGAGCTCTGCCGCTCCGTCCACGCTGAGGCCAACGCCATCATCTCCGCCTCCCGGCAGGAGGTGCTGGGGGCCACCCTCTATATGGTATGCCGGGATCCCCAGACAGGCGAGCTGATTCCCGGATCCTCCTCCTGCTCCATGTGCAGAAGGCTCATCATCAACGCAGGCATCTCCCGGGTGGTGATCCGGGACACCGATGAGGCGTACCGGGTGGTGGATGTGCAGAAGGAGTGGATCGATGAGGACGACTCCATTCCGGAGGCTGTCCGATGAGGGGCATCCGCACCTGGCAGAACAGAGCCCTTCTTATTCTACTAGCCCTGGCCCTTCTTCTCAGTCTCGCGGCAGGCTGTACCCCAAAGCAGGAGCCCCAGACGGTCTCTTTCACCGCTATGGACACCTTCATGCAGCTCACCATCTATGGCGGCAGCGAGGATCTCCTGCAGCAGGCCGAGGACCGTGTGTTGGATCTGGAATCCCACTTCTCCGTCACCAAGCCGGACAGCGACATCAGTATGCTCAACACCACCGGCAGCGGTACCGTCTCCCAGGACACCGCCGATCTGCTCTCCAAGGCATTGGATCTCTGTGCAGACACAGACGGCGCTCTGGATATCACCATCTATCCCCTGGTGAAGGCCTGGGGTTTTACCACCGGCAACTATCAGGTTCCCACGCAGGAAACACTGGACCAGTTGCTCCCTGAGGTGGGATACAGCCGAGTCTCTCTGGATGGGACAGCTGTCTCCCTATCAGATGGGATGGAGATAGACTTAGGGTCTGTGGCCAAGGGATACACCGGGGATGTGTTGGCAGATCTATTCCGCTCTCAGGGCATCTCCTCTGCCCTTCTAGAGCTGGGCGGCAACATCCACGCCTTGGGCAGCAAACCGGACGGCTCGTCCTGGCGGGTGGCCATCCAGGACCCGCAGGATCTGGAGAACTATGTAGGGGTAGTGGAGGTGACAGACAAAGCTGTGGTTACCTCCGGCGGATACCAGCGCTACTTCGAAGCGGATGGCGTCCGGTATTGGCACATCCTGGACCCCAAGACCGGACAACCTGCCCGCAGCGGCTTATTGTCTGTCTCCATCGTAGGGGACAGCGGTCTCCGCTGTGATGCCCTCTCCACTGCCCTCTTTGTGATGGGTCCAGACCAGGCTATCTCGTACTGGCAAGCACACCGGGACTTTGAGGCAGTATTGGTTCTGGATGATGGTTCAATCATCATCACCGGCGGGCTGAAGGATCACTTCACCCAGATGGGGGAGCATGAGCTTACAGTGGCGGAGTGATGGGGTATGACACCATTCCAGAAAGGGAATACGGCATGCACATTGATGATCGCTACTTCAAAGAGGATTTGAAGATACTTGAAAGATGGGGCAGTGAGAAAAACAAGTGGGAAGCTACGGAAATTGGCTAAGGACTGACAACAATCGCAACTCTGGAGCGGCAGATCCGGCGGCAAAGCACAGTTAGTATAATACGTTTGTGTAAAGCCTACTCTACCACTAATTTAGGGAAAGGAGGTGTATACATGGCTACGTCGACTATCTTCGCCAACTTTGATATCACTGAACCTAAGGCCGCAGAGCGCTTTGTTGCGGCCTTGGAAGAGTCTGAAGGAAGAGAAAAGAATGCACCACCAATAACGATATATCCCGTTATGGATGATCTGGATGAGATCAGAAGGTTTGTGGCAAGGAGAAAGTCACCTCAATGAAAGTTATGAATATCCTTAATCATGTCGATGCTAACGGATGAGACGCGCCACACGCATATAAACCAGGAATGAGAATTACCACGCAACGTGCCCTTCATGTGCTACCTCCTAGAATAGGACAAATTGGACTGGGCTTCCACGGAAGAAAGCCCTGAAAATGAAGGTGCGAGGAGCCACCGGAAGCTCCTCGCTCAGCTGGTTAGCTGGTTATAAGTAGGCCCACCGTAGTCCGCAGCGCATCTCTGCCTTATGCGTGGTGGTCACGGGCAAAGATAGTATACACCACCCTTTGTGCCTGTCAATAGCAGAATTTCTTTTTTGAGAAAGAGTCAAACGAGGCTCAAGTGTTCTGTGCAGCCCTATTTAATTGTATTTATCGGACAAGTTGTGCATTCAACATGCGATACGCTCCGGCCTATCAAAGCATCATACCGAGCCGATTCACCCCTGGGCCTCCCTTGGTATCTGACGCCCTCACAAAGGAAAGCGCGGGGAGCCACCAGATGCTCCCCGCTCAGCTAAAGATCAAACATACCAACCATGACCGCAGTCATTTTCTCATACGCAATTTGGGTCACTGCGATACCTGCACCCCTTCTTCGAGCATCTCAGAGGCGTAGAGATCCCGGAGTCTCGCCTTTTCATCACTCTCGATGGGTGCGACTTCCAGAGCCTTATCAAAATCCATATCACAAGCACCCATGAACGCACGAACTATGTTCAGTATCTTTTGGTCCTCTCTCGTTTGAACATATTTGCTAAACATACTATACACTCCTTCAAATCCGCCGTTATCATTTACAAATCCAGGGTTTTTATCCATACATTTTTCGAATAAGCCACCAATCTCTGTCCATCTCTCACGGCTCAAATTCTTACTATAGCTCAAAAAACGTCATAGTCCTTTTTGTTTAATTTGTTAGACAGCAGCCGAACAAATCCCCAGTCCTTGTCAACCACTTTTCTCGTTACAACTAGCTGGATATCATACCCGCTATTCAGCTGAACATTGTAGACACAGTTATCCTCACAGGTATAGGTAATTCCCTGGCTATCAAAGTATTTAAGCAGCTTTATCGGACGAAACCAGCAGAAAAAAGTGATGCCGACCCTCTTTCCCACGGGAACTATGCGATTGCTCTCAGCATATTTCATAACATAGGCCAGTCCCTTGTAGATAGTAAAAATGTTCAATTTGTCACCGGGTCCTTTGTACTCAATGACTTGATATTCCTTAAAGGACTTCCCAATGGGATCACTCGTCTTCATCATCGGATCTTTTTTGATCACAAGAAAGTCTGTATACAGTGGCTCTGATCCAAGTTTTGTCTCCTGCTGAATTACATAGGGCGTGTTGGGATCATCTTGTGGCCAGCGTGCAAGCAGGAACCCACCAAAGCAGGAGTGCCAGTCCATCCTGTCTTTTGACTTTTCAGATTCCTCGTCATTGTCATCGTCATTGTCATCGTCATTGTCATCGTCATTGTCATCGTCATTGTCATCGTCATCGTCATCGCCATCGTCTTCATCCTCGTCCAGATCCTCGTCCAAGTTCAGATCCAGGTCTTGGCTTTTCCCCTGATTTTCCATCTTCGAATTTGGCATTTCCGTACTATTCCCTTCCTTCTTCATAATTATACCTCTCTGGTTTCTCCTGTCAAGGCCATTAATTGCAGCACATATCCTATGAGATAGCAAAACTTGTCCTACTCCCCTGGTGCGACATCTCTGCAGTCCATTCAGTCAGTGTTTCACCTTAATTAATCATTTCAGCCCACAGGCGCCATATATACAGCAGTAAAAGATTAGATTCCGTGTCACAGAATCTCTCCAGGTTTTCTATGGCAAGATTTATTCTATCTATATATAAAACGGCACGCATTTTGCGTATCGTATTGTAGTAATTAGCTCCGTATCATCGGCAGTAGTTAATAACATCAAAGTGAAACGAATTGCGAGCGCATTTTCGTATAGTATTAGATGCAAAATCCACCATGTGAGTTTTCTTGTGTGCTTTTCATTGAGTAGCGTGGATATAAAAATGCACTGCATTTCGGGGATCACCTGCACTTGGTAAACAGTTCAGGCGCTTAGTCACCCACAGGGTCATCGCTATTGGCAGTATACTCGTAATCGCCCCTGTTGTCAATAGTTGGATTTCAATACTTCTTAGAAACAGAGCAAGGGCAAGAGCAGGCCGTGTGCCCCTATTTAATTACGTTAATTTGTTCAGTAGCGAAGCGGATGCACATTCAACATGCGATAATCCCCTTACCAGTCCATCAAAGCATAATGCCAGACCAGTCTATTTAGGAAACCCTGCCGCATTAGCAAGCCCCGAAAACGAAGGAGCGGGGAGCCACCGGTTGCTCCCCGCTCAGCGCAAAAGATTAAGAAGGCCCAACCCTGGTCCGCAGACATTTCTGTCTTAAGCGTGGTGGTCACTGTCTTGGTCAGTATACATCAGGCGGCAGCCGCTGTCAACTGGCAATTTGAAGTTCGCATCTTTTTGTCCGCGGCCCCATTCACGTCCGCAGCACAGCATACTCACCCGCTTTTAAATAATTTAACATGACTTTTCATGCAATATTCCCTTCGTGCTCTGTCTCTCTTGCGCCCATCATCACAGCATGTCATCGCTCAGCTTCTCATGGCCCGTTACCTTGTGTTCAGGCACGGCACCAGTAGTACCTCGCCCAAGACGACGCCAGTGGCACGCAGCTGTTCTTCTGGAGTCGTTTTTCGCTCAGTCTCACACAAATTGCAATGCATTTTAAGCTGCACGCCCTTTCTACCGCATTTCGTATTACATTATTCCATTTCGCCAAACTGATAAGTAGATTTAATTCAATCAATTTTGCGTTGAGTTCCGTATCAATTTGGTGTATAATCGTCCCACGAACGCCACTATCAAATTGCCTCGCCAATCAGAACCCTGGCAGGCAAGAGGTGTGGCCTGTTGAACAGGAGGAGGGATACCCAATATGAGCAGCGGCAACACGAAGAAGAGCCCTGAGGAGAATTGGAAACGCTTCAGGCGAATCATGTGTCCAAGCGAGGAGGATCAAAAAGCCTGGAGAGCAATGGTAGAAACCGACATGGCATGGATGAACGCTGAGACGGAGCGCATAGAAGCGGATATCGCTAAGAAAGAAGCTGATATCGCATGGATGGAGGCTGATACTGCCTGGAGAAAAGCAGAGATCGCATTTTTGAAGGCCAAACTGGCGCGGTATGAGGCGGAAAGCAATCAGAACCAGGCCAAACGAAAGCTGGAAGAGGCCACAAAGAAAGCGCAGGACGCCAAGAAAATCAAATTAGAGGCTTCGACGGCATTTCAGGAGATTCTGAACCGCAGACATCAAGGCGAGTGATCTGGACTACCCCGTCTGTGGAAATTATCTTCCCTCTCCCCTTCGGATACCGATCCAGCGCAGCAGTTGGTCTTCCATCGCCCCTATTCCTTCCAAATTCAGTGCTTTCTGAGAAACTGGTTCTTGCACAATACACCCGTTCTGTGGTAGAATAGCCCTGCCGGGACAGAGAGGTTCAGCACTTCTCTGTCCCGGTCTGTTTATTTCACTACGGGAGGGATTTCAATGGCAGCTTTCGATCCAATCCGCAGCGGGGTGCCTGATCTGGACCGGCTCCTGGACAGCATCCGTCTGGGGGACAACGTGGTCTGGCAGGTGTCAGACATCGATGAGTTCCGCCGCTTTGCCGAGCCATATGCCAGGCAGGCCGTACAGGACGGCAGAAACATCGTCTACATTCGCTTTGCCCAGCACCCACCGGTGCTCTCTGATCTCACCGGCATCGACGTCCGTGAGTTCGACCCCGATGAGGGCTTTGAGACCTTCACCGTGAAACTCCACGATGAGATCACCCGCCGGGGCCGGGATGCCTTCTATGTCTTCGACTGCCTCAGCGAGCTCCAGTCCGCCTGGTACACGGACCTGATGATGGGCAACTTCTTCCGCGTTACCTGCCCGTACCTCTTCGAGCTGGACACCGTTGCATACTTCCCCCTCATCCGGGGCCGCCACTCCTTCGACGCCGTTGCCCGGATCCGGGACACCACCCAGCTGCTGCTGGACGTGTGCTCCGCCGGGAAGAACATGTACATCCACCCCCTAAAGGTGTGGAACCGGTACTCGGATCGGATGTTCCTGCCCCACAGCATGGACCGGACCACCGGGGAGTTTGCCACCGTCCGGGATGGCGTGGCCATGAGCCGGTACTACCAGGCTCTGCAGCAGGCGGAACTGCAGCACCAGGACCAGAACTTCGACAGCTACGACCGCTTCTTCTCCGCCGCCCGGTTGGAGTGCGCCGGCGGCAGGGGCTTCTCCCCCGAGACAGAGGAGCAGCTCATCGGCTCCATGATGACCCATGACGACCACCTCTCTGAGCTGGTCCGCCGGTACTTCCAGCCCGAGGACTACTTTGCCCTCCGGGACCGGATGATCGGCAGCGGCGCGGTGGGCGGCAAGGCCTGCGGCATGCTGCTGGCCCGCAAGATCGCATCCCGGGAGCTGCCCCAGGACATGGAGGAGCACAGCGAGCCCCACGACTCCTGGTACATCGGCTCCGATGTGTACTACACCTACATTGTCTCCAACAACTGCTGGCGCCTCCGGATCCGCCAGAGGACCGAGGCGGAGTACTTCACCGCCGCAGAGGAGCTGAAGGAGCACCTTCTCACCGGCACCTTCCCCGCCAAGATCCGGGAGCAGTTTCTCACCATGCTGGAGTACTACGGACAGAGCCCCATCATCGTCCGCTCCTCCAGCTTCCTGGAGGACGGCTTCCACAACGCCTTCGCCGGCAAGTACGAGTCCGTCTTCTGCGTGAATCAGGGGACACCTCAGGAGCGGCTGGAGGCCTTCGAGCAGGCGGTGCGCACGGTATATGCCAGCACCATGAACCCCTCTGCCCTGGAGTACCGCCGGGTCCGGGGCCTGGAGGACAAGGACGAGCAGATGGCCATCCTGGTGCAGCGGGTCTCCGGCAGCTGGTACGGAGACGCCTTCATGCCTGCGGCCGCCGGTGTGGGATACAGCCACAGCGCATACAAGTGGTACCGTGATATGGACCCCACAGCCGGCATGCTGCGGCTGGTGATGGGCCTCGGCACAAGGGCGGTGGACCGGACGAGAGAGGACTACCCCAGACTGGCCAACCTGGACCGCCCCGCCGCCACCATCTACACCACCTCCGCCCAGAAGCACCGGTTCAGCCAGCACTGGGTGGACGTGCTGGACCGGAGGACCAATGTGATCCGGGAGATGCCGGTGGATCTGCTGTTCCCGGAGCTGCCCCGGTGGTACCGCAACCAGATCCTGGAGCACGACTACGAGGCGGAGAGCCTCATGCGGCAGCGGGGCGATAACAGCGATGTGCTCTTTGTGAGCTGCCAGCGGCTATTGGAAAACCGCGCCTTCACCGGGATGATGCAGCGGATCCTCAAGACCCTGGAGCGGGTCTATGAGAGCCCGGTGGACATCGAGTACGCCGTGAACCTGGACGACCGCGGGGACTTTGTGGTGAACCTCCTGCAATGCAGGCCGCTCTATCTCGGCCAGGAGGGAGAGAACGTGGACATCGGCGCACTCCACCTCAAGGAGACCCTGATGGACCTGTCAGACAGCTCCATGGGGCCCTCCGGCGTCCGGGACATCGACGCCGTGGTCCTGGTAGACCCCATCGCCTATTACAACTATCCCTACGCCCGCAAGCACGATGTGGCCTCCGCCGTGGGCAAGGTGAACCACTGGTTCCGGGAGCACGGCAAAAAGGTCCTGCTGCTCACCCCGGGCCGTATGGGCACCTCGTCCCCGGAACTGGGTGTCCCCGTCTGTTTTGCCGAGATCGTGGGCTGCACCGCCGTCTGCGAGGTGTCCGATGCCCGGGCGGGCTATCAGCCGGAGCTGAGCTACGGCAGCCACATGTTCCAGGACCTGGTGGAGGCGGAGATCCTCTACGGGGCGGTGTGGAACAACGAGAAGACGCTCTTATACAAGCCGGAACTGCTGGAGGCCATGCCGGATCTCTTTTCCGAGATCTGCCCGGAGGACACTCCTTTGATCGGCATGATCCGGGCCGTGGAGACGCCTGGCCTCAAGCTGTGGCAAGATGCAGTCTCCGCCCGGGCGGTGTGCGGTTGGGAGGAAACCACCGGCTGACGCTGCCACCTATACAATGAAAACCCTTCCCCCTTGTTTGGCGTCCCCGGCGGGTCTCCCGCCGGGGGCGCCTTTTGCTCCCGCAGTTTGCCAACATGCCGCCAGGTTGGCACCCCGGTGTCTCTTCCATGCCCTTTCGGAATGCTTCTTGTCTACCACCCCGGCGGTTATGCCGGCAAAACAGGCCCGCCCCGGCACCTTGAGAAAGCGGATAGCCCGCACAAAAAGTCCCAATTCCCCCGCGGCATCTATGGTACAACCTGCCACATAGTCCCCTCTCCCCTGCCGAAGGGGGCCGGAACCGAAAAAAAGGCCAAAAACCTTAGCAATTACGGGAATCTTTCTCTTGACATGCCCTTCTCAGAACATTAAAATATGGGTGGATAATTTCGAGAACCGTGCGGGACCCTCCGCCGTTTTTGTGCGTTTACACGTTCTGGCGCTCCAGTCTTTTTAGGCAGCAGCCTTTTTATATATGTGAACCCATATATTGCGCCCTTTTGCTTTCTCGGCAATTGGGGTGGTTTTTCGATTTATCGCGGTGCGCGGGGCGCATCGCGTCTTCTTTTTGTTTTACTTGGAAAAAATTTTAACAGGAGGTGTACAAATTCATGCCCCCACTACTCGCAGTGGTAATCGTACTAGTTGTAGGCGTGGCCGCCTTTTTTGTAGGCGGCTGGTTAGGCTATCAGCGGCGGAAGCAGGAGGCCGAAAAAGAGATAGGCTCCGCCGAGGAAGAAGCCCTTCGGATCGTGAATGAAGCAAACAAAAGCGCAGAAAACAAGAAGCGGGAGGCATTGGTTGAGGCCCGAGAGGAAATTCTGCAGTCCCGCAACGAATTTGAAAAAGAGGCTAAGGACCGCCGGGCAGAGATGCAGCGGCAGGAGAATCGACTCAGTCAGCAGGAGAACCGTCTGGCCCAGAAGGAAGAGAATCTGGACAAGAAGATGGAGAACCTGGAGCGCAAGGAAGAGAACGTCACCGCAAGGATCGCCGCTCTAGAGGCGGACAAGGAAGAGTTGGAGAAGATGAAGGCCAGCGAGACGGAACTGCTGGAGCGCATCGCCAACCTCACCATGGAAGAGGCAAGAAAGTACTTGATCGACCAGGTGGCGGACTCCGTCACCCACGAGCAGGCCCAAAAGCTGCGCGAGATCCAGGCCCGGTACAAGGAAGAGGCCGAGACCTACGCCAGAGAACAGATCGCCCTGGCCATTCAGCGGTGCGCGGCGGACCACGTATCCGAGACCACCGTGGCCGTTGTCCCGCTGCCCAATGATGAGATGAAGGGCCGCATCATTGGCCGCGAGGGCCGCAACATCCGCACCCTTGAGACCATGACAGGCGTGGATCTCATCATCGACGACACACCGGAGGCCATCACCGTCTCCTGCTTCGACCCCGTCCGCCGGGAGATCGCCCGGCTGGCCCTGGAGAAGCTCATCCTGGACGGCCGCATCCACCCCACCCGCATCGAGGAGATGGTGGAGAAGGCCAAGAAGGAAGTGGACAACACCATCCGCTCCGAGGGCGAGCGGGCCATCTTCGAGACAAACGTCCACGGCCTGAACCCCGAACTGGTGAAGCTGTTGGGCCGTCAGCACTACAGGACTAGCTACGGCCAGAACGTGCTGAGCCACTCCATCGAGGTGTCCCATCTGGCGGGCCTCTTGGCCGCCGAGATCGGCGCCAATGTGGCAGAGGCAAAGCGTGCAGGCCTTCTCCACGACCTGGGCAAGTCCATAGACCACGAGGTCGAGGGAAGCCATGTCCAGATCGGTGTGGAACTGGCCCGGAAGTACAAGGAGAGCGAAGCCATCATCCACGCCATCGAGGCCCACCACGGCGATGTGGAGCCCCGCACTATCGTGGCTTGCCTCGTCCAGGCAGCCGATGCCATCTCCGCGGCCCGTCCCGGCGCCCGGAAGGAAAACGTGGAATACTATATCAAGCGCCTGGAGAAACTGGAGGAGATCACCTCTTCCTTCTACGGGGTGGACAAGGCCTATGCCATCCAGGCCGGCCGGGAAGTGCGCATCATGGTGAAGCCGGAGGAAGTGCCGGAGGACCGCCTGGTGCTCATGGCCCGGGAGATCGCCCTGAAGATCGAGTCCGAGCTGGAGTACCCCGGCCAGATCAAGGTAAACGTCATCCGCGAGACCAAGGCCATCGAGTACGCCAAGTAAGGCAAGCAACCACACAGCCCCACTATGCAACTATGGGAGAGGACAATCGCCATCGGATCGGGATCGTCCTCTCCCATTTTCTATCCCCTGCCCGGCCAGACGGGCCCTTTTTTTCGCCGCAAGGCTCCCGATATCTGGATCAGTTCCCAGCCATTGTCTGCCTGTACGGCGCCAAAAAATGTTTAGAATATCCAACTATTCGCCCGCCGGGCACAGAAAGCTGTGAAAAGCGCAAATTGAAATACTTCGAGGATCGTAGTATCATAAGCACATCCCCCGCAATGCTTCATCTTTTGGAGGTATCCTAATGTCAGTGAGTCCAAAGGGAAAGAAACCCGTAGAGGAGCAGCCCACCGTGGAAGCTCCCGTCCCTGAAACCACAGAAACCAAAGCGGCTGCGGCCAAGAAGCCCCGCGCTAAGAAGACCGCCGAGACAGCCGCCGAGAAGAGCTCCAAGTCTGCCAAGTCCACAAAGGCCACCAAGACCACCAAGACCGCAAAGGCAGAAGTGGAACAGCCTGCTGAGCCCAAGCCCAAAACGACATCCACCCGCAAGAAGGCGGCTGCCAAGGCATCTGAGCCCGAACAGACGGCTAGCACCAGCCTCACTGAGACCGCACCCGTAGAGGAGCAGACAGCAGTCCCCACCCCCGCAGAAGAACCGGTCTCCGTACCCGAAGCAGCAGCTGAGCCCGTTGTGGCCGCCGCTGCCGAACCCCAGCAGACAGACCTTCCGGCATCCGAAGAGGCTGCTCCCGTGGAGCCCGCCGCGGAGGAGCCCGCTCCCGTAGAGGCTGAGGCCCCTGTGGAAGCGCCCGCACCGGAAGAGGCCCCTGTGGAAGCGCCCGCACCGGAAGAGGTCCCTGCACAGCCCGCCGCAGAGGAGCCCGCACCCGTAGAGGCCGAGGCCCCTGTGGAGGCGCCCGCACCGGAAGAGGCCCCTGCACAGCCCGCAGAAGAGCCGGCCCCCTGGGTCCCTGAGACCCCCAGAAAGAGCGTGGCCATGATCGGCTCCGAGTGCTATCCCTTTGTGAAAACCGGCGGCCTGGGCGATGTGATGTACGCCCTGCCCCGTGCGTTGGCCCGCCAGAACTGCGATGTGAAGGTCATCCTGCCCCGCTACAAGTGCATCCCCTGGGAGTACCAGTGCAAGATGGTCTACCGCGGCGCCTTCCAGATGGACCTCTGCGCAGACGGCAGAACCTTCTACGTGGGCATCATGGAGTACGTCTGGGACGGCGTGGTCTATGACTTTATCGACAACGAGGAGTTCTTCAGCTTCGGCAACCCCTATACCAACCTGATCGATGACATTCCCAAGTTCTGCTACTTCGCCAAGGCGGCCCTGGCAGCGCTGAACTATATGGACTGGATCCCGGACATCATCCACTGCCACGACTGGCAGGCCGCTCTGGTCCCGGTGTATCTCCGCACCCTCTTCGCGAACACCCAGCTCAACCGCGCCAAGACCATCCTCACCATCCACAACCTGAAGTTCCAGGGCATCTACAACATCCCCACCATCCAGTACTGGTCTGGCCTGCCGGACTACGTCTTCAACAAGGACGCACTGAAGACCGGCTATGAGGACGCCAACATGATGAAGGGCGGTCTCACCTACTGCAACGCCATCACCACGGTGAGCCCCACCTATGCCTGGGAGATTCAGACCCCGTACTACGGCGAGACGCTCGACGCCCATCTCCGGTATCACGCAGGCAAGATCCGCGGCATCGTGAACGGCATTGATGTGGACATCTGGAACCCCGCCACAGACGAGAACCTGCCGGTGAACTACGACATCGGCAACGTGCTGCCGCGGAAGAAGGAGAACAAGCGCTATCTCCAGGAGGAGCTGGGCCTCGTGCAGGACGACCACAAGTTCGTCATCGGCCTCATCTCCCGCCTCACAGACCAGAAGGGCCTGGACCTGATCAACGCCATCATGGGCGAGATCATGGACGAGCACACCCAGGTGGTAGTGCTGGGCACCGGAGACAGCCGCTATGAGAACGCCTTCCGGTATTACGAGAACATCTGGAAGGGCAATGTCTGCTCCAACATCATGTACGATGAGTCCAGAGCCCATCGGATCTATGCCGGCGCAGATGCCCTCTTGGTGCCCTCTCGGTTCGAGCCCTGCGGCCTGACCCAGCTCACCGCCATGCGCTACGGCACCATCCCCATCGTCCGGGAGACCGGCGGTCTGAAGGACACCGTAGAGCCGTACAACCAGTGGACCAACACCGGCAAGGGCTTCACCTTCGACCGCTATGATGCCGGCCTGCTGCTGGACGCCATCAACCGGGCCAAGACCCTGTACTTCACCAACCGGTGGTGCTGGGACGAGATGGTCCAGCGGGACATGGACCAGGATCTCTCCTGGAACAACTCCGCAGCCCAGTACAAGAACCTGTACCTGGAGCTCACCTGAGCCGTCTTCCCGGACAAGCTCTGAGCAGCCAGACAACCAGACACAACGGATGAGAGCCAGCGGACCGTTTTGGTCTGCTGGCTCTTTTTTTCTCCCCGAACAGCGCCGCTGTGTCTGCTAACAGCCAGCAAAAGGCCAGCTTTTCGCCGCGGATCCCCACCTTTCACGTCATTTTGTATTACAATTTTACTTTTTATAGAGAATTGAAATTTTCCTCACTTTCCTGTTGACCTCTAAAACATTTTATGGTATCATTTCATGCAGAAATCCATGTGAAGGAGGTTCAAAAACGATGCATTCCATCTTCAGCACACCCACGCCAGTCTCTCCAACCGTCTGTCCCCCACAGGTACAGCCATCGATCACCTGGGATGCCATGCCCGTCCCGGGTGTCTCCATATCAGACCTGAGTCAGGAGGCGCTGGATACCTTCCGCGCCAGGGCAGTGGCCAGCGAACGCATGCGTGAAGAGGACGTGTCCGTTTCCAATGAGGTCCTGCTGCGCAAGCTGAATCTCATCGATGGAAACACTCTGAAACAGGCCGCCGTGCTTCTGTTCCATCCAGAGCCCTCTCGGTTTGCCGATGGCGCTTTCATTAGAGTGGGCAAGTACAAACTGGAGGACGATGGGAGCATCTTCCTGGATGTCCTGCAGTTCCAAGACGATGTATCCGGTCCCCTGATCCTCCAGTTGGACAAGTGCATCGATCTCATCCGCTCCCGGTATTCTGAGGAGCTCCTCAGCTGGACCAAGCCTCCCGTCCCAGTGCAGATGCTCTCGGACGACATTCTTCGAGAGCTGCTCATGAACGCCATCGTCCACAAAGACTATACCAGTGGCATCCCGATCCGCGTCTCCGTCCACGAAGATCGGGTGAATGTGACCAACACCGGAACCTGGCCTGACGCCCTTCCCATGGATGAAAAGATCTACGGTCTGCACACGCCCTACCCTCGCAATCCGTTCTTGGCAAGGGCGTTCGCTCGAGCCGGCATGATGGAGAACTGGGGAGGTGATAGTCCGCAGCGGTGTTGATAAACCCCTTTACAAGTGACCCCCGGGGGTGTATAATAGGGGGCGAGGTGA
>CANRFN010000062.1 GCA_947629915.1 uncultured Oscillospiraceae bacterium | reverse complement strand
GTGGGCGGCACAGATGGCTGCCTAATTTTACCAAATCTTTTTAACGCGATAGGCGAATCGCATGCACTTCTAGAAAGGTTTTCCACCGATCGCGCCACCTGCTGTCCACTTCAGCCCTCTTTTGCCAAGCTGCCACAGCGGCGTCCAGCTTCTCCCTGCAGGACTTGGGATCCCTGGAGTGCACGTATGCCCGCAGGTAGTGCTCCGCCCTGAGCTCGGAGGAAAATGCCTCCAGCCAACACTTCTCCAGCTCGTCCTGGGATTTTCCCGCGCAGATGGCAGCCTCTGCTGTCTGTAAGACGATCTCGGCCCGGAGTTCACCATTTTCATGGAACTTCTTCAGCACCTCTCGCCCCAAGCTCCAGCGCGTCTCACCGGGAATGCCGGAATCCTCCAGCAGAAGGCGATACCCTTCCGGATATCGCTCCGCATACCGCCGCACGAAAGGAATTCTGGCCTCACTGTCCGGCAGCATGGCAAGGGCCTCCTGGTACAGATCATGCCGCACATACGCCGCATCTACCGTCTCCCCCAGGAACGGAATCCACTCATTCAGGAAGGTCTGAAAGTCTGGCAGTTCCCCCTCTGTGTATTGGAGCAGCTCCTGCAACGTTACGTTTTTTTGGTTTTTCGCACATGTGTAGATGTCCTCACAGCGGCGCTTCGATGCGCGGTACGCCGCCGTCATGGTGTCCAGCAGCAGCGTTCTCACGTCCACAGCATGACGTCTCTCTGTTCGTACGGAGATGCAGTAGACGATACTATCAAGGCCCGTAAGCCGGTTCCCCAGAGCAAGTGCCCTCTCATAGTCTCTCGCCTGCACGAGCCGATGCACCATGCTGCAGGCATCCTGCAGATCGTACAAAAGAAAGCGCACGTCTTCAAACATATATCCGTCATAGAGGCTGTCTTCGTAGGCCTGGTCCTGGCCGCGGTCCTGGTCCTGGCCGCGGTCCTGGTCCTGTTCCTGGTCCTGATCGCGGTTGTTGTCTTCGTCCACCTTGCTGCTCCTGCCCTCCGCCACTGCCTGAAACAGGTTCAGAAAGGTCCCCTGGCTCTCCTCCGGCGTGATCTTGGCCATCTCGTGGACAAACTGCCACAGCTGGTCCTCGGTGCAGTCATCGGCAATGCCGTCCACCCGGGTGAGAAACTCCGATCCGCTCATCTTGTCTATCCTCTCCTCGTGCAGGGTTTGTCTCCGCGCCCTGATCCTTGTTCTCCCCGCAATCATACCGTATCGCGCCTTCGCGGTCAAGGAAAAGTCCTGCACTGCAAACCATTTCCACGAGGCAGGCAGAGCCCCTCGGCCGTGCGGCCGAGGGGCTCTGTTGTGCTTGTTTCGTTGTTCCTGGCCCGCCCTGCACCAGCTCCGCCCTACCGGCCGTTCCAGCCGCAGTTTTTCAGTTCTCTCACGAAATTCGGCCTTCTGCGATAGGTGTTCCCGATGCGGGAGAGGATCTGCTGCTTGGCGCCGGCCTGTCCCAGGGACTCCCGGACCTCTCCCACCGCTGCCAGGAAGAAGGCAAAGTCCCCATAGTGGCCGGCCATATCGGCGGTGGCGGTACCGGTCATCTGCTTTTCCATGCCTCTCTATGCCGCTCAGGATCTCCTGCGCCTCTGCGTCCGAGAAGGAGACGGTCTGTGCCTCCCATTGCCGGAAGCAGAGGAGGAACAGCTGGTCCTCGTCCAGCTCCTCCTGGCCCTGGAGCTTCAACTGGGGCTGCGCGTTCACCAGGTCCTGTATGGCTTGCGCGGGAACGCCCTTTAGATACCACTCTTTTCCAAAGGAGAGCGCCTTCTTTGCTTTGCGGAAGACGTCCCGCATGATCTGGGTACCCGGCACCCCCTGATACAGAGCAGCCAGGCATAGACAGGAGCCGTTTTCTGCAAAAGAATTCCAGTCCCAGGCACCCTTGCAGACAACGCTTCGGAACACATTCACGGCGTCTCCCCGCAGGAACTGGAACATGGGAGAGAGGCTTCTCCAGCGATACCGCAGGCCAGCGTTCCCCGCAGCAGTCTTTTGGCATGCCTCCACAACAGCGTCCATCTTCTCTTGGATGGCCTTGGGATCGCGGGAGTGCAGGTATGCCCGCAGGTAGTGGACCGCAGAGGGGTCCGAGGCAAAGGCCTCCATCCAGCAGGTTTCCAGCGCTTCCTGGGGCTTTCCCGTGCGTACGGCGATCTCTGCGGTCTGCATGGCGATCCCCGCCCGGAGCGGACTCTCTCCCTGGATCTTCTCCAACGCCTCCAGCCCCAAGCTCCAGCGCTGCTCATCGGGGATGCCGGCGTCCTCCAGCAGAAGGCGGTATCCCTGCGGGCGTCTCTCCGTAAATTGCCGCACGAAAGTGATCCTGGTCTCGCTGTCCGGGAGCATATTGAGGGCCTCCTGATACAGATCGTCCAGCTGGTACGATGCGCTCTGCACCTCCCCCAGGAACGAAACCCACTTCTCCAGGAAGATTGGAAAGCCCGGCAGATCCTCCCCGGTGTACTCCAGCAGGTCCTTCAGCATGAGATGATTGTGCCTTGTAGCGCAGGAGAAGATGTCCTCGCAGCACTGATCCGAGGCATGGTACGCCGCCGTCATGGTGTCCAACTGCAGCGTTCTCAGATCCAGCCTGCCATGCAACTCAGTAGCGGCACACCAGATGTCCAGGTCATCACAATATTCATCGGACACGACAATGGTGAGGTGCGTCAGTCTGGTGCCCAGCGCCAGCGCATTCTCATAGTCCTTCTCCTGTACGCACTGGTGCACCAATTGACAGGCCTTCTCCACATCTGCCATGATATGATCCGGATCCTCGAAGAGGAATTCCTCATCGCTGTGGTACCACTCAGACTCGTTCATCTCCATTTCTACGGTACGGACGCCGGCTTCGATCTCATCCAGCACTTCGAGCATGCTAGCGCATGCCTCCTCCAGGGAGGCCGGATCCAGCTTTTCTGCAGGCCGCAGTACATCAGCACCGCCAGCCGCCGCTGTCTGCAGCTGCTGCAAGAAGGCCTCCCGGGCCTCCTCCGGCGTGGTCCTGGCACACTCGAAGACAAAGTGCCGCAGCTGTTCCTCGGTACAATTCTCAGCAAGGTCCGCCACCTGGGAGAGAAAGTTCCCTAAGTCCATCTCACCATCTCCTCTTTCCCTGCACAGGGCTTATCGCCGCCCTGCTCCTTGTTCTCCCCGCAATCATACCGTATCGCGCCTTCACGGTCAAGGAAAAGTCCGCTCAGCAGTTTGCTTCCATGGACGGGCGGAGCCCCTCAGCCGTGCGGCCGAGGGGCTCCGTTGTGCTTGTTTCGTTGTTCCTGGCACGCCCTGCACCAGCTCCGCCCTACCGGCCGTTCCAGCCGCAGTTTCTCAGCTCCGCGACGAAGTTCGGCCGTCTGCCGTACATGTACCCGAACCTCGAGAGGATCTGCTGCTTGGCGCCGGCCTGTCCCAGGGACTCCCGGACCTCCCCCACCGATGCCAGCAGTTGGGCAAAGTCCCCGTAGTGGTGGGCCAGGTGGCGGGTCGCGGTGCCGGCCATCTCCTTTTCCACGACCTTCTCCAGGCCGTCCAGGATCTCCTTGGCCTCCGCGTCTGAGAAGGAGACGGCCTGTGCCTCCCACTGTCGGAAGCAGAGGAGGAACAGCTGGTCCTCGTCCAGTTCTTCCCGGCCCTGGAGGTGCAGCTGGGGCTGCGCGTTCTCCAGATCCTGAATGGCGCTCTTGGGAACGCCCCGCAGATACGGCGCCTTCGCAAAGGAGAGCGCCTCCCGCGCCTTGCCGTAGACGCCCCGCATGATCCGAGTCTCCGGCACCTTCGGATACAGCGCGGCCAGGCAGAGGTAGGAGCAGCCGCTGGAAAAGGAGTACCAGCTCCAGGATTCATTTAAGACAACCTTGATGAACGCATTCATGGCATCTCCCTGGAGGAACTGGAACACGGGAGAGAGGCTGTCCCAGTGATACCGCAGACCGGCGTCTGCTGCAGCCCTCTTTTGGCAGACCGCCACAACCGCGTCCAGCTTCTCTTGGGTCGCTTTGGGATCCCTGGCGTGCAGATAGGCCCGCAGGTAGTGGACCGCAGAGGGCGCCGAGGCAAATGCCTTCAACCAGCAGGCCTCCAGCTCTTCCTGGGACTTTCCCGTGCGGACGGCGATCTCTGCGGTCTGCATGGCGATCTCCGCCCGGAGCTTGCCCTCTCCCCGGATCTTTTCCAACGCCTCCAGCCCCAAGTCCCAGCGCTGCTCATCGGGGATGCCGGCGTCCTCCAACAGAAGGCGGTACCCATCCGGGCGCCGCTCGGCAAACTGCCGCACGAAGGAAATTCTGGTCTCGCTGTCCGGGAGCATGGCGATGGCCTCCTGATACAGCCCATCGATCAAAGCAGACGGGTTCTCAACCTTCCCCAGGAAGGAAACCCACTCGCGCAGGAAGGTTGGAAAGTCCGGCAGTTCCTCCTCTGTATATTGGAGCAAGTCCTCCAGGGTGAGGTGCTCCGGACTTGTAGCGCAGGAGCAGATGTCCTCGCAGCGCTGCGAAGAGGCGTAGTACGCGGCCGTCATGGTGTCCAGCATCAACGCTCTTAAGTCCAGATCAACATCCAGTGCCCCCGATGCGCTCCAGAGATTCAAATCCTCATCGGATTCCCCGGACGTGGAGATGGTGAGGCGCGTCAATCGGGTGCCCAGAGCCAAGGCATTCCCGTAGTCCTTCTCTTTCACCCAGAGATGCACCAGGTTGCACGCTTTCCCCAAATCATCCATGATGTAATTCGGGTCTTCGTAGAGGAATTCGTCCTCCTCGCTGTTGTACCAGTCGTCGTACTCCTCGTTGATCTCCGTCTCGATGGTATAGGTTCCCTTTTCGATATCCTCCAAAAGCTCCACCATCTCGGCGCACGCCTCCCCGTGGGAGGCTGCATCCCGCACCCCCGCGGGCTGCGCTTCCACAGACTTTTCCGCTTCAGTCCCGCCTGCCGCCGCTGCCTGCAGCTGCAGCAGGAAGGGATACCGGTTCTCCTCCGGTGTGGTCCTGGCGCTCTCGTGGACAAAGTGCCGCAGCTGCTCCTCGGTACAGCTGCCGGCAAGGCTGTCCACCATGGAGAGAAAGCTCATCAAGTTCATCCCGTCATCTCCTTTTTCTCTTGTGCAGGGCCCGAATTCCTGCCCTGACCCTTCTCCTAACGGTCATGATACCGCAGTGCGGCTTTTCCGTCAAGGAAAAGATCTCCAGCCGCCGAATCTCGCCGGATAGACCCGGAACTGCTCAGAAATAGGTTCTTGTGCCCAGGCCGTCTCCGTGCTATATTGGAACCCATAGGTTACAGAGGTGTTATTAACATGGTTAAGGAAGAAGTGCTCCACCTGGCAAAGCAATACGCCGAAGCCGTCCGAGCGGTCATACAGCCTGAGGCGGTGTATCTGTACGGCTCCCAGGCGCACGGTACCGCCACAAAATACAGCGATATCGATATCGCCGTTGTGGTAGACCACCTGCCCCCCAACTATCTGGACGTGGTAACGGAGCTGTGGCGCCAGACGAATCCCATCTCCCTGGAGATCGAGCCCGTCCTCCTCTCCGCCACGGAGGACCGCAGCGGATTTCTCCGCACGGTGCGCAAAACCGGCGTTCTCCTCTGAGTCCCCACCTGATCGTTTGATACGCCCGGAGCCCCTCGGCCGTACGGCCGAGGGGCTCCGCTGTGCTGCTATGCAGTTGGCTGTACCGGTCTCAATCCGTCTCCACGTACTCGAAGAAGTCGAAATCGGCGGTGTGGCGGCGGAAGATCCGGTCTGTGCAGGTGATGCCCGCCATGGTCCCAGTGAACTCCCCGTACTTGCAGTACTCATCGGAGAACTGGGAGAGTGGGAAGCGGGGTCCGATAGCCGTATAGTCCACCCCGTCCGTGCTCCACGCCATCCAGCACGCTTTCCCGTCCAGAGTGAGCCGGAGGTACTGCACATCTCCCTCCACCGGTGTGCGATCATACTGGGTGCGCACCCCGTTCTCCATCCGCTGCACCATCAGGGCGCTCTGTCCCAGGGACTCGCTGAAGTACTTGCGGAGGTAGAGGAAGTTCATGTTGTCATAGTAGAGGATCAGGCCGGCATCGTGCTTGGGCACCTCCGGGTGAAAGTCCATTTTGGCGGTGATCTGGACCCGGATACCGGTGAGCTTTCGGGCCAGCAGGCTCACCCGGTTCAGGGAGGGATGGGACTCCTGTCCCCGGAGCCGCACCCAGCCCGGCCGGGACTGGACGTCTGCAAAGCTATTGGGCGGGATGCGCGGGGCGTAATACCAGATCCCCAGGGTGTCCGCGTCAAAATCATCCCGGACGGGCAGTGCGGGCAGGGGCACCTCCGGCAGGTCCGGCTCCGCGAGGTCCGTCTCCGGCAAGTTGCTGCCGCTGGCGGTCCGCAGCCAGCCGTCCTCCGTCCACCGCATCCTCTGGATGGCGGTCTCCCGGCCCAGGGTGCACCGGAGCTCCGGCAAGAGTGGCCTGCCGCAGTGGTACACCAGCCAGGTCTCTCCATTGGGCAGGTCCACGTAGCTGCCGTGGCCCGCCTTCTGGAGGGCGACGTTGGGGTTGAAGTAGTTGGGACGCAGAAAGTCCACATTTTCTCGCTCGTCCGCCTCGATGGGCTGGCTGGTGAGGATGGGATTGGCGGGGTCTCCCTCATATGGCCCCCACACGCTATCGGAGCGTGCCATGGTTACGGCGTGATAGTACCCGGTGCCGCCCTCCGCGCACATCAGGTAGTACCTGCCGCCGTGCTTCGTGAGATGGGGCGCCTCGATACAGCCCCGGTCTGTGCCGCCGCGCCAGATCCGTTTGGGATAGCCCAGGATGGATTTGGTCTTGGGATCGTACTCGGCAATGCAGATCACCCCGGGCTTCTCGTAGCCGTCCCGGGTCTCCCAGTCCAGGGCCACCAGGTACTTGCGGCCGTCTGTGTCGTGAAAGAGGGAGGCGTCGAAACCGGCGGAGTGGAGGTACACGGGGGCAGACCAGGGACCGCGGAGGTCTTTCGCCGTGATGAGGTAGTTGTCCACCTCAAAGTACCGGGCGTTGTGGGAGTACATCACCCCGTAGATCACGTAGAACAAGTCCTCGGCCTCGCAATAGGTGAGGCAGGGCGCCCAGATCCCTTTGGCGCTGGGGAGTTTCTTCAGGTCCATCTGGGTCTCCTCTGTGAGCACATTGGCATAGAGCGCCCAGTGCTTCAGGTCCCGGGAGCGATAGACGGGAATGCCGGGAAACCACTCGAAGGAGGAGACGGCGATGTAGTAGTCCGGGCCCTTGCGGCAGATGCAGGGATCGGGGTGGAAGCCTGGGAGGATGGGGTTGTGGATCATGGGGTGCTGCTCCAATCTACTGGGAAAATTGCGGGCTTATTTCTTTTTCCGGGCGGCAATGGCCTTCTGCTCCTCGGGGAGGTTCTTCTCCACAGTCCAGAGGAACATCAGGACGGCGCAGATGGCGTAGGCCACGGTCTCAATCCAGATGTACGAGACCCCGATGGCCACGTTGGCGGAGACGGCCTGGCCGGCGGTGTTCAGGGCCACGTCCGCATTCTGGTTGTATCCGGAGGCGGAGAGCATGGCGCTGAAGATGGCATTGCAGATGGGGGTTCCGGCCACCATGAGAGAGCTGTAGATCGACATGGTGAGGCCGTCTGTGCGGATGTTGTGCTTGAACTCGATGTGGTCTATGACGTCCGCCAGCATGGCGAGAATGAGATAGGCCGCCGGGGAGGAGCCCAGGCACTTCAATGCCACGCCGATGGCCACCGGTACGATGGCGCCGTTGCCAAGGCCTGCGATCACGCCGCCGATGGACCCCACGATCATACCGATGATGGTTACGTTCCGCTTGCCGAACTTATTGCTGAGGGGCACCACAAACACGGCCGCTACCGCCATGGGGATGGCGCCCAGGATGGCCAGGAGGGACTGGGACATACCCCAGGCGGCGCCCAGATCCTCCATGCCGAAGAAGCTGTTGTCCATCACCCACTGGCAGAAGAAGGTCATGGAGCCGTTCTTCATGGCGCCGGACCACTGGAAGCACAGGTAGAAGATGATCACCAGCCACCACATCTTGTCGCTGGTAACGGCCTTCAGCTGCTCGCCGATGGGGGCGGCCGCCTGCTGCTGGGAGGAGTCTCCGCCCTCTTCGGTGACGCGTTCGCGGGTGAACTGGAACTGCAGGAAGATGGTGAGGGCGGTGAAGATGCCCACCGCCAGCATGGCCACAAACCAGAGGTTCTGGTCCTCTTTCAGGGCCATGGAGACCAGGGCCGGGAAGATCATGGAGCCCACGCCCATGACGCCCAGGCCGGCGATGTTGGTGAAGGAGGCCAGGCCGGCACGCTGCTGGCTGTTCCGGGTGGACACCGGGATCAGGGTGGAGTTGGCGGTGTTGTAGATGGGGAAGGCCACCGCATAATAGAGGTTGTACGCGATGGCGATCCACACCATGCGGGCCACGCCCTGGAAGGGCACGATGAACATCAGCACGCTGGCGATGGACAATGTCAGGGCAGACAGCAGCACCCAGGGGCGGGCCTTGCCGGCGGGGGTGCGGGTGCGCTCGATGAGCTGGCCCACGATCAGGTTGGCGGCTACGATGAAGATGGTGGACACCAGCTGCAGGCCAGTGAGGAAGCCCAGGTCCATCTTCAACACGTTGGTGAGGTAGTTTTGCAGCTGGCTGGTGAAAATGCCGGAGCTCAGAAGAGCGCCGAAGGGACCGATGAGGTACCCGATGAGCATCTCCGGCGGCTTTACGTCCGGGGACTTCACTTTAGAGCTCAGCAGCGGGTTGCCCCAGATACCGGACTCTTTCTTGTTTTGCGCCATGGTCTCGTCTTCCTTTCGATCAGAGTTTGTCAAAGGCGGGCATCCAGTTCTCCTTCCAGCAGCGGCGCAGGTCCCAGCTGTCCTTCCACTCCTCATCCATGTGGATGTTGAGATCCCGGCGGAGCTGGTAGTTCCAATAGAGGAACCCGGCGCTGGAAGACCAGGCCTCCAGCTGTCTGCGGGCCAGGTCCGTGAACCGAGACGCCTTCTCCGCCTCCGTCTTGCCAGCCAGGGCGTACTTGTTGGAGATGCACCACTCGCCCACGATCACCGGGGTGTACTTGGCCGCCTTCTCCACAGCCTTTCTCTGGGAGTTGATGTAGATCTGATACACCCAGGGCTGGTGGATGGGCATGAAGTTCTCCATGGCGAAGACATAGATGTGGGTGTCCAGCACCACGTTCTCCATGCCCTCCTGCACGAAGAAGTCCTTCCAGGCCCCCAGCCGGAACCCATCGTGGAAGACAATGGTCTTCTCCTTGGGCAGGATGGCACGCAGCCTCCGGTATGCGTCCCGATAGAACTGCTTCAGGAAGGGCATGGGCACATGGCCGGAGCCCTTTGCCTCCTCCTTGTCCTCCGCCTTGCCGGTGGAGGGGGCGGTGATGTACACCAGCCAGCTGATGGGCTCGTTCAGCACTTCGATGCCGTACAGGGCGGGGTGCTTGCCGTACCGCTGGGCCAGGCGCTCCAGGACGGTGAGCTCGAATTCCACCTCGTCCGGATTTTTACACCATTTGCAGACGCCTGTCAAGCCGCCGTTGTCGTATCCGTTCTGGCTGCCGGGGCAGGTGTGCAGATCGATCATCACCTGGAGGTGGTACTTCTCCGCCCACTGGAAGGCCTTGTCCAGGTACTCCACGCAGCCGATAAAGGGAGGCCGGTCTCCGAAGATGAAATAGGGCACGGGGATGCGCACCATGTTGGCCCCCTGTTTGGCGATGTAGGCGAAGTCCTCCTCCGTGACGTACGTGTCCCGGTGCTTTTTCATCCGCTCTGCCAGGGCCTTGGGGTCCACCTTGCGCACCAGCCAGGTCTCGTCTTCCACGCCGATGTCCTCAAAGAGGCCCGGCTCCATCCACTTCTCCAGCACCAGCCAGTTGCCCAGATTGGTGCCCTTGATCTTTTCCATGCTGTTTCGCTCCTCTCGCCGCGTTCGGCGTGATTTTCAGGTTCGCAGTGGGTCTGGGGGAGATACGTTTCGGACGGCGGCGGCGAGGCGCCGCCGCCGTCCTCTTGTTGTGCTTGGGATTCCGCTTAGTCTGTCTTACTTGTCTGCCTTTTTGGCGATGCCGGAGAACGCCGCGATGACGCTCACCACCCAGGCGGCGGCACCCACGCCCACGAAGGTGAAGTACGCCTGGGAGTATGTGGTGGTGTACATGCCGAGGGCCTCAAACACCACGGTGTTGGCCATGGGGCCGAAGGAGGATGCCACGCCGCCCATCACCAGCACGGCGCTGAGCACGGGCAGCAGGTTGCCGCCGGGGAACTTGCCCTTCACAGCGGTGAGGGCCAGCACTGCCACGGACACCACGATGCTCACGATGAGCAGGGGGCGCACGGAGCCGCTGGTGGCGAACACGTTGCCGTACAGGATGACGCTCACCAGCGCCAGCACGGCGGAGATTGCGGAGAGGTAGAATCCGAGAGTCTTCTTTGTCATGATGTTCTCCCCCTATTACTTGGATTTCTTGCCGGCCACCAGCAGGTAACCGCCCAGGCACACCACGGTGAGCACGCCGAAGCCGATCTCACCGGCCAGGATGGCGTTCTCCCACCAGGTGTTCACGCGGACCACCTTGGAGTCCGGGGACACGCCGTTCATGGCGTTGCTGTTGGCGAAGGTGTACAGGAAGTGCTTCAGGCCCTCCTGCATCTCGTGCTGGAACGCGGCGTCCTTCACCACCTGGGCCTGGACATCGGAGTCGCTCATGGAGCCGTGGTTGGAAGAGCTGTAGTTGGCGGTGGTGCAGAGCAGGCCGCCGCCACCGGCGTAGATGTTGTCCAGCCAGTTCATGTAGTCGAAGCCGCCGGCCGCATAGTCCGTCATGCACCAGCCGTTGAAGCCCCACTCGGTGCGGAGGATCTGGGTCACCATGCCCCGCACGCCGCCGGCGAACACGGTGCCGATGCGGTTATAAGCTGTCATGACGCCCACCAGGTTGTCGCTGGTGCAGGGGCCCTGGAAGGCACGCAGGCCGTTCTCACGGGCTGCCTGCTCGGTGGTGAAGGTGGACAGGCCGCTGCGGTTGGACTCCATATCGTTGATGGCCATGTGCTTCATGACGCACCAGGTGCCCTTGGACCAGGTGCCGGTGCAGATGGCCAGCGCCATCCGGTTGGTGAGCATGGCGTCCTCGGAGTAGTACTCGTGGCAGCGGGCGCAGTAGGGGGCGGTGTGCAGGTTCACACCGGGGCCCTGGAGGCCGGAGATGTTGGTCCAGAGGCCGTCCTCGCCCAGCAGTTCGCCCTCCTGCTCCACCAGCTTCTGGTTGAAGGTGGCGGCCACCACGGGCTCGGTGGGCATCTCGGCCATGGTCCAGGTGGCGTACTCGTCGTCCGGACCCACATAGGTGGGCTCGTTGCTGTTGGAGGGGCTCCACTTGGCGGCGTAGCCGGGGACCTGGTCGTTGGTGAAGCCCAGAGGTCCATCGTTGTTGTACACGTTGCTGAGGCCGATGGACGGGATGGCATCGAACTCATCGGTGCAGTTTTCGAGGAACTGAATGGCCTCGCTGAGGGTGACCTCCCGGACCAGAGTGTCCCACTGGGGATCGGTGAAGGGCAGGGTGCCGATGTAGTTGCCGTTGGAATCAAACTGCATCATGTTGGCCAGGGTGAGACCGTTGTCCTCGCCCCAGGCGATGTCGTAGTCGCTGTTCTCTTTCAGGCTGTATGTGCGGTTCTGCAGGCCCACCAGCATCTCTTCGGTGGCGGTGATGGGGGAGACCCGGGTCCAGCCCTTGCTCCAGTCCGCACGGGTGGTGTACTCCACGGCGTTGGGGATGAGCTTGTTGATGTCCGCCTCCTGCAGGGCGTTCACCACGTTCTGGGAGTAGGTCTCGATGTCGGTGGCGCCCAGGTTCCACTTGATCACGTTAGCGCCGTTGATAACCTCATTGCCGTCCACGGTGATGAGGCCGTCTGTGCTGCCGGTCTTGGCGGCCAGCACGTTGTTCAGGGCGTTGTGGGCGCCGTTGCCGATGGCGAAGTAGTAGTCTCCGGCCTCGAGGACCCAGGCGCCGGCGGTGCCGTTGGCCTTCACGGCGTTCTCATCGTAGCTGGCGAAGTACTGGGCATCGAATTCGATGGTGACATCTTCAGACGCGCCGGGCTCCAGCACGCCGGTCTTGCCGAAGTTCACCAGCTGAATGGCCGCCTTCTCCAGGCCGCCGGCGGTGTACGGGGCCTGCACGAAGAGCTCTACCACGTCCTTGCCGGCCACAGAGCCGGTGTTGGTGACGGTTACCACAGCGGTGGATGTGCCGCCCACCTGGACGTCCACGCTCTTCAGCTCCTGGGTGAAGGTGGTGTAGCTGCCGCCGAAGCCGAAGGGATAGGAGACCTCATCGGCATAGCTCCAGGCAGAGCCGGAGGTGGAACCGGCGGGGTTGGTGGCATTGCCCTGATTCAGGATCTGGTCCTCATAGCGGGTCTCATAGTACTTATAGCCGATGTAGATGCCCTGGGTCTCGGCATAGTAGTAGTCCGCCAGCATATCCGGGGTGAGGGGGCTACCCGCCGTGGAGGATGCGTTGGCATAGGGGGTGAGGCCGAAGTTCACCATGGCCGGGGAGGAGACGGTGGACACGGCATAGGTGTCCGGCATGCGGCCGGAGGGGCTCACGTTGCCCACGATCACGTCTGCCACGCCCTCAAAACCGTACATGCCGGGCAGGCCCACCCACAGGATGGCGTCCACGTCCGGGTCCTGCTTCAGCGCTTCGATCTCCATGGGGACATCGGTGTTCAGCAGCACGATGACCTTGCCGTTGCTGTGCTCCTTGGCCAGGTTGAGGAGAGCCTTCTCGTTTTCGGAGAGGGCCAGCGGTCTCTCATAGCTGTCTCCGTTGGGATCCTTCATCTCCAGGAAGTAGTCTGCGGTCTCGGAGCTATCCCGGCTCAGGATGACGATGGCGGTGGTGCCGTCTGCGGTGGCCAGGATCTCCGGGGTGTAGGTATCGGGGGAGAGCTCGCCGATGGGGTATGTGGTGACGGGCTCCGTGACGGTGTTGAAGTTGATGCTCAGGCCGTGGCCGGGGATCTCCGCGCCGAACATGGAGCCCTTGCGGACCTGGTCATAGAACTGGCCGTAGAAGCCGGCCATGTCGCCGTTGAGATTCACGCCCTTCATGCCCAGGGCGTCCAGGATGCCAACCTCTTTCTGTCCGGCATCGGTGGCTGCCGCCACGGAGGAGCCCATCAGGCCGGCGAGGGTGGGGAACAGGGAGTTCAGGCCCCACACCGTGACCGCTTCGGAGCCCACGCTGATGGGCAGTGCGCTGTCCACGTTCTTCAGCAGCACGCTGCCCTCGGCGCCGATGGATGCGGCCAGCTGGTGCTTGGCGGCCTCCAGCTCTGCCACGGAGCTGAAGGTGGGCTTGTAGTACGCGGTGTCCGTGGTGGAGTCCCCGGACTCGGTGACGTAGCTGGATGTCTTCAGCTCCCGGTTGATGACGGCCTGGTTGGCCTGGGCCACTGAGGACAGGATCAGCATGAGGACGAGCAGAGATGCGAAAATTGCGCTCAGTCCTCTCAGCAATCCTTCTTTGACGCTTTTCTTCATTTTGGTACCTCCTACTTTTCTCGTTCGATCGCTTGGGCTATTTCTAAAATTTGGACAATCGTCCTCCCTCCCATGTGGGCGAAACCGCCCTGATTTCTGCCCCAAATTATCGCTTGCATGTTGGATTTGCACAAGCTATAATATTGCGTGAAAGATAGGTCAATCTTACGTTTTTCCAGGAGGCGCGTGGGTATGGACAACCGGAACGCAGAACAGTACGAGCGCATCGAGTTCAACCTCTCCTGCCAGGGGCAGGCGCACTTTAAATCTTTCAAGGAGGACCGCAGATACGTCCCCTTACACTGGCATGAGGCCGTGGAGATCATCGCCACACTGGACGGTGAGCTATCCGTGATGCTGGAAAACCAGACCTATCAGCTGCACGCGGGAGGCTGCTTTATCGTAAGCCCCTATGTGCTCCACTCCACCATGAGCGTATCGGGCAACAACGGTCTTCTCCTGCAGATCCCGATCCAGGCCTTTCCGGACTATTCCAACCTCTTCGTGAACCAGCATATCATCTGCGATCCCAACACTGCGGATCCGGAGCAGCGGCGAGACCTGGCCCATGTCTTTGCAATCATGAAGGGGATCATGGAGCTGGAGGAGAGCGGCGATCCCGTGGCCCGGCTGCGGAGCATCAGCCTGCTGTGGGAACTGCTGTATGTGCTGCGCACCCGCTTTGCCCGCCCTCTCTCCGATGCGGCCTTTGCGGAGAGCAGCCGAAAAAACCGGGAGCGACTGGCAGCCGTACTCAACTACACCGTCTTTCACTACAGTGAGCCCATCACCCTGGAGGACGTGGCCCGGGAGATGCACCTGCAGGTGAACTACTTCTGCCATTTCTTCAAGAAGAACACCGGCATGACCTACCTTCAGTACCTCAGCGAATACCGCCTGTCCATGATCTATCACGATCTGCTCACCACAGACATCCCCCTGAAGTACCTCTTGGAGCGCCACGGCTTCACCAACTACAAGCGCTTCCGGGAGCTCTTCTACGAGCGCTTCCAGACCACTCCTAATGTACTCCGGGCCCAGAGAGGACAGAACGGCAAAGGGCAAAAATCTGATGCCCCGGAGGAGAGCGCCGGGGTACCGGAGGCCTCCTGAGCGGGGCGGGCCAAACCACAAGATCCACCGATACAGAGGAACAGGCAGCACGGGCCTCCCGCGGGAGGCCCGTGCTGCCTGTTCCTTTTTCCAATCGTCTTGGGTCGCTTAGACCGCTTTTCAGTTCTGATCTCACCCAGACAGCCCGTCTGGCGGCCCGATCATATCTTGGAGCCTCTCGTCCCTCGCCTCTTCCAGAGACAGTTCCTCCGGGAGAAAGCCATAGAGGAAGTTTACTGCATCCACGCGGTCCCGGTATGGGTTGCACAGCTTCGCAACCGCCCTGCCGTGATAGGTGATCAGGACGTCCTCGCTCTCGGCAAGTTGCAGGTACTTCCCCAGGTTTTGTCCCAATTCTGCTGCGGTGATGGTCAAGACTGCAGCCTCCTTTTGACAGTCAATATACCTGCGTTCAGTATAGCAAAGCCGCACAGTTTATGCAAGACAAAATAAAGATTTTTCATGTAGGCAATGTCAAGCTCGTCAAAAATCATATAGTAGAATTCTCTTAAAACAACTAAAACGTGATATTCTCCTATGCAAAACAGCAGGCAGCACGGATTGCCGCCCCGCAGAAGGCCTGTGCTGCCTATTGTTCTTTCTCTCGGTGGACCCCATCTCGATAAAACGGCCCGTCTCCGGGTCTGGAACCGGAGACGGGCTGTCCACCGCTGGGTTACTCCCGCACGGTGTCGAAGAAGGAGGCGAGTACGCCTACCACAATGGCCGCCGCACATGCGGCAATGGCCACGATGGCACTGGAGAGGTCCGAGAGGTTCTGGGCATTGCTCTCAAAGGTCATGATGGCGGCGATCCCGTTCACGCGCACGCTGAGCAGCGTCACCGTGGCCACAACCATCAGGACAGGGGGCACAACTGCCAGGAGGTCCGTCCAGGTCTGATGCCCGTTTTTCGTCACGATCAGATAGACGATCTGCACCGCAACCGCCGCGATGGCGCATCCCATCACCGCGGGGTTCATGCCCTGGCTGAGGAAGTAGTCGGTCCTGCAGTTCACTGCATAGGCCGCCGCTCCCACTACGCTGGCAATCGCGGACAGAATGGTGATGTAGAACCCGATAAACTTTTTCATCTGTCTGTTCCTCCCCTATCAGGTTTTGCTCTTCTTGCCGGACCGCACGTACATCACAGCGCAGAGAACTGTAAGGAGGGCGGAGGCGATCTCCAGGCCGGTGATCGCATTGTCGTACCAGGTGCGCACCGTCACCATGTGAGAGCTGGCGGACATGCCGTCCAGGGCATTGGACTGAGCCAGGGCGTAGTTCTGCCAGGTCATGGCCTGCTTGATGCCGGCCATCAGGTGGTTGTCCCGGCTCACGTTCTCCACGGTCCAGTATCCGAAGTGCTCGCCCACCACGGCAATGCTGTCCTCACCGGTGTTGCAGGTCATGGTGACGCCGTTCAGGGCGGCCTCCTTCAGCATGACGTAGTTCACCGGGAACATGATGAAGTCCTCGGAGATCAGGCCTTTAAAACCCCACTCCTCCCGGAGGATATCCACCATCAGGCCGGCGTGGCCGTTGCTGCCGATGACGCCCACCCGGTTGAACGCGCTCATCACGGCCAGGCAGCCGTTCTCAATGATGGACTGGAAGCAGCGCAGCTCGTTCTCCCGGGCCTGCTGCTCCGTCATGAAGGTGGCGATGCCGGTGCGGTTCACCTCTGTGTCGTTAAACGCCAGGTGCTTGGGGGCGATGAGGCAGCCGTAGCGGAGGCCTGCCTGCACGAACTCGTTGCCCTGGCCGGCGGTGAGAATCGCGTCCTCCGCGTAGTACTCCAGGTTGCGGGCGTTGTACGGGCAGCGGTGGATGTTGGTGCCGCAGCCCCAGTAGATGGTGAGGTTGGCCCACAGGGAGTAGTTGCCGCAGACCTCGCCGTATTCACGAGCCAGGTCCTTACTGAAGGTCTGGCCGATGATCGTCTCGTTGCCCATGGTGCCGAACACGTAGCCCAGGTTGGGGTCGTTCTCATCCACTTTGCAGGGGTCCGCCGGATCGGTCTTGTTGGCATACTGCCCCAGGGGATAGGAGTAGATGCCGTTGGGGCCATCGTTCTGGATGGCCTCCGGGGACATGATGGAGTTGATGGCCTTGGTGGAAGTGCCGCCGTAGGCGATGCGGATCATGCACTCCTCCAGCGTGATCTGATCCATCAGCTGAGACCAGCGGGGATCGTTGATGTCGCTCACGCCCTTCAGCTCGGCCAACGTCATGCCGTTGTCCGCCCCGAAGGTGACGGGGTCCCCGTCCATAGATCCGATCTCATAGATATCGTTGTCCAGGTATGTCAGCATGTCGTCCGTGGCGGTGAGACCGTCATAGGTCTTGGGCCAGGTGCCCTGCCAGTCCGAGCGGGACAGGTAGGTGGCGGTGCCGGGCATCCAGTAGTTGATGTCCATGTCCTGCAGGTGGTTCTCCACAGCGGTGCCGTTCTTTGTGTAGGCAAAGGTGGTCTCATCCCGCTGGGCCAGATTCCAGGTCTGCACGTTGGCTGCATCGCCGTCCACCTCGGCGCCCTGGGCAGCGAGGACGTTGTTTGCCGCGTCATGGGCATCCTGGCCAACGGTGAAGTAGTAGTCTCCGGGGTCCAGGATGTAGTTGCCGGTGGTGCCGATGGCGTTGCCGGCACTGCTGTCCCAACTCGTCATGTTCTGCATGTCCGCGGTGAGGGTAACCTTTTCAGAGGCACCGGGGGCGATCTCACCGGTCTTGGCGTAATCCAGCAGCTGTACGCCCACCTTCTCCAGGCCGCCGGGGATGTAAGGCAGGGAGACGTAGAACTGCACGGCGTCCTTGCCCGCCACATTGCCGGTGTTGGTAACGGTGATCTCCGCTGTAACGGTCTTGCTGGCGAGGTCCACGTTCACGCTGTCCAGCTTCTGCTGGAAGGTGGTGTACGAGAGGCCAAAGCCGAAGGGATAAGTGACTTCGCTGTCGTAATCCCAGTCCCCGGAGTTGCCCTGGCCCAGGACAGAGTCCATGTAGCGGGTCTCATAGTACTTGTACCCGATGTAGATGCCCTCGGCCTGCACGATCTCGGAGTTCATGGCCACCTCGGCGTTGGCGTTGGTCCAGTTGAAGCAGCCGAAGTTCTGCGCCGCCGGGGAGTTGGCGATGGTGGAGGCATAGGTGTCCGCCAGATGTCCGGAGGGATTGGCCGCGCCGGAGAGGATGTCCGCGATCCCGTAGAAGCCGTAGCCGCCGGGCAGGCCGATCTCCAAAATGGCATCCACGCCATCGTTGTCCTCCAGCTCCTGCAGCTCCATGGCGCAGGGGGTGTTGATGAAGACGATCACCTTGCCGCTGTCTCCCTTGGCATCGATGGCGGCCTGGATCAGATCCCGCTCGCTGTCGCTGAGGCCCAGGGGATCCCTCTGGTTCAGGTTCTGGTTGGGGTCCACTCCCAGTTTGCCCGGCAGATAGGCGCTGTTCTCACTGCCGGCCCGGGCGATGGTGACGATGATGACGTTGTACTCGGCGAGACCGCTGCGCCAGTTGGGGTCCGCGCCGTCCAGGACGTCCTGGGCAGGCTCCTTGCTGGTGTAGTAGCCGTCCGTGCTGGGGGACACCGCGTTTTTGTACGGTACCGGTCCGTGCCAGGTCTGTACCTCGCCGGCGAACACGTCCTCCAGGGACTGATACAGGGGCCAGAGGGCCGGGTTCAGCTTGAAACCCCGGGCCTCCAGGGCGCCCACCAGATCCACGGTGTCCGCATCGGTGCCGGTGTTCTCCGCCAGAATGGAGCCGCCGAAGAGGCCGCCCCGGACGGGATAGTAGCTGGAGAAGCCCAGCAGAGAGACGCGCTGGGTCTCCTCTGCGGTAAGGGGCAGGGCGCCGTTGTTCTTCAGCATCACGGTGCCCTCCTCGCTCATCCGCTCCCCCAGGTCCTCGATGGCGTCCAACAGGTCTTTGGTGCTGGTGTAATCGGACTTGAAGGTGTACAGATCTTCGCTGCCATCGTTGTCCGTCTTCATGACGGTGCTCTTGGTGCCCAGGAACTTGTCTATGTCGGTCCGGAACGTCCCTACAAGTCCTTGGAGCATCACAGCTGCCGCCAGCAGGACGGCGCAGACGGTGGTGAGGCCGCGCCAGACAGGCCTTGCGCCCCGCCCGCTTTTCTTGTTTTTGCTCATGGTTCATCCTCCCGTTTCACTTGATCACATGGCCGAATTGCCATGCGTCCGCACGATAGACGTTTGCTTCGTCTGGTCTGCGGGGGATTATAGGGGATGAAAATCGATTTGGGGAGGGGTTTTGCGCGATCCGTCGATTTTGGCGTGTGAACGGGAATGTTTATTGCCAAAAATGAACAAAGACCCGGCGTACGGCTTCGTGCCGCCTCCGGGCCTCTGTCTTCCTTCACGTTTTCTTCTGCTTTTCGGCCTCGCCAGGCGGCTGCGGGATCAGGATGCCCAGGGCAAACCACCCGTCCTTGGTCTGGACCCGCATGGTGCCGCCGTACTTCTCCGCGGTGGCCTGGATGCTCTTGAGGCCGTACCCGTGTCTGGTCCGGTCTTCCTTGGTGGTGTGTGGCAGCCCCTCGCTGAGGACAACTCTCTCCCCGCAGCGGTTGGACACCCGGATGCGCAGGAAGCCCTTCCACTGCTCCACCACAAGGCGGATCAGCCGCTGTTCCGGGTCTGGGATCCGCTCCACCGCCTCAATGGCGTTGTCCAGGGCGTTTCCAAACAGGGCGCTCAGGTCCATCACCTCCAGGAAGCCCAGGGCGGTGCCGTCCGCCATGGTGGTGAGAGTGATGCCGTGGCGGAGACAGTATACGCTCTTCTGGGTGAGGATGGCATCCAGGACCCGGTTTCCCGTCTGGTTCTGGCTCTCATAGGTCTGGATCTCCCGCTCAATCTGGTCCAGGCACGCCGCCTTCTGATCGCCCCCGATCTCAGACCGGAGCAGGTTGATCTGATGCTTCAGATCGTGGTACTTCTGGTTCACCATGTCGATGGACTCCTGGCTCTGCCTGTAGCTGGCGTACTGGATGTCCAGGATGTTCTGCAAGGCGTTCACCTCCTGCAGGGCAAAGGTATCGCAGAGCTCCAGATGGTACGCAAACAGGATGGCCAATCCGCCGAGGTAGATGATGGTCCGCAGGGCAAAGGCGTCCGCCTCCACAGCGGTAGTAAAGGGGAGGTCTTGGGTGACGTAGCTCAGCCCGTTGAGCCGATAGGTGACATACGAGATGGCAAAGACCAGGATCGCAGACCGGATGGAGATCGGCATCTCCTGGATCTCCCGGCGATGCCTCCGCTCCAGAAACAGCATCAGGGCGAATACAGCGCCGCCCAGGAGGGCCACAAATGCCACTCGCACAGGCACCTGCTCCAGCAAGGCGATCTTCTGGCGGTAGTGGGTGTAGTACTGCCAGGCGAAGGAGACGGCAAAACCGCCCAGGATAAACGCCCGGCACCCGTAGTAGAGCCGGCTCCACCCGTTCCCGCCGCAGAGGAGGAAGAAGGGGAGCATCGTCATCCCGTTGAACAGCGTGGCGCCCCAGATGTAGTCCTCCCCGTCCAGCGGTTCCACCGCGATCATGCAGGCCGTCATGGCGGCTAAGAGTACAGCACCAAAGATCCAGCACTGCCAGGCCGGCCGCTTCCGGGGCAGCAGGGAGACATAGAGCAGGCAGGAGAACCAGTGGAACACGGCGGTCCACACGCCCGGGATGTTCTCCAGTTCGCGGATCATGGCCCCACCTCGATGCTGTACCGGTTCAGGGCCTCCAGAAAGGCCTTTTTCTTGCTTCTGCTGATCTGCACCCGGAATCCGTGCACCAAAGCGTCCTCCTGCACCATCCCGTCCACATGCTCCAGATTGAGGAGATACCCCTTGTTGCAGCGGAAAAAGGACTCCTCCTGCAGGCTGGACTCCACGTCTTTCAGCCGGCCGGTGGCGGGGATGTCCCCCTCCGCCGTGTGGTACACCAGATCCCGCCCCGAGACCTCGATGAACCAGATCTTCGTGATGTCCATCCGGCGCATCCCGCTCTTCCCGGGGATACAGAGGAAATGGCCTGTGCGGCGGCGGATGGTCTCCAGAGCCCGCTGCAGGCTCTGGGAGAAGGCGTAGTACGAGATGGGCTTCAGAAGGTACCCCACGGCGGATACGGCATACCCCCGCACCGCATAGGAGGCCAGGTTGGTGGTGAAGATGATGCAGACAGCGGGGTCCACCTTCCGGATCCGCTCAGCCGCCGTCATGCCATCCATGTTTTTCATCTGGATGTCCATGAAGATCACATCATACGCCGGGGTATAGCCGTCCACGATATCCCGCCCGTCCTGAAAAGACCGGACCGCAAACCGCTCCCCGGTCTCCTCCGTGAAACGAGCCAGGTATTTCGCTATTTCCCTACGCACTTCCTGCTCATCTTCTACCAGCGCCACACGGGTCATGGGGGTCCCTCCCTCTGCGGATCCTGCTCCGCTTTCTCTTCCAAGGATACCTCCTTAATATACCAGATTTTCAAAGAATACAACACCCTGCCCTGTGTGATCCGTAGGTTTTTGAGGGTGATCCGTCTCAATCTGCTGCTGTACAGGCATTTTCCGCACTCCGGCCGGGGCCAGTTTTGATGCCCAAGCCAAGAGCCCTCCCAGTGGTCCCGGGAGGGCTCTCAGCTTGATTCCATTTGATCTGCGTGTGATGCTCCGCACTCAGCAACCCATCTCCGGGGCCTGCGCTGCATACAGCAACACCCGCTCTTTCTTAAGGTTGTCCACAAAGCTGCGATCTTGCGTGTATTCCAGGGCCTCCGCTGTGATGAGGTCTATTCTCTTCTCCAAGGCATCTTCGAGATCCCCGTAGAGACCGCCCAGCGCAAAGATCCCGTGTATCTTCGGTGCCTCCACAAACAGGTCTACATCACGCAAAGGAGTGGCCTTCCCCTTCGCATAGGAGCCGAACAGGTACATCTTCTCCACGCTGCGTTGTACAGCCACAGGGCTGATCCTGTCTCGAATTTCCTCTATCGTGTAAATCGCGTCACTCATACAGCGGCATCCCCCCTAACAGCAGCATACAGCAAAACGGCATCCAATGCAACCAGGTCCACCGTACCAAGGAGGCACTTTCAACCCATCGCGTTATTCAACCAGGCCTGCCTCTCAGCGGCCCATCTCCTCCGAGAGCCGCAGGATCTCCGGGGCCACTTTCTCCCGGTTGCGCCTCACCATGTAGTTATAGAGGGGGCATGCAGCGATCACCCCGGCGATCCCGATGACGCCGATCACGATACCTGCAACGAAAAGGTTCTTCCCCCACACCATGGTACAGCACATGCCGAATCCCAACGCCAATGTCCCGATGAGACCCACCAGCACCGCAATGATCGTGGGTTTCAGCGTCACGCTGGCGTCCAGCCGGCGCATCTCCTCCAGCGGACCGGACGGTTTCTCCTCTTTCACAGGCGGCGCGTACTTCTCCCGAATCCGCTTGATCTCCTCCTGCTCCTTGGCAGAGTATGTGTATTGGAATGTCTCCTGTTTTTCTTCCATGATCGATACAACTCCTCTCAGTTTGTCTCTTGCTGTTCTCGAATGCGCTTCAGGTTCCGGCTGGACCGCCAGAGCATGAAGAGCGCCATGATGATCACGATGGTGCACACCCCGCCGCCGGTGACCGTCTTCATGAGCCGGTGAAAGGCGGGATCGTCCTCGGCGCCAAACCGGTCCAGCATGGCAGTCTCCAGGGACAGGATGGACACCATCGCCGCCACCAGGTTGATGGCCTTTGCCGCCGATAGAGTGGGGCTGTTGTGCCGCCGGGTCCGGACAACGTTCACGATAGCGGTGATCACCGCGTAGAAGGCATAGAGCGCCATGGCGTAGATCAGGGGGCCGGGATACTCAAAGGCCTTGTTCTCCCGGACCATGGCGGCCACGATCCCCGCCAGGGCCTGGTTCATCAGGAGCAGCACGCCTCCGCAGATCTGGTACCGCCGCCACTCCGTTCTCTCGTCCGCCCCGTGGACCTGCCGCACCAGCAGCACCCGCATCACTGCCAACAGCGCATAGTACACCGCCAGGGCGAGAAACCACATAGAGCGGTACAGGATGCCGGACACCAGCTTCAGGACGATGTACAGCAGGTTGATCCCGAAGCCCACACAGAGGGAGATCTGCGCCCGGAAGCAGATGTCGGAACAGAACCGCGCTCCTATGGGGGTGGCCCGGAACTTCTGCATCAGCGGGAGATCGAAAAGCCAGACCTTCAGCCGCTGGACAGACGGCTTCAGGTGCCGAATTCCGGTGCAGGTGATCACCAATGCATAGGTGGAGGCCAGATAGGCGGCATATTGCACCGCCGGGTTCTCCAGCGGCACGGCAAACACGGCGATCACCAGGCCGTACCCGATGGCCGCCAGCAATACCGTGGGCCAGGGCGGCAGGAGGAACAGCCTCTTAAGCGCCGCCTTCATGGGGCTCCCCCGCCGCACGCCGGATCTTCACCGCAAAGGTGCTGCCCCTGCCCACTTCGCTCTCCACGGAGATCTCTCCGCCCACGATGTCCACCACTCTTTTTACAAGAGCCAGCCCCAGGCCGTTGCCCTGAACCGCGTGGGAGGTGTCCCCCTGATAGAACTTCTCGAAGATGTGGCGACCCGCCTCCGGGGAGATGCCGCACCCGGTATCGGACACCCGGACCACAGCGTTGTCCCCCTCGGTGTGCAGGGATAAGGACACCTTTCCGCCGGGCCCCGTGAACTTCAATGCGTTGGAGAAGAGGTTGTTCCACACCAGGGACAAGAGCTCCCCGTCTGAGGAGACATACACCTCTTCCTCCAGATCGGTGTCAATCTCAATGTCTTTCTTCTCCCAGGTACTCTCGAAGGAGAGGAGGCACTCCGCCAACTGCTCTCCCAGGTTGTATCGCTGGACTTTGGGGAAGATCTTCTGGTTCTCCAGCTTGTTCAGCTTCAGGATATTGGTGATGAGATCCGCAAGGCGCCGGGACTGCTCTGTGAGGGCCTTGGCGTACTCGATCCGCTGTTCCTCCGGCAGGCTGGGACTTTGCAGCATGGTGCCGTAGTTCTGCATCACCGCCAGAGGGGTCTTCAGCTCATGGGACACGTTAGCGATGAAGTCTGTCCGGAGGGTCTCCACCCCGGAGAGCTCCTCCGCCATCCGGTTGAAGCAGTCTATGATCACATCGAAGCCGGCCTCGGTGTCTATGCCGTGAAAGGGCTGAATCCGGGCAGTGAAGTCTCCCCTCATGATCTTCTCCGCTCCCTCCACGATCCGCCGCACCGGCCGCTCCACCTCGAACCTCCGGCGCACCGCGTCTACAGCCGTGCAGAACAGGCTGAGAAAGAGCACGTTGCCGAAGGTGAGCGCCGCAGCCGCCCGGAGGTTCTCCTCTGTGTATGCGATGCCGGTGGCATCCTGCAGCAGGTTGAGGAAGAGCGTCATACAAGTGGTGAGGACAAAGGCGATGAGCAGGAAGAAGACGATGTACCGCCGGAGGGCCAGCAGCATCCGCTGTCCCTTGGTGTACGGCGCCGCGCTCATTTCACCACCGCCTTGTACCCCAGCCCGTGCACCGTCTTGATCTCAAAGGCATCGCAGTGCTCGAACTTGCCCCGGAGCTTTGTCATATAGACGTCCACGGCCCGAGGCGCGGTGTTGGTGTCCGCATCCCAGAACTCGTCCATGAGCTGGGTGCGGGTGAATGCCTTGCCGGGGTAGCTCAGGAGCTTATAGAGGATGTTGAACTCCCGGGTGGTGAGAGGAATCTCCTCTTCGGCATAGACAGCGGTGCGCTCCTCCATGTCCAGGGTGAGCTTGCCGATCTCCAGCCGGTGGGCTGTGGCGATCTTGGCCCGGCGAAGGAGGGCGCCGATCCGGAGGAGGAGCTCATCTAGGTCTATGGGTTTGACCATGTAGTCGTCAATGCCGATGCGATACCCCCGCTGCTTGGAGGCGAAGTCGTCCCGGGCCGTCATGAAGAGGATGGGGATCTCCGCATTCAGGGAGCGCACCGTCTTCACAAACTCGAAGCCATCAATCCCGGGCATCATGATGTCCGAGAGGATCACATCGAACAGGGTGCCGTACATGGCATCGTAGGCATCGGTGGCATTGAGACAGCCGGTGGCCTCGTAGCCGTTTTCATTCAGAAAGGCACAGACGGTGCGGTTCAGATCTCTGTCGTCCTCCAGGACCAGGATTTTAAACATGGTGCAGTCCCCCAAGTGCAGTTTTCCCCACTCTAACACCCGAATGTTTCCGAAATGTTTGCGTTTCGGCCATCCCGCAAAAAAAGTTGGTAAAACGCCCCGCACCAGGTGTCTCACCGGTGCGGGGCTCTGGACTCAGGCATTGGCGCCTGTGCTCTTCTTGCGGATCACGGCCACCACAGCGGCCACGGATCCCACCGCCGCCAGGACGGCCGCGGGGATGATAATCTTCTTCACAGGGTTTTCCTCCTCTCCGGTTTGATCTGGGTCTATTGCCGCTTCCCTGCCGGGCCTGCTACAGGGCAGGCCCGGCGGGCTGTTTCCTCAGTTGGCAGACAGGGGGCTATCGGAGAGCGCCCAGCCCTCCACCACGCGGACGCCGATGTCTCCGCCGTTGTCCTTGAACTGGACGAACTCCATGGTGTTCTGCAGGATCTCCTCGCCGGTGTGCAGGTTCTTGATCTTCACGGTGTACCGGATGGCGCACCAGTTGTCCCGGATGATCATATTCTCGAACTGTCCCAGCTCCATGGTGAAGTGCTGGAAGAGCTGGCCCATCATGCCCTTGTACTGCTCCAGGGTGAGGCGCTTGCCGTAGACGTTGTAGTGCGCATCGGGCTCATAGAGGGTATTGCACCAGGTGAGCCATCCATCGTAGCCGCCGTTCCAGTTGTTGAAGCCGCTGAAGAGCCGGTCTTCGATGGCCTTCTCGATCTCCTTCTCAATGGGGGTGGGGTTCTTGACTTCGTTCACTTTCATTTTGATGTACCTCCTGTGTGTTGTGCCGTGACCATTCACTGGCTGGCCGTATGATACGGCGCGGATGTTTGGGAACCGTTCGGGTTTTGTTTGGGAATTATTAAATTTTCGGTAAAACGCAATCTGTTCCAGGGATGAAGCATTCTCCCCTACTTCGTCCACACGCCGGTGAGCTTCCGGCTGCCGTTCTCCTCCTGGAAGTGCAGGAATTGCATCACATCTCCCGCCGTTCTCGCGCCGGTGGCCCTGTCTGTGCAGACGGTGCGGTAGTGAACCGCCGCCCAGTCTCCGGAGACGATCAGGTTGTCTAAGGACACCCGGCGAAGCTCCTGGGCCTCATTCTCCCGGCAGGCAGCCTGTTTGTACGCCTTCAGGGAGAGATCGATGAGGCCATCGTTGTCCCGGGTGTAGGAGAAGTCTGCGGTGCAGGTGCTGTCCATCCAGGCGGCCCAGTCCTCGTATCCCATGTTCCAGTGATCGAAACCTTGCAGGATGACGTCCCGGATCTCTTTTGCCGCCGGGGTGTCGATGGGGGTGGGATAGGCCACCGGATACTTCTCCTCCAGGGAGGCTGTCTCCGGAATGGACCGCTGCAAGATGGCCTCCATCTGCAGGTTCTGCACTTCCCGCTCCTGGACGTCCTGGATCATGGAGAGACCCTTGAAATCCGGTCCTCTCGTGCCGGCCCAGCCCTCTACCACGCGGGTGCCCATCTCCGGGCCGTAGTCCTGGAACCGGACGAACTCCATCACAGTGCCCGGGGTAACAGCGCCGGTCTGCCGGCTGATGGTGGCAATGTCGTAGTGGATCGCCGCCCAGTCCCCGCTGATCAGCATGTTGTGGAAGTCTCCCATCTGGATGTCGTTGTTGCGGAGGGTTGCCCGCATGGCCGTCTTGTACCCGTCCATGTAGCAAAACACTTTTCTTGGATTCCGATCAGCCTTTACAGCGACCTCTCTATGGTCCCCACAGCTATCCTTTTGACGCCCTATCGCCGACGGCCGCTCCACCAGGCCCTGCTGCAGCTTTGAGGCCAGCCTCCTCTCCCCTGCCCCGCTGCGCCGGAAAAGGCACATCTTTTTTGCAGCCTGTGGGGACCAGAACAGCGGTAAAATGTAATGCAAAATTGTTAAATTGGATCCAAAATCCGCGTTTCAGCATTTACGCATGTGCAAATTGTATTACAATTTGCCGTTTTTCTATTCACTTGACATTCCCGCAAAAGTGTGTATGATTGCATGCAGAATCTTTTCTGTTCAGAAGGAGGAGTGACACGGAATACATTAATCGTCTTTACCCGCTCAGGGAGTATCAGCGGGCCGCGGCGGCTCCGTACTTCGTGGACAAGTCCGACCTGATCGGCGATGTCGTGGACCTCATACGATGTGGGATGCGCTACCAATGTGTCTCTTGGCCGAGACGCTTCGGGAAGACTCGCGGCGCCAATCTGTAGCCGCTTTCTTTGGGAAGTCCGGCGCCCCCAAGGCATACTTTGCCTCCCAGAAGATCGGCGCAAACCCGCAGGCAATGCAGTATTGCGGGAAGTGCGATGTGGTCTATCTCAATGGAAGCGCCGTCTCTGAGGAGCACCTGGACGGTAGGACATACTCGCGGCGGATTGAGGCGAGACTGATGCGGGACCTGATGGAGCTCTATCCCGATGTCTCGTTCTCCCAGGACGAGCGCATCGTCTGGGCGTTCGAAGCTATTTTGCGTGCACACAGAGATGCCAGGTTGGTCTTTGTGATGGACAACTGGGACTACTTTCCCACACAGCCCTGGGTGAGCGAAGAGGATGTAGAGACCTACATGTCCTTCCTGCGCTTTATGCTGAAGGATGAGCCGATCTTCACGCTGGCATACTTCACCGATTTGGTGCCGAAGCAGGCGTTTCCCGGTTGGCCCGAGGTGGATATGTTTCTGCAGCTCACCATGATGCGCTCCTGCAGGCTCAATGCCGGTTTCGCCTTTACGGAGGAAGAGGTGGATGCGCTCTATAAGCGGTACCGCTCCACATGCAGCGATCCCAATGTCACCCGTGAAGACCTGCAAACGTGGTATGGCGGCTATGACTGCGCCTCAGACCTGCGCCTCTATAACCCGCACTCTGTTGTCCTGGCCCTGAAAAACAACTGCCTTGCAGACTACTGGTACCGGTACTGTCCCCAGGATGAGGCCATCAGCGCCATCTCTGCCGCTGTGCCCGGCACCCAGGAAGACCTCGAACGTCTCGTCTCCGGGCAAACCGTCCCCCCTACCATCCGCGGTGCACCTCCCGCTTTACAGGCCACCTCTTCCGGGACCATATCCTCGCGCAGATGGTGGTGTTCGGGTACCTCAGCTTCCATGAGGGCGAGGTGCAGATCCCGAACTGGGAACTGATGCACGCATTCCAGCAGGCAACCTGAGCAAGATGGTCCCTCCCTGTCCTTTCTCTGTCTTGCAATCCCCTCTTCCAGCGCTTATACTTACAGGCAGTATAATCCACCCCCAACGTGCTATTTCAGTAAGGAGCACCAAGTATGAGCAAGATAATCATCGCCGTGAACGCCGGCCCGAGACACGGCTGGAACACGGACACCCTGGTAAACGAGGCGTCCAAAGGCACAGAGGCTACCGGCGTCACCGTACAGAAGTTCGATCTCTTCCGCCTGAAACGGTACATGGCTGCAAGTTCCTCCACCCCCTGCAGTTGAGTCATAATTTTTATAATCTTTCTTGCCTCTTTTCTGCCAGATCGTCTTGACTTTTCTGGGCAGTTGGTGTACTATAACGAGCAGAAGATACCCTTGTTGCAATAGACTGGCTTCGCTCCAATTTTGTATTCTCTCACCGTAATAATACTTGCAAAATTCAGTTCTCTATATGTCGCAGTGCACTTAGATTCATTGTCTTCTGGCGCAATTGTCGTCTGCAAAAGCAAAACCATAGCCCACAAGTTTGCATGTTACACCAATTTGATTTAGCAAGGAGGACAATCATGAAAAAAATGATCAACACCTCTTCGCCCGTCAGGAAATATCGGAAAGCTGCAGCAGACACTTATTTTATAGACAAATCCAACTTAATCGGCGAAGTTGTTGCTGAAATGGAAAACGGATTCCGCTTTCAGTGCGTAACGAGGCCAAGACGCTTTGGCAAGTCATATGGCGCAAACATGGTTGCTTATTTTTTTGGCAAAGGCGACTCTGCAAAGAAATATTTTGCTTCTCAGAAAATCGGAGCAAATCCAAATGCAATGAAATACTGCGGAAAATATAACGTCGTTTTCATTCGAGGAGACAAAGTATCCACTTCTACCACTACCAAAATTGATGGAACCGCTTACAAGGAATTGATAAGAATAAAGCTGATCCAGGAATTGATGGTCCTTTATCCCAAAGCCACCATCTCGCTTGATATGAATCTTTCAGATGTATTTGATTCCATTTTGGAAGAATATGAAAGTGCAGAATTAGTCGTTGTAATGGACGAGTGGGATTATCTTCTAAATCGCAACTGGATCAGCAAGGATGACATCGAGACATATACTTCTTTTTTGTCTGACATGCTTAAGGATGAAGAGATCATTAAACTCGCTTATTTCACCGGCGTGCTGCCAATGCCAGTATTCTCAAGCTTATCCGACTTGAACATGTTTATCCAGTATACCATGAGCGAATCTAAGAGATTCAGCACCTGCTTTGGCTTCACCGAGGAGGAGGTTGACGATCTATATCATCGCTATTGTCATCAATATGACACCCCCTCTTTCTCACGAGAAGATTTGCGTGATTGGTACAACGGATACACCTGTGCTAAAAATGTCAGCATCTATAATCCACAATCAGTTGGTTGTGCCTTGAGTGGCGATAAGCTTCGAGACTATTGGCCTCTATCCGGTGCTGCCAACGAGCTTTTTACCGCTATTTCGGCCAATGTACAATCTGTATGGGATGACATAGCATACCTCGCATCAGGGTTATCCGTTCCTCTCAAGCTTATTCTTAAGAAAGCCCCTTTTTCTACTGCTGAAGATAGAGACACTATCCTCTCAAAAATGGTTGTTTTGGGCTTTCTTAGCTATTCTGGTAACACTGTGCGAGTTCCAAACAAGGAACTGATGAATGAATTTGACCTTATGATCCTTCACCAGGCTGAACTCGACTATGTCTATAATTAGTGAAAGATTATCAGAATTATTGTAAAAATAAACCAGCCTGCTAGAGGCTGGGTATAATTTCTGATAATCTT
>CANRFN010000061.1 GCA_947629915.1 uncultured Oscillospiraceae bacterium | reverse complement strand
GCTCATTACCAATGTCCGACCCCAATTCGGTGCTAAAACCGGCAAATCAGGCCGGTTTAATCAGTCGGATAACACCAGCTCACCGCCACCCGGAACAAGGAGGTGCAGCAATGATCCGCAAAAAGTCTGGATACAAGCTCTTCAGCCGGGTGCTCACCGTGCTGTTCACGCTGCTCTGTCTGGTGTGGGTCATGCCCATCGTGGAGGTGGCCATCAACTCCTTCAAGAGCAATGCCGCCATCAACACAGACGCCTTTGCCCTCCCGAACGCGGAGTCCTTCATGGGCCTGGAGAACTACGTCAAGGGCCTTACTTTCGGCAACTACCCCTTCCTGAAGTCTGCGGGGTTCTCGCTGCTCATCACGGTGGTCTCGGTCTTCCTGATCCTGCTCTTCACCTCCATGAGCGCCTGGTACATCGCCCGGGTGAACTCCAAGTTCTCCCGCATCTTCTACTATCTCTGTCTCTTCTCCATGATCGTCCCCTTCCAGATGGTGATGTTCACCCTCACCTTCACCGCAGACCAGCTGAAGCTGAACACCCCCTACACCATCCCCATCATTTACCTGGGATTTGGCGCAGGGCTGGCCATCTTCATGTTTGTGGGCTTTGTAAAGGGACTGCCCCTGGAGATTGAGGAGGCCGCCGCCATAGACGGCTGCGGCCCGGTGCGCACCTTTTTCCTGGTGGTGCTGCCCATGCTGAAGCCCACTTTGATCTCCGTGGGCATCCTGGAGACCATGTGGGTCTGGAACGACTACCTCCTGTCCTATCTGGTGCTGGACCGCACCCAGTACATGACCATCCCCATCCATGTGCAGTACCTGAAGGGCAGCTACGGCTCGGTGGATCTGGGTGCCACCATGGCGGTGATCATGCTGAGCATCATCCCCATTATCATCGTGTACATGTTCTGCCAGAAGTACATCATCAAAGGCGTGGCGGCAGGCGCCGTGAAGGGCTGAAAATGTGATTTTACGGCATTTCATGTGGACAACATCTCATTTTCGCGGTACTGTATGGTCTCACCCGCAACACAGCGGCGCAGCCCAATGGAGGGATTAACGTGGCAGTAACCATTAAAGACGTGGCCCAGCGTTCCGGTTACGCAGTAGGCACCGTGTCCCGCGTTCTCAACAGCAGCGCCAGCGTGAGCGACACCGCCCGGGAGAAGATCCTGGCGACGGTAGAGGAACTGGGCTTCACACCAAACAACAACGCCCGGCAGCTGAAACAGCGTGAGGGCCGGGGATACGGCATCATTGTAAAGGGCGCGGGCAACCGGCTCTTTGCTGGCATCGTGGAGGAGATGCAGCGCCGGTTCAGTGCAGCCGGCAAGACGGTAACCCTCCACTACCTGGATGAGGACAACGATGAGGTGGAGCAGGCCGTGCAGCTCTGCCGAGAGCGGAAGCCGCTGGGGATCCTCTTTCTGGGCGGCAACCGGGAGAACTTTGTGCGCAAGTTCACCTCCGTACCATGCCCCTGCGTTCTGGTAACAACCAGGGCAGACTCTTTGGGCTTCTCCAACCTCTCCAGCGTCTGTACAGACGATGTGGCGGGGGCTGCGGAGGCCATGGGGCACCTGCTGGATGCAGGGCACCGAGAGGTAGGGGTCATCGGCGGAGACAGCAGCGTTCTCACCCCGGCCATGGGCAGCAACACCAGCGCCCTTCGTCTGCTGGGCTGTCAGCAGGCACACCTGCAGCGGGGCCTCTCTTTTGACCCCAACCGTCAGGCGGTGGCAGCCCGGTTCTCACTCCAGGGCGGCTATGATGCGGCCTGCCGTCTTCTGGACCACAATCCCGGCATCACCGCAATCTTTGCCATGGCAGACATCATGGCCATCGGGGCACTGCGGGCCATCCAGGACCGGGGGCTTCGGGTACCTGAGGACATCTCCATCGTGGGTTACGATGGCATTGAGCAGTCCGCATACTGCATTCCCCGGCTCACCACAGTCCGACAGAATGCAGGCCGTCTCGCCCAGCGCAGCGTGGATATTCTCCTGCAGCACACAGAGGGCACTGAGGCGGTCCACGAGATCATCCCCTTCCAGCTGGTCTGCGGCGAGAGCGTGCGCAAGGTACCATAGGCAGAACAACAAGCCGGCGTCCGGGCCCCTCTCTGGGACCCAGACGCCGGCTTTTTATATCCTTGTTCGCTCACTGTTAGAGGGCTTCCAGCACATCCGCCATATGCAGTACATGGCCGCCATGGCATCCCGGGTGATCGCCCGATCTCCGGCAAACCCAACATCCTTTACACCGGCAAAGATCTTCATGGCATAGCAGGCATTCACCGCCGTGCGGTACTGCTGCGGGATCTGATCCCAGTCCAGGATCTCCGCCTGGGCGGCTGTCTGGGCACTCGCATCGGGAAGGGTCTCCCCGAAGTCCTGGATCAGGTTGTACACCATCTGTGCCATCATGTACCGGGTGGCCGGCGCGTCTAGGTTTGAACTGTCTACCCCCTGGAGGACGCCGTGCTCCTGCAGCACTTCCATCTGCCGGTTATACCAGTTGGTCATGGTCTTGTCTGTCACTTCACCATTGTACGCCACGTTTCCCAACATGGCGGCAAACTGTGCCAGGGTGACCTCCCCGCCGGGATTGTACTTGTCGTTCCCAACGCCGCTCACCGCGCCGTTGGCATACGCTCTCTGGACAAAGGGATACGCCCAGTTGCCCTCCTCCACATCGGTGAACTGTGGCTCGTTGCCCAGCACTCTCACAGTGCGCAGGCCCTTGTCTCCCAGCACGTAGAAGACAGGCTTGCTGCTGTCTATGACGTACCAGACCACATTATCGCCCACTACAATGGGCTGGCAGTCTGAGAGCCGGCCAGGCGTAGTCTTGGTCTGACCTACTTGCTTTCCGGTCCCGTCCACGTAGGCATACCCGATGGTTGTGGGGGACTTGTATGTGGCCATGTCTTTCTCCTCCCAGGCCACCAGGAAGAGGTCTCGGCTGAGCTCCACAATATGCGGGGTAGATGCGCTGATGTCGCCATTGGCGGAGTAGTTGGACAGCTGCACCACACTGTCTGCCTTGCCGCCCATGTTGGACTTACCCGCAGCGGCGACAAACATATTTCTTCTGGTGTTTGTCCTCCCGTTCTGGCTGTCCATGTTGGTAGTACCAGCTATTCAATTCCCCACGATCAGAAAAGATGCCATCGTTGTAGATGCAGCCAAAGAAGTTATCAGGAAGTTCAATTCTCTCCCCCGTGAGAAGATTCACTGCCGTCAGCTCACGGACCGCATACATGTTCTCGGGATCTTTGTTGGGATAGTTTATCCCGATAACCCACCCGTCTTCCGACACCTCATAAGAGGCAATTGTATCGAACTCAGACAGCACAACGTTGCCCTTGTAGTCCGCCACAACGTTTTTTCGTATTCCGGAAGGTAGATCACGAAATACCCGTCATCCGAGATGATGCTCTCTCCCCTGGACCAACTCTGGCCGTGCCAGGGAAAGCCGCCCTCCAGAACCGGCACAAGCTTCTCCCCATCGAACGAATGCAGGATTGCTGTCCTTCCTCCATGATTGTCAATATACCTGGTGGTCTGGATCGCATTTTCGTAGGCACAGCAGATCCCCCACGGATCCTCATCGAAGAAAACCATGTCATCCTGCCAGAGGACCTCCCAGTCCAAGGCATTCTCCGCTTTGGCGGTCTGCGGCAACACTGTGCCACCGAGGCAGACGCACATCAGCAGCGCCAACAGTCCGGACAAAACTCTCTTCCCCATCACATCGTTTCCTCCCTCTGTGTAACATGCTCTGCAGAATGCGGTCCCCTCTGCAGAGCTGCTCAAGTAGAAAGGCCTCATCTACCGCCTCCCTCCCGCGCCTCCCGCATATATCAGTCTGTTGTTCAAAATCAAGACGTTGTTCACACCTCCCGCCGGGTTTCCAGAGGGGCGTTGGGCCATAATGCGCACAGGATATCCCGCACTTCCCCGGACAGCTCATCCGCATGGAGTAACACCATTTGCGCCTCCTCTTAAGAAATGTCCGTTGCTTTTGATATAGTTTTGCCACAAACAGCTCAGTGCAATCGTCACATTTTCTCCAGACAGCCGTCCTTAAATCTGTTATAATGCCGCTATCGTGCACTCCAGGGTCGGAGAAGCACGATCCAAACAAGACAGCAGTACCAGTCACAAACCTCGAAAGGAGGACACCGTCCATCCCCTGTTGGACGGCAAAAACAAGCATGAGATTTACCTGCTCGAAAGAAATTCTAGAAGACGCCCTCGATACAGCAAGTACATTTGCAGAGACCAACAATATCGCTCCAGGCCGGAGACGCATCCTGGCAGAGGCCTTTCCCGATGAGGTACACCTCATCGGGTATAACCAGAAGATCGGCGTCACCTGCGTATTGGATGCCGCTGTGGAGGAGACCGGGGGCATCGCCTTCGATGTAAAATATTCAGAGGCCGCTCTCGCAGATTTGCCGGACGATGCAGTGATCACGTTTTCCACCACCGCCAGAGACTACACCCCGTACGCCCACATTCTCTACGCAGGCAAGGTAGTCGAATTCGAGGGCAGCTTTGTCGATGCCTACCCGGACCTGCCCACCGTGTCTGGCGGGCGCAGCTTCACCATCGCCCAATGCCATCTAAAAGACATGATCCCGCAGGTCTCCTTCTCCGTGAGTCGAAAAAAGCACACTATCCAGGCGGGCGTCCTTTTTGATGTGGAGGAGGACACCCTCACCATGGTGGCATCAGACAACTTTCGGCTTGCCCTCCGCCGGGAAAAGCTTCTCGCTCCCCTGGACGGCGCTCCGTTTCACTTTGTGATATCCGGCAGCGATCTGGACCAATTGGCGGAGTTCTTCGAAGACACAGAAGACCCGGTTACCGTCACGGAGGGGACCGGCCACTGCTCCTTCCGGTTCGGGGACAGGTGCCTCATCGTCCGCTGCTTGAAAGGACAGTTCCTCTCGTACCGCAATTTCCTGCCCACCACATCTGCAGAGATTCGGGTGGAGGCCGATGTCGAGGATTTGCAGCGCACCGTAGAAACCGCTGCCCAAGTCTTCCATGATAAACCCCATCCCGTTGTTGTCTGTAAGTTCAGCACAGACGGCACCCTCACCATCACCGGCAAGAGAAACAGCGACACCAGCGAGGGGGTCTGCCCGATCACCGGGAACGGAAAAGATCTGGTGATTGGTTTCGACTACACCTTCCTCACAGACGCCTTCTATACGGTTCCGGCACAGCGCGTGCGGATGGATCTGAGCACCCCGATCAGTCCCTGCGTGGTCCTGCCCACAGACGGTGTGAAAGACAACTTCCTGTACATGATTTATCCCGTGCGCCTGCGCCCTGAACAAATACCATGAAGTTCTCCCAGGAGAAAGCAACACTGCCCCAATGAACAACCAGCCGGCCCTTTGCCATGCGGCAAAGGGTCGGCTGATTGTTTTATTCCTTCCGGTGTGCGGTCTTCTCAGTTCAGCAGGGCCAGCAGGTCCTCTCTGGACATGCTCAGCAGGCTGGCGCCGGACTCGTCCGTGATGGCGTCCATCAGGAAGGCCTTGCGCTCCTGGAGGTCCAGGATCCGCTCCTCGATGGTGTCCTGGGCGATGAGCTTGTACACCTGCACGTTCTGCTGCTGCCCGATGCGGTGGGCCCGGCCGGTGGCCTGGTCCTGGGCAGCGGTGTTCCACCAGGGGTCGTAGTGAATCACCACATCGGCGGCGGTGAGGTTCAGTCCGGTGCCGCCGGCCTTCAGGGAGATCAGGAACACGCTGGCGCCGCCGGCGTTGAACTCCTTCACCAGTCTGGCCCGGGCCTCTTTGGTGGTGGAGCCCTGGAGGGTGAAGTTGGAGATGCCGGCATCGTCCAGCCGCTCCCGAATCCGGTCCAGCATGGAGGTGAACTGGGAGAACAGCAGGATCTGGTGTCCGTTCTCCACCATGCCGGAGCAGAGCTCCAGGCAGGCGTCCAGCTTATCGGACTTGCCGGTGTAGTTGGTGAAGCAGAGGTTGGGGTCGCAGCAGATCTGCCGCAGCTTGGTGAGCGCCGCCAAAAGGGCCAGCTTGGAGCCGGTCTTCTCCTCGTCCAGGGTGGCCTTGGTCTTCAGCACCGTGGCGGAATAGATCTTTCGGGCGTTCTCGGAGAGGGGGATGCGGTGGACATGCTCGATGATGGGCGGCAGCTCTTTCAGCACGTCCTTCTTCAGGCGGCGGAGCATGAAGGGCTGCACCAGTTTGCGAAGCTGCGCCATGGCCTCTTCGTCCTTGCTCTTTACCACCGGCTTCTCCAGCTTCTCCACAAAGGTGTTGTGGGCGTAGAGATAGCCGGGCATGAGGAAGTCGAAGAGATTCCAGAGCTCGCTGAGCCGGTTCTCGATGGGCGTGCCGGTGAGAATAAACCGCTGGGTGCAGTTGATCTGCTTCACCGCCTTGGAGGCCAGCGTGGTCTGGTTCTTCACATGCTGGCCCTCGTCCAGAATACAGCAGTAGAAGGTGAGCTCGGCATACTGTTTGATGTCCTGGCGGAGCAGCTCGTAGGAAGTCACCCAGACGTCCGCTTCGCTTCCTTGGGTCTCGATGAGCCTTGCCCGCTCTGCCGCGCTCCCCATGATGGCCACAGGCTTCAGCTGGGGCCCGAAGCGGGCGAACTCGTCCATCCAGTTCAAAATGAGGGAGGCCGGGCAGACGATGAGGTTGGGTTGATTCACCTGGCTGCGGGTCACGGTGGAGAGATAGGCGATGGCCTCCACCGTCTTGCCGAGGCCCATCTCATCTGCCAGGATGCCGCCGAAGTTGCAGCTCTCCAGGGTTTTGAGCCACTGGAAGCCGATCTTCTGGTAGGGCCGCATCACATTGTCCAGGTGCTCCGGCACGGCGTAGTCGCTCTCGGCCACAGACTTGAAGCTTCGGATCATGGAGCGGAACTTCCGGTTCCGGGTGACATCGAAGTTCTCGTTGTTAGATAGCAGACTGTCCACATAGAGGGCGCGGAAGGCCGGCACCTTCACCTTGCCCTCTGCCAGATCCTTGGGGGTGAGGCGGAGCATGTGGGACATCTCGGCCATGGTCTCATAGGAGGAGCCTTCCAGCCTCAGGACGCGGCCGTCTCGCAGCCGGTAATAGCGGCGTCTCTGGAGCATGGAGGCATACAGGTCCTCCAGCTCGGTGGTGGGGAAGTCTCCGGTGTCGAAAACGAGGGAGAGGAAACCGTCCGAGACAGAGACGCCCACTGAGGCAACCCTGGGCTGGACCTCCATGCTCCGGAGCTTCTGGGTGATGAACACCTCGCCCCTGTCCCGGTACGCCTGGATGCCGTCTGTGAGGAAGTCGTAGACGGCATCGTCCCCGGAGAGCAGGTAGCCGCCATCGTTTTGCCGGGTGAAATCCTTCTCCACCATCAGCAGCACTTCCTGCTCCGCCATGCCGTTGCGCTTCACATAGGGGGTCTTGGCGGCCTCCAGATCGGGTTGGATCTCCTCCTCTCCGTAGAGATACGCGATCCGGAGGAGGAGGTCGCCGCTGTCTGAGACATCGAAATAGAAGCGCGGCGTGAGCTCGTCCGGGAGATAGGCGGTGAGCAGGTCGTGCTTGTCCTCCACCGGGATGAGCTCGGCCACCTTTTTCAGCACGAAGTTGGCAAACGAGGGCATGTCCGCCACGGCGATGCGCATGGTGGTCTGCCGATCAGAGAGGAAGGGATAGACCCGGCGGTAGAAGGGACGGCTCACCTTGAGGATCTCCCCTCTGGCGATGGCGTACAGAGAGCGGTTGTTGCCGAAAAAGCGGAGGTGTTCCGGGGCGTTCACCTGCAGCTCCACATTGTCCCCGCTGGGCTCCAGGGAGAGGGACACCTTAGGATCCCGTTCCACCAGGGTCACCGGCTGTCCGCTGCTGCGCTGCTCCAGGCTCTCGCCCTTCAGAAGCTCAAAGAAGCGGTCAAAATAGGAGCCGGTGAGGGTGAGCAGTTCCTTGGAATCCCCTTCCACATAGGCATCTGCGGTGCGGTCTGCTGAGGATGCGCGAAAATCCCGGAACTGGTGGAAGTTGTCCAGCACCAGCGCCACAAGCTTCTGGGAGCGCTCATCAAACATCTCCATGCCGTGGAACAGGGTGAGATTCTTGCCGTAGACGGTTGTCCGGCGGTTGGTGACGTCAGAGGCAAATTCCCGGACATTCTTTACCATGTACATCCGGTCTATCCCCACCGTGAGCACAAAGCTGGGATAGGATTCTCCGGAGTGAGCCAGGTCCAGTTTGGGGATCAACTTTGCGGTGCCCAGCTGCTCCTTGGAAGCCCTGGGGTTCATATCCAGGTCCAGATAGCGGCGCATCACCCGCTGGGCGAAGTTGTCGCTGTTGCTCGCATTGATGGGAGAGCTGGCCTCCTGTTTTTCCATGATGGCATAGAGGGCGGCGCCCACATGTTCGCACATCCAGTAGTCCTCGCCCGTCCAGCCCTGGCAGGGGCAGTACGAGCGGACCTCTTTCACCCCAAAGAGGACCTGCACATTGTTCATGTAGAGCCCGTCTTTTACCGTGCAGGTGTACTTGATGTCGTCTCCGTCCTGTATCCTGGTGAGGTTTAGGACCTGTCCGTTTTCGTACATTCGTTTGCCCTTGGTGAGCTCGCTGCCGGTCACCATGGACTTGATGGTATCCAATGTCACATGCATCTGCTATACTCCGTTCTTGATTGGCGCTGTTTCTTCTCCCCCATTGTACCGCAATTTTCTTTGTGAGACAAGCCAAAAATGCAAAAGAGTCGACATCCGCGCCCCGCAGGGCCGGATGCCGGCTCTCTGATCTGTCTGCTGCTGGCAGCACATCGCAGCCTTTCGGACGCACGATGTCGCCCCTGCCCCACTATCCCAGGAAGACCTCCTGTTCAATGGTCACCCCATACTCCAGGATCGCGCCGATGGTCTCGTGGAACAGCGGGAATTTACCATCGTCTCGCGCCTCCCGCAGGGTTTCCATATAGCTCTCCGGCCGTTTCAAACCGTGCATGGCACACTGTTCCACCTCCCTGCGCCCCATCCGCATGGGTTGCAGCTGCGGGAAGATGCGCTGCAGCCGTTCGAACATCATAAAACCGCCCTGGTCTATGTCCGCCCAGAAGAACACCTGTATGTCCTCGGTGAGGCTGTCCGCCAGCTTGCCGTACAGCATCCTTCTTCTCGGGCTGAGATATCCGCCGTGGAAAACCACCAGCTCATCCGCGGCCTGCTCTGTGAGGAGATACTCCTCATAGTTCGTCTTGTTCTCCAGGAATGTGACCCGCCGGATGCCCTTCAGGGAGAAGGTCTGCACCATCTCCACAGCGGTGCTTGGAATACCGATGCCCGCCCGGTGCAGCGGCGCCAGGTCTATGGTGCCATTCTTCATCTGGATGGCGCACCTGCCGCACATCTGGTAAATCTCCGGGTGGGGATAGATGCCCAGGTAGATGAGCTTATCCCGGTCGCTCAGCTTATCCTTGTCGCTCTCCTTATCCCTGTTGCGCTGTTTCTCTTGGCTGTTCTGCTTTTCCTGGAGGCAGAGCGCGTGCAGTTCCGGCTCATAGTGCTCAGCCACCCGCAGAAAGTCCTTCGCCAGTTCCCCCTCAAAGCGCTTGCTGTTGTTAAAGCACTTGCTGCTGAGGGAGCGGACTGTGGTATACTGCCCCTCCATGCCATCGTAATAGGTCAGGACACGCAGAAAATCCCGCAGGTAATCGTCTCCCTTGGTGCAGACACCGGGCAGCTTCCACTTCTCCTGGAGCTCCCGGCACACGTCGTCCCGCCAGGCCGCAATCCACGGGGTCTGTACGGCAGAAAGAGACCCCCATATTGTACCGTACGCCTCTTCCGCCGCCCGTTTTGGGTGTTTGCACCCCATCGCCTGATAGGCACGCTCCACCTGGTCCAGGTTCAGGATCACCTTCTTGAAGATGGGCAGGCCCTTGTTCCACTCCAGGGCAACCAGGCCCGCCCGTTCCAACGCCTGGGCCGCCAGATTGTACTGGTCCCGTACCGCCGCCCGCTCATAATCATACTCCGGCAGATCCTTCTTGTCCGTCTGCAGCATCACCCGCTTGTTGGATGCCCCCGGCTCCATGAGATGCTTGCTGTTCTCGTACTTGTTCAGCAGGCGGGTCAGGATCACTTCTCGCTCCACGCGTTCTTCATCTCCTTGCTGTAGCGGAGTACATTCATCTTGTGGCCGTCCTTGCAGACCACCAGCGTCCGGTCCACCCCGGGCATGAGATTGCCCACTTTATCCGGCGGCGTACAGATGATCGCCTGCAGCCCCAGTTTGTGCAGCAGCCGGACGCTCTCTGTAATCCGCTTGCTGTCCATCTTGTTGAATGCCTCGTCCAACAGGATGAGGCGCACCGTATTGCCCAGGGAAGAGGAGTCGTTCACCCGATAGAGCTGGGCAAAGGAGGCCAGCATGGCGATATAGAACGGCGTCTGGGTCTCACCGCCGGACTTGATGCGCAAGGTCTGAGACAGCCGCTGTTTCTTGTTGTTCTGATCTGTGATCTCCAGGTCGAACTTCATGTAGGTGCAGTAGTCCGTGTAACGGTCGATGTTTTGCCGCAATTCGGTCCGCTGTATGTAATTCATTTGGGTATCATCCGATGCAGTGATCCGGCTGAACAGCTCTTCCATCAGCGCACTGTACTTCTCCTGGAATTGCATAGCAAAGAGGCCACCTTCCCCCATCCACTCGGGGGACATGATCATATCGTAGTACTCCGCATAGTCCGGACTGCGCTCCGCCTTGAACTCATACCGCTCCGTGCCGAACCAGGTCATCCGCAACGCCCGGTTCAAGTCCTTCACCCGTCCCTGCACATTCTGGATGCTGTCCCGCAGTTTGGAGAGAAAGTCGTTCTGGAACTGCTCCATGGCGCTCTCCCGGGCCTCCCGGATGCGCCCCACGTAGCGCGGCAGCTCCACCTCTTCCAGATGCCGGCGCTCGCGGTCGAAGTCATCGTTGTCCAAGGCGCCGGCGCGGAAGGGACAGGGCTGGAAGCTCTGGATGTACTTCTGGCGTGCCTCATACAGGTTGTTCCACGTCAGGCTGGTCTCGCTCTCCGCCTTTGGCACCTGGTTGCCGAAGTTCTTGGCCACCACGGCGGGCTGCTTCAGCCGGTCCAGCTCCTGGGCATACCGGGGCAGGCCAACAGACTCCTGATACCGCTCCGTAAAGGTCTCCCGCAGCTGGTCCTCCCGCTCCCGAAGCAGTCTGTGCTGCTCTGGGATGGTCCGGTTCTCCAGTTCCGAGACCTGTGTCTCCAGGCCGCCGAGCTTCTTAGAACACTGTCTCTCCTCTGCCTCCAGCTGCCTGATTCTCTCGTCCAGCGCCTTGATCTCCGCGTTGATGTTGTCCAGGAAGAACATGTTGATCCCAGACAACGTCTCCACCAGTTTCTGCAGCTCCTCCTGGATCTCCAAGTCCCGCAGGTAGTCTCTCTGACGCTGCTCAGTCTGGCGAACAAATTCTGCGTGAAACACGAAATCCTGTTTCATCTGCTCGTTCAACGCTCCGAGGATCGGGTCGAATCGCGAGAGCTCGTCAGTCAGCGCGCTCTTCCGCTCGCTGAGAAACTGGATTCTCAGTTCAATGGCCTTGCGTCCCAGGAAGGCGTTGCGCATTCTCTCCCCAGGGATGGGCCGGACCACATAGCCCTGATACAGCATACCGTCTGCCGTGATGGCGATGCTGTGGTCTCGGAGCTCCTCCACGCGGTTGCAGCACACCACGCGTCCCAGGAGATAGTCCGCATAGAGGCGGGCCAGGGGATTGTCTGTCTGTACCTTGGTGGCCAGGCTGTTGTCCAGGGGCTCCACATGCTCCCTTTCCCGCAGTTTCCCCACATCCACCAGGCCGAAGGAGTGCTTCCTGTACGTCTCCTTGATTGCATCGTAGAGGGATACGGCATCCGGATAGACCGCAGGGTCCACCAGCAGATAGAACTTCTGGCCGCCCAGATAGCCCTCTACCGCGCCCCGCCACAGTTCCTCCCCATCGGCGATCTCCAGCACATCGGCCAGGATCTCCACCGGGACCTGTCTGCCGCACTTCTGAAAGAGCCCGATCTGCAGCTGATTCCGCAAGTCCAGCAGCTCATTGGGATAGTCCTTTTTCTGCTGCCGCAGCCCCTCCAAGGCGGAACGGTTCTCCTCCAGCTCTTCCCTCAGCTTCTTCGTGATATCATCCAGCGCATAGGCGGCACGGTGCAGCTGGTCTTCAAATCTCTTGCTCTGATCCCGCACCTGTTGGATGCGCTCGATTGGCCCGCCAAACAGCGCTGGCTGGAAGTCTGCCAGAGAGCTGCAGGTGTACGCCAGATCATCGGCAGCCCGGCGGAGAGGTTCCAAAAGTTCCAGTTCCGGCCACTGTTCTATCCCGGTACATACCTCCAGCAACCGCCGCGTCTCCCTCCTGATCTTCTCCACGGTGTCCGCGATCTGCTCCTGCAACCGTTTCTGCGCCATCTGCAGCTGCTTCTGCTCCGCCTCCAGCCAGTTGATCTTCTGGTACTCATCGCTGTTGGCCCGTTCCTCAATCCGCTGCTCCTTTTCGCTGTCTGCATGGGCGATCTCATCATCCAGATCCCGCAGTCTCTCCTTTACCGCGCTGATCTCCTGTTCGCAGTCCGCCTTTTCCCGCTTCGCCTCCTCAATCCGGCACACCAGGCTCTCTTTTTCTGCCCATGCGGCCAGAAAGCGGTGGATTTGAAGCCGCTCGCTGGCGGTCTGCCAGTTGCGGAAGAGCTGGGCAATGTTGCCCAACTGCTCCAGCTTCTCCTCCTGCAGGCGTGCCATCTTCTCCTGCCGCTTGTACTCCCGGATGTTCTGCTGCATGGCCTCGATGTCCAGCCGCTCCGGGACATCGCAGACGTTTTCGGTGATAAACGCCTGGATATCCGCAATGGGCTGGAAAGAGACCGCCTTCTTGAGCAGCCGGAAGGCCTGTTCCTTGTGAACGTTCCACTTGGCAATCAGGTCCGTCCGGTAGGCCTTGTTGCTGTCGTAGAGGTTCTTGTCCATTGCCAGGCAGCTCCTTGATCCAGGTGCGCAGCGTGGCGATGTCCATAGGCCGCCGGTCCACCAGGTAGTGAGAGTCCGGGATAGTGCCATCGTAGAGGAAGTACTGGTCCCGGAGGCTGTTGTCGCTGCGGCAGTCGAAGACGATGCCAGCGGTAAAGCGGCCACCGGTCTGGTCGTCCCAAAACTCGCAGGCGATGTAGCTGGAGAAGTCTTTGCCCTTGCGGCTTTTGGGGTTGGCTCCGTTGTCATCCGCCCGGAGGTAGCCATCCAGCGTGCGATCTGTTTTGCCGCCGGCGGCGGCTTTATTGAAATTGGTGGCGTTGGTCTCTCCCAAAAGGACAATCTGCAGCGCATCGATGATGGTGGACTTCCCAGCACCCGTTTCGCCTGTGAAGAAGTTCACGTCTCCCAACTCAATGAGCTCGTTTTCGTAGTACAGCCACTTAATCAGCAGGATCTTCATCAGCTTCTTCACCGCTCTCGTCCTCCTTCCCTTCCATCTCTTCCGCACGCAGCATCTTCACGGCGGCATCCAGCCGTTCGCTGGAGACAACGATCAGAATCGTGGGCAAAATAGAGAATTTGCATTTCTCCTGGGTGTACTTTCCCTCAATGCGCTGGATGACACTGTGCTGCTCAAACAGCGTCAGGGCCTGCTTTACATCCTTCAAGCCGGTCTTGGTCGAGAGAATTGCATAGACAGTCACCACCTTGTCCAGCAGTTCCTGCACGGTACAAATCACATCGTTCTCCATGCCCACCCGGTTCATGTTTTCCTCATAGATCAACCGCAGGGCCAGCAGGATTGCCGTCTGCTTCTGGTTGAGAGAGAGGCGGTTGGCCTCATCGGCATTCACCACATAGAAATATCCGTTGTACTGGTCAAAGCGGAGGTCCCAGTCCAGCAGAGAGAGGTATTCCCGGGCAGCGACATGGTGATTCAGGAGGAATGAGTAGTCCGGGTTGTTGACTCTCCCCTTATCCGGGCGATAGAGCGTACGGAAGACGAACGTGCGGGCAAGCAGCAGGTTGCAGACCTGCTTAAACTGCTCCAGCTCCTTTGCAGAGAGTTGCTCAAGGTCCTGCAGGGCTGCGAGATCCATGTCACTTCTCCTCCTTTCGAATCAGCTTGTATTGCGGGATGGCGTAAAGTCCCTCTTGATGGTTTCCCTCTACGTCTTCCACCCAATAGGCGCTGCTCCGGTCCCTTCCATACAGCACTGCCAACAGGCTCATCACGTAGGTGTGATCATCCTGCACGCCCATATCCTTGGAATAGAGCACTTTCCTCTCTCCAAACAGATCCTGTACGTACTCCGCCACCGATTCCTGGCTGTATGGAGCGTATAGCAGCTGCATCGCCTTCTCCTGCGCCTCCTGACTCACGCTCTCCTCCTCTACCGCCAAAGTCTCAGACAGCGGTTTCCTGGTTGGCCTTTTTCGGAGCCACAGGCTCTTTTCAGAGAGGTATCCCTGCTGATAGAGGTGAAATGCAGGCTGTATCTTCTCCACAAGCGCATCTGCGTTTTTCTCCTGGGAAAGTCTTGCGAGGAGGTACTGCAGATTTCCCTTGGTACTCTGATCCCGATTGGTCAGAGCCTCCAGCTTCTGCGTTGTGGCTCTGGTGTACCGCCGCACCTGCTCATCGATCTCATCCAGGTATTCGCTCTCAATGTGCTCATACCGTTCCTTGATCCAATCGATCTTCTTCCGCAGATCGCGCACACAGGCGTCCAGAGTGTCCCGGCGCCTGTCCCTGAGCGCTGCACTGGCCATGGCCATCAACAGATCGTTGTCATCGGACCACTGGTTCAGGATCTCCTGAATGGGCACCCGGTATTTGGGCACAGAGTCCTTTACCTTCAGCGGGCGAATGTAAGCCTCTATCACTTTCTGCCCGAAGTCATCGAAATGAGCCGCCAACACCTGGTTGACTTCCTGCATATCGATCTGCTTCTGGAAATAGCTCTTGATGCTGCCATAGACTGTCTGCAGCATCTTGACCAGCGCCTGGGTATTGTCATAGGCAGTGTATACCGCCACCATCTTTTCATAGACAAGATCATCCCCCTTGGACTTCTTACCTTCCTGTGCCATTTCCAAGGCGGAGCAGGTTGCAAAGACGTAGGAGACGCCTCGCATGGTTTCATTGTCCCGCAGCTGATGGAGCAGCTCCAGAATGCGGCTGCTGTACCCCGGGAGGATCAGGTACTCTTTCAAACCGTCCAAATCTCTGCCACGCTCTTTTTCAAGCCAGCCCCTGCTGCTCAATTTACGGATCAGAAACCGCGCATGTCCTGATGCACCACGCCGTTCCTCCTCGCTGATATCCTCTCCCTCAAAATTGGCCTCGTCCAACTGTCGCTCCAGACTCTTCATGAGCAGATTGTAATATTCCTCCTCAGGGACCTTCAATTTGTCTTCAAATGCCACATACAGGATTTCTAAGGCGTCTGCATACAGTTCACGGTTTGGGGATGCCAAAACGGAAAACAGTTCAGAGGGGACGGCCTCAAATAGTCTCATGCGTTTCACCTCTTATCATTCAAGGATCAGAAAACCGGTCTCCATGCGCACGAAGAAGGGGACATGATAGACTTTACAATACTCCGGCATCCCTGTAAAGTGCTTTTTCCAAATTTCTTGGGAGGTGTCGGTCATGGCCGACACCTGTTGTAATATTTTGCTTAATATTTCCTTTTCACTCCTCTCGCATCAGCGCAAACTCCAAACAGGAGCACCCCGTATCCCAGTGAGACACGGGGTGCTCCCATTTGGATGCGTCCGAAGGCAGCGGAGATGGATGGCAGTTTCTTATACTCTGGTGTCCCAGCGACCGCAGAAGACGGTGTCCTCCGCTTTGCCCAGGAAGGGGCTCTTGCCGGTGAGCTTCTCGATGGCGGCCCGAATGCACGCCCGGTCCGGGGCGTAGACGTTGATGAACGTCTTCACATTGGGCACATTGATCATGTGGTTGGTGTAGTTCAGGGAGATGGCCGCGGTGGGGATCTCCAGGTTGTACCAGGGCAGCTCGCAGGAGTGGTTGCAGCTCCAGCGGAGCCGGACGTGGTTCTCCTGGGCGTATCCCTTTACGTTGATCACAATCAGGGCCAGGTCGTTCTCCGCGGTGAACTCCGCTATGGGAAGAAAATACTCCGGCTCTCCGCCACAAGGCAGAGAGTCGGAGCTCTTGTTGCTGGTATATGGGTTACTTTTTTGCGGCGAGATCTCGGTTTGCAGGGTCTGAAGGTCCTCCCTATGCTCCATCCCATCTTGTAGATGACATGGCATTCATCCGTTTTAGTGCCTCTTCGCGGCTGCACCATTCGGGTAGTTCAGAGCGGTCAAGTTCATCCTCATAAGAGGTGTGGCTTCTCAGGGCAGTGTTCCGGATGTTTCGCAGCACGATATCCAGCATGCTCTCTTCTCCTAGAGCGTACCCGGCTTTTTCCCTTGCAGCAAGGATGTCAGGAAAAAGTGATGTGCACAATTGTTCGTGACTCACAGGATCCACCTCCTTCAAATGGTTGATGATATCTTCCATGGTTTTGTGCTTTTTGTCATACATCAGGCTGAGGATCGCTTCAAACAGCTTCAGCTGGTCCTTATCGTCTACCTGAATGTGGGTCTCTTTGAACCTTACAAGATTCTGTACGCGCACATCATCAAGCTTGCTGGAAAACATGTTGATGGGAGCGTATTCGTTGTTATTGCCGACCAGGTTCCCGATCTTCACAATCTGCATCTTGATGCCAAGCCAGAGATCCACGTACGTGATATTGGGATCTTTGGCTTGCTGCACAGTGAAACCGTACTTTTTCAGATCGCTCAGAGTATCTTTCGCGAGGGAAGAACAGAAGACCGACAGGGAGCACTGGTCGAATTGGAACTTCGAATGCTGATATTTGAATTCGAAAACATAGGAGAGTTCCTTGAACAGATCATCCGACGAAAACTTGTCTGATTCACTTTTGAACTGGATGAAGTTGTAGGTGCGAAAAAAAGCTCCGATTTGGTCCGGAATGGCTGCTCCTGGCTCCCGCTTCAGGATGAGAAGGTCCGTCCTGATTGGCTCCACGGTAATTGCATGCTCATTGTAAAACTCCAGGTTGTACTTCTTGGGATCCCAGATCAATTGGCACGCAGATACGAATCCTGGATGGTACTGGCGATTTTCAACCGTCTTTGATACTATGTCCAAGTCGATTGTCTGCTTGTTCCCATCAGCTGTCTGTTCCGCTTCTGGCGTGGGCGTAACACCATCCGTTGTCGGACTGGAGTTCTCCGTCGGAATGATTTCAGGGTCACCGCCGGTTTTCTTCTCTTTCTCGTCCATAGAAGTTCCTCTCTGCGCCACTTTGGCTGGCAGCATCTCCATTCACCCTGCGACCACAGTTTAGCACAAAACTGCACTCAGTGCAAGTATTGCTCTATGCTTTTGGGATGATCAAATTGAGCCGCAGTACTCCTATCAGCATCGACAGGATGACGCAGCACCGCAGATCCAATAGGCTCTTCAGCGCTGGGGGGCTATTCCCATCGAAAGCAGCAATGCCCACAGATCGCTCTCGATTCTGTTGTCTCATATTACTACCAACGCATGCAGATGTCAACAGCTTTTTTGAGATTATTGTTGGAACAGCCTTCTCAGACCTGAGGTGTCGCTCACAGCCGACAACTCGCCCCATAAATGTTCCAGGCAAGGCTTAGGAAATGCCGAGTCAGGGTATTGCTGTGCCTCCAAAGGCCCGCTATCTATAGACTTGCTTCATATTTCAAAGCCCATAGATAGCATCATCTCTTTATTACAGAGTCTCCAATCACTGCTTCTAGTTAAATATCTTATTAGATATTGTATGTTGCCAGAATTGCTATGGAAGCAAACACTCCGGCTTCCTGCCACAAGGCAGAGAGCAGGAGTTCTTGTTGCAGGTGTGTGGTGTGCTGTTTGCTGCGGAGAGGTCTCGTTGAGCGGGCAGCAGGTTCTCCTTGGACATGCTCAGCAGGCTGTCGCCGGCCCTGTCCGCAATGGCATCCACCAGGAATGCTTTGCGCTCCTGGTGGTCCGTGTTGTGCTCTTCGATGGTGTCCTGGGTGGCGACCTTGTTATACCTGGGCACTTTCCTTTGTTCGATGCGATGCGGTGCAAACAGCCACATTCGGAATCACCGTGATACTCGCACCATGCAGCGAACAGGAGCACCCCGTGTCTCTGTGAGACACGGGGTGCTCCCATTTGGATGCGTCCGAAGACAGCGGAGATGGATGGCAGTTTCTTATACTCTGGTGTCCCAGCGGCCGCAGAAGACGGTGTCCTCCGCCTTGCCCAGGAAGGGGCTCTTGCCGGTGAGCTTCTCGATGGCGGCCCGGATGCACGCCCGGTCCGGGGCGTAGGCGTTGATGAACGTCTTCACATTGGGCACATCGATCATGTGGTTGGTGTAGTTCAGGGAGATGGCCGCGGTGGGGATCTCCAGGTTGTACCAGGGCAGCTCGCAGGAGTGGTTGCAGCTCCAGCGGAGCCGGACGTGGTTTTCCTGGGCATATCCCTTTACGTTGATCACGATCAGCGCGAGGTCGTTCTCCGCGGTGAACTCCGCCCGGGTGCCATGGGTCATCATGAGGACCATGTTGCCGGGGTTCACACCCCGCTCCACCTCGAGGTCGTGGAAGTTGGGGCAGAGATGGACCTCGAAGCCGGCACGCTCCAGCTCCTCGATCACCACCTGCTTCACCGGGTCTCCCTTGTATCCCTTGGAGGTGGGGGTGGACTGGACGTACACCAGGAACACCCGCTTTTTCTCGGCGGGGTTCACCGGGATCATGCCGATGGTGTCCTTCACCAGGGTTACAGACTTCTCCGCGGCGATGCGGGTGAATTCTTTGTGCTCGGCGCACCCCACCCAGTGGTCCTTCAGGGCGGGATCGGGGATCCGGACCGCCTCCTCGTTCAGGTGCAGCTTGGCCTTCAGGCCCAGGATGTGGTGGAGGGCATCGGAGAGGCGCTCCTCGCTGAGCCGGCCGTCCTCCAAAGCCGCCTTCACAAAGGCGTGGTCCTCCTCCGGCTGATCCGAGAAGAGGAACATGTCGCAGCCGGCGATGAAGGCGCCTGGCACCGCATCGCAGCGCTTGGACATGGCGGACATGCCGATCATGTGGCTGGCATCGGTGATCACAAGGCCGTTGAAGCCCATCTCACCCCGGAGGAGATCGGTGATGAGCTCCGGGGCCAAGGTTGCCGGCATCACCTCGGCGTCTGTAAGGCCGGGGCGAAGGTGCTTGCTCATCTGGGGCAGGGCGATGTGGCCCACCATGATGGTCTCCAGGCCCTCCTCGATGGCGGTCTTATAGACCTTCCGGAAGGTGGCGTTCCACTCCTCCACGGAGAGGTTGTTCACGCCGAGGGCCAGGTGCTGGTCCAGCTCCTCCACACCGTCTCCGGGGAAGTGCTTGCAGCAGGCGGCCATGTTGGGGTTGGCGGCCTTGATGCCCCGGATGTACCCCCGGACGCCCCGGATCACCCGGTCTATGTCGGTGCCGAAGGAGCGGGTGTTCACGATGGTGTTCCGCCAGTTCATGTACACGTCTGCCACGGGGTTGAACATCCAGTTCACACCCAAGGCGCTGGCCTCCCGGCCAGCCGCCAGGCCCATGTGATAGGCGGTCTCATCCACATCGCCGGCACCGGCCTCTACGGCGGTGGAGATAAACGTCCCCTCGGGGCAGACCCCGTTGCCGCCGTCATCGCAGTTGGCGGCGATGAGCAGCGGAATCTTGGAGTGCTTCTGATAAGTCGTGTTCTGCCAGTACACGGCGTCCTTGTTGCCGCCCTGCCACCGGAGGCCGCCCTGGTGATACTTGGACAGCTTATCCGCGATCTGGTCCTCTGTGGGCGGGGGTCCGGCCTGCATCAGGACAAAGAGCTGGCCGATCTTCTCGTCCAATGTCATGGAGGAGATGGTGTCCTCCACCCACTGGATCTGGTCATCGTTCAGGTAGAAGGGCTTGGCCCGCAGGTCTACCATGTCGCATTCCTCCTTCAAGCTTGATCTCCCAGCCCGGGGCCGCGGGCCCTGGGCTGGGCTGTATTGCATTGGCGTTGTGCTATCGGGTTTTGCCTCAGCCACCCAGGTTGTGGAGGAATTGGGCCGCATAGGCCGCCTCCACCGCCCCGCCGCACTGGCCCGCCTGGAGCTTGGCAAAGGCCTCCGGGATCTCCGCCCAGCTCTCCGCCTCATGGCGCACCAGGATGGGGTAGTAGTGGACATGGTTCTGCCGGGCCGCGTCCTGGTCTCCGGGGGCATCGCCAACCATCAGGACCTTATCGGGGTCGTAGCCAAACTTCAGCATCTCGGAGATGCAGTGGGCCTTGCTGCCCATGTCCTGGGCCAGCATGATGTCCACATGGTCCATGAGCTGGAACTTGGTCCACTCCTCCACCACCGCGTCCCGGTTGGCGCTGGAGACGATGGCCACATCGGCAAAGGCGGAGGCCGCGGCGAGGCCTTCCTTGGCACCCGGGAAGGGCCTCTTCAGCTTCTCCGGCAGGGCCACGATGGCCGCGTTCACCGCCTTAGACCAGCTCAAAGCCTTCTTCAGGATGGGGCTACCGGTCTCCTCAATGGCCTTCTGGATGGCGTCATTGGAGGGCGCCGCCCCGGAGTTCACCCAGGCGGTGAGGTCCGAGAGGTGGTCTACGGGGGTGTACTTCTCATTCACCTCGGTGAGCATGATGTTGAGGCCCTTGAACCGGTTGATACCCCTTGTCATGGAGTAGAGGTTGATGTCGTTCCACCGGGCCAGGATGGGCTCTCTCCACTGCTCCAGGTGCCACTCCGCCACCATGCAGGGGCCAAAACAGTGGATGTGCTTGCAGTCCATGGTGTCCATGGCGCAGCCATCGGAGTCCACGCAGACCAGGTAGTCGTGATGCTTTTGGAAGCTTGCGTATCCGTCGAACATGGCGCCGCCCCCTCAGTCTGCCAGAAGTCCCTTTACGTACGCTGCGATGGCGTCATCCTTGCAGTTGGGGAAGAAGAGCTCCGCGAAGTGCTCTCCCGCCACGGCGCCTTTCACCAGGGCCGGGTCCAGGTCCGGGAGGATCTCCAGCAGCGGGCGGTATGCCTTGGCCCGAACATCGTCCAGGATGCCCTTGTTGCGCATCTCCGGCTCCCGGCGTTCCGGGGGATAGCCCTGGCCGTGGCCGAAGCCGAAGAGCTTCTCAAAGCAGTACTCCAGGTTCAGTTCGCCGCCCCAGCCGAAGCCCTTGGCGAAGGGCATGGCGATGGCATTGCCGTCATTGACGTGGGCGAAGGTGTAGGCGTCCACGGGGTCCTCCACATGGCCGCAGATCACGCCGGGGAAGCTGTTCAGGGCCAGCATGGCGCCCTCGCCGGTGCCGCAGCCCGTCACCACGTAGTCTGCCGCGCCGCTGTTCAGGAGGAGGGCGGCGAGAATGCCGTTCTGTACGTAGGTGAGCTGGGCGGCATCGTCTGCGGCGTACATGCCGTAGTTGTCCACGGTGTGCCCCATGGGCTCCACTACCTTTTTCAGGGCCGCCAGGATGGTGCCGTTCTTCGCGGCCTGGCTGTTTTCGTTGATCAGTGCGATTCGCATGGCTTACTCTCCTGACGGCTGCTTGCCGATGTACGCCAGGATGCCGCCGTCCACATAGAGGATGTGGCCGTTCACGAAGTCCGAGGCGGGGCTGGCCAGGAAGACCGCGGGGCCGCCCAGATCCTCCGCCTCGCCCCAGCGGTTGGCCGGGGTCTTGGCCAGGATGAAGCTGTCGAAGGGATGAGGCTTGCCGTCCGCCTGGGGCTGCCGGAGCGGTGCGGTCTGGGGCGTGGCGATGTAGCCCGGGCCGATGCCGTTGCACTGGATGTTGTACTGGCCGTACTCCGAGGCGATGTTCTTGGTGAGCATCTTGAGGCCGCCCTTGGCTGCTGCATAGGCGGACACGGTCTCCCGGCCCAGCTCGCTCATCATGGAGCAGATGTTGATGATCTTGCCGCCGCCCTGTTCGATCATGCCGGGGATCACGGCCTTGGACATGATGAAGGGGCCGTTGAGGTCGATGTCCACCACCTTGCGGAACTGGGCGGCGCTCATCTCCAGCATGGGGATGCGCATGATGATGCCGGCGTTGTTCACCAGGATGTGGATGGGTCCAACCTCTTCCTTCACCTTTGCCACGAGTTCCGCCGCCGCAGCCTCGTCCGTGACATCGCAGACATAGCCGTGGGCATCGATGCCCGCCTCCTTGTACGATGCCATGCCCTTGTCCACCAGCTCCTGGCGGATGTCGTTGAACACGATGGTGGCACCAGCGCTGGACAGGGCCTTGGCGATGGCAAAGCCGATGCCGTAGGATGCACCGGTGACGAGGGCCACTTTGCCCTTCAAGCTGAAATCTACCATAGTACTGTTTCTCCTTTTCGTTTCGATGAATTAGCATGGGAAGGCCCCGGCGGCTTGCCTTGGGCAGGCCGCCGCCGGGGCTTTGGGTGTCAGATGATGATATTCCCGTCCTCGTCCGGCACCATGGGCAGGGCGATCATCAGGTCGATGAGGGTCATGGCAAAGGAGATGCCGGTCCAGAAGAACAGCAGGTAGAGGGTGCCGATCACGGGCTTCTTCGCGTAGAATCGATGGGCCCCGCAGAGCCATCCGCAGGCCGCAGCCAGGCGGATGTACTTCTTCCGGTTCACGGGGACCTTGCTCCGGACGCTGTAGTCCGCATACCAGTCCCCCAGCCGGCGCCACCAGGTCTGCTTTTCCTGGATGCCCTGTTCGGCCTTCAGTGCGATGAGTTCCTCCTCCAGCGCGATCATCTGTTTGGGGTCGAAATTGTCTTCTTTCTTGGCCAATGTGCTCACCTCTGAGACGGGATTTGGAACGATGGGTTTATGCCTTGTTTTCTGCCGTGGCCTTTGCCTTGATGGCGGCCACTTCTGCCTGGATCTCCTTCATCTTCTCGCCGGTGAGGGGATAGAAGTGCATGGCGATGACGTTGGCGATGAGGCCGATCATGGTGAGGCCCACGAGGCCGAACACGCCTACAAACTTCAGGGCAGGCGTGAGCGGGGTATCCACCGTGGGCAGGGCCTCCGTGAAGCCGATGGCGGCGCACATCACGCCAACCACAGTGGTGGCAAGAGAGGAGATCACCTTGTCCACAAAGCTGAAGAGGGTGCCCATCAGGCCGGGGACGTACTTGCCGGAGCGGTACACCTCATAGTCCGTGCAGTCTGCGATCATGGGCAGCACGATGTTGCCGGAGACGCCGGAGAAGCCCTTGAAGCCGATCCACAGGGCCAGGAAGGCAACGGTGAAGAATGTCCAGCCAGTGAAGCCATCGTAGCCGGGGAAGCCCATTGTGGTGGGGTCTCCCACGTAGAAGAGGATGCCCAGAAGGGCGCAGCAGACCAGAGAGCCGTAGGTGCCGAACATCATAGCCTTCTTCTGGCCCAGACGGGTGGCAATCCAGCCGGCGCCGAAGAGGATGAAGAGGAATGTGGGAATGCTGGTGTAGGCGTTCAGAGCGCCGTTCAGGGCATAGTTGCCGCAGATGATGCCGTAGATGATAACGCCCACAGTGGCATTGCCCTGGGTCTGGATGGCCAGCTTGTCCGTGGAGGCGGAGACCACCAGCATCTGGATGGCCCGGTTGTTCTTCAGCACATCCCAGTAGTCCTTGAAGCTCACCATCTGCTGGACGCCGGTGCCGAAGTTCTCCGGGCGGTCCTTGCTGGAGATGCAGAAGATGGCGATGCAGGTGAGGAGGATGGAGATGGGGGCCACAATATACCACACGTTCTGGAAGTACTCGATAGTGAACCCGCCGTGCTTCCGCATCAAAGTGCCGGTGAAGAGGGTGGGCAGCAGGCTGAACACGATGGTGACGTAGGCGCCGTCAAAGACGGTGAAGAGCGGCCGCTGCTTGGGGTCGTTGGTAAGGCAGGACTGGCCGGACTTGGTCACGATGCACTGGAAGGTGTAGCCCACCACGTACAGCAGGTAGAAGATCACGAACCCGATGAACTGGATGGGCTTGGGCAGGGTGTGGCTCACGAACACCATGAGGAACAGGGACAGAGCCATCAGCAGGTTGCCCAGGAGCATAAAGGGACGGTTCTTGCCGAAGCGGGTGGTGGTGCGGTCCACGATGTACCCCAGGAACGGGTCTGTGGCGGCATCCCAGACCCGCATCACGGTCATAAACACCGAGGCGATCATGGAGGCCACGCCCAGAGGGCCGTTCAGGTAGTACACGATGAAGTTCATGGTGAAGAGGTACAGGTTGGTGGCCGCATTGTTCAGGGCAAAGCCGCCGATCTGCCAGATCTTCGCCTGGTTGTATTGTACTTGTTTTTCTTCCATAGGAGTCTCCCCTCTCGTTAAGTCTGTCCGCTGGGTTCTACCAAATGAAAAGCTCCTTGTCCATGAGCTTCATAATGGCCTCGATAAAATAGTAGTCTCCGTAGATGATGGGTACATGGGTGTCTTTGCCGGTGGGATCGTGGTAGAAGAAGGTGCCGCCGCCCACAATAGAGTCGTGGTCTGGATCCCAATCGCAGAACTTGGCCTCGCAGGCACGGAGGATGTTCAGCGCCGCCCGGACATAGAGGGGCTTCTCGTACGCCCCCACATGGTTGGACAGCTCCAGCAGTCCTGCAGCCGTGATCATGCCGGCGGTGGAGTCGTACTTCACCGGCTCACCCGGGGCCCGGTAGTCCACCAGGGGCAGCCAGCCGTTTACCGCCAGGTTGGAGATACAGTAGTGGGCGCACTGTTTTGCCGTGGCCAGGAAGCTCTCATCTCCCGTGTGCCGATAGCTCAGGGAGAAGCCGTACACCGCCCAGCTCTGTCCTCTGCTCCAGCTGGAGCCGGAGCCGTAGCCCTGGCCGCCGGGGTTGTTCAGGAACTCCCCGGTCTCGCTGTTGAAGATCAGGATGTGGTTGCAGCTGCCGTCCGGCCGCACGATGTACTTCTGGGCCGTCTTGGCGTGGGCAATGGCGATGTGCTGGAAGCGGGGGTCGTTGCACTCTTTGGCAGCCCAGTACAGCAGAGGGATGTTCATGATGCAGTCGATGATCATCCATCCGCTCACTTCGTTGCCGGTCCAGGGGGCGTTGTTCCAGGCCCGGATGTACTTGCCCACCGGGTTGAAGCGGCCGGCCAGCAGATTTGCCGCGTGCAGGCCCCGGGTTTTGGCAGCCTCATTGCCGGTCTTGCGGTAGTTGGCCACGGACATGGGCAGGAATAAGAAGCCGATGTCGTGGTCCAGACCCTCAAAGCCGGTGAGGATCTCCTTCATCCGGTCCTCCACGCCCTCGGCGGTCTGGCGGTACAGCTCCTCACCGGTGGCGTTGTACATCTGCCACAACATGCCGGGCCAGAAGCCGTTGGTCCAGAAATACAGCCCGCCGGGTTTGGAGAGGTCGTGGTACTTGCCGTCCTCCCCGGTGGAGTACGGGATCATGGTGCCGATGCGCTGGGTCTCCGCCCGCATCTTCACGGTGAGCTTCCCGTACACATCGGCAAGCCAGGCCTTTTCCTCCGCCGTCAGGTCGTATCCCTGGCTCTCCCCCGCGCCTTTCTGGGCAGACAGGCTGGGGTCTGTGCCAAGAACAGAAAAATCGTCCATACAATCCTTCCTTTCCTCTAGGGTGATTTGTACAATACCACAAAAAAGCAGCCGCCTGTTAGAAGGAACAGGCGGCTTTTAGCAAAATCGGTTCAATTTTACAAAATGCTCTTCTGCTTTCGATACTCCTGGGGTGAGACACCGTACACGCTCTTGAACACCTTGGAGAAGTAGTTGTTGTCCTCGTAGCCCACATAGGCGGAGATGTCCTGCACCATGAGACGGCTGTTGGCCAGCAGTTCTGCCGCCCGCTCGCACCTGGCCGTGCTCACATACTGCTTCACAGTTTTCCCCGTCTCTTGCGTGAATGTTCGGACAAACTGCTTTCGGGACACCCCGCAGAAGCGGCAGAGGGCATCGATGGAGATGGGCTGGCTCAGGTTCACCTCGATATACTGCACAGCCTTGTGGATATATCCGGTCCAGTCGTTCTGCCGGTGTTCCCGGATGGCGAGGCACATGGACGCCACGCACCGCTCCATAAGGTCCTGCAGCTCACTCTCCTTCACCGCCTTGTGCATCTTCTGGCCATACTCCTGGCTGATGGAGTCGATCAGGATCGGGGACAAGCCCGCCTGTACTGCAGCCCGGCGGGCCAGGGTGCGCAGAATGGCGGCGCCGGCGATCTGATCTTTCATGCTGGGAGACATGAAGGACAGCCCGGGGGTGGTCTTCTGGATGGCGATGAGGTGCTCCACGGCATCCATGGTGTGTCCCTCTGTGATGGCCTCCATGAGCTGGTTTTCCAGGGCATACCGGCGGTTCACCGTGGCAGCCGTCTCCCGCTGGGCGGCGATGTTCACATAGAGGTGGTCCGGCTCCCGGTCTCTCAGATCGATGATCTCCAGCTCCCGGGGCGGGTCGTTGCCCACGGTGTTGGTGAGCAGCAGCACGGCGATGCGCACCACCTCCGCCCGCTCGATCACCGGCAGCTCGCAGCGGTACAGCTTGTATGGCAGCCGGTCCGCCTCCTGGAGCCCGCACTTAGCCAACAGCGCCGCCGCAGTCCCGTGCTTCCACTCCTCCATCACAAAGGGGCCCAGGATAATCCAGCGGTCCTCAATGTGCAGGATGACGCACTGGGTCTCCAGGGGATCGGAGATCAGGTAGATCAGTCCAGGGTCCTTCCGGGCAAAGAACTGCTCCAATCCTTCACTGGTGTAGATCCGCTGCACCTCCGGGGAGAAACAGTACCGCTCCTCAAAGGTCGTGAGGGCATCGCCGGCACCCTTCCAGGCCGTATAGGGAAGTCCTGTAAGCGCCGGGACAAGGATCTGCGCGTTCTCTATGAAATCCATGCGTCCACCTCCCATTTCAGTCCCATTTTACCACATTCACAAGGGGGAAAGTAGAAGAAATGAGCCGAAAGTAGCAGAAACGGGAACATTCCTGGACGTTTGCAGGACACCTGCACGGGAAACCGTCTGGTGCACGGAAATGTCCCATCCCATGCGACCGTTCCCCCCTTCCCAGTGCGTTTCTGAGCCCCTCCAAAGCGAACATCCCATTTCTCCGGCAGCACGAGAGGCCTATACATTCAGAGAGATGTGCTACAACATGAAAACCATGCCTGTGACCTCACTGCTGGCTTCAGAATGTTGATCACCGGGGAAATTGGTTACTGCTGGAATTCCAGGAAGTGGCGCTTGCATATGGCTTATTCTTGTGGTATGCTCTAGAAGCCGATCAGAGAGTTGCCTTAATCATGTAGGCTGAGGTAGAGTAACCGTACTATCCTAGGGAAGGAGCGTCTGAAATGAGAACAATATACTGCCCGGGTAACCTGCCATTCTCCATGATGCTCAACGTCCCGTATGTGGACAAGACAATGCTGATTGAGACCTTGAACACCAGAATTGATACTCCCGACCAATTTCTCTGCGTCACCCGGCCACGCAGATTCGGCAAGACTTATGCTGCAGATATGCTTACCGCCTACTATGATTGCACCTGTGACTCACAGCCCCTCTTTGCACCGCTGAAAATCAGCAAATCGCCCTCTTTCCGGCAGCATCTCAACAAGTATCATGTTCTCCGCCTGGACGGAACGCGGTATATTTCGGATGAAACCTGCCATCTTGTCGATGATAAGCGCGTCCCAAAGATTGATCTGGTGCAAGCTATGAGGACCGCAATTTGCAAGGAACTTCTCGCTGCGTATCCAGAAGCCAGTAAGGAAGGCCTTGAACTGCTCTCCATACTCAAATACATCGTTTCGATGACCGGTGCCAAGTTCGTTGTGATCCTGGATGAATGGGATGCCTTCCTGAGGGAATTTCCGGACAATGATGTGTTAAAGGACTCTTATCTTCTGTTCCTTCGAAATCTGTTCAAAGTCCCGGACACGAAATATATCTTTTCCGCCGTGTATATGACAGGCATCTTGCCCATCAAACGCTACAATACTGAATCAGCGCTCAGCAACTTCACTGAAATCAACATGCTTTCCCCACTGGCAACGGCTGATCTCTTCGGCTTCACTGAGGAGGAGGTACGCCAGTACCTCAGCGGCACAAAACTTTCTTTCGAGGATGTTGCAGCCTGGTATGATGGATATCTGGTCTCCGGAGCGCACATTTTTAACCCTTTTTCGATTAAAGAGGCATGTCAGCGGGGGGAAATCAAGAACTACTGGGTACAGACCAGTTCGTACGAGACTCTTAAGCGGTATATCTGTATGGACTTTGAGGGCCTGTACGGCGATATCGACAATTTGTTGAGAGGGACCCCTGCCTCTATCGATCCTGATGATTTCTCCAACGACCTTTCTGAGATCAAGTCGAAGGATGATGTTCTCACATTGTTGGTCCACCTGGGCTATCTCACATATGATCCGAGCACCAAGAAGGTCTCCATCCCCAACCGCGAGATCTATTACCAGTTCAAACGCACGATTAAGCAGAGCAATCGGACAGAACTCTATCAGAAAATTGCGCGATCTGATCGGTTGCTGGAGGCCATTCTCACCAAGAACGCCGCGCAAACAGCAGATCTCATCGCGCAGTCTCATGATGCGTGCGGTACTCTGACAACATACAACAACCACGAAGCACTTAAGAGCGCAATCCGCGAGGCGCTTATCACAGCGGCGGACACCTATCTTCGTTGGGAAGAGTTTCCCTCTGGAAAAGGAATTGCCGATATCCTGTATCTCCCCAAAAAGTATATCCGTACCCCTGCGATTCTGATCGAACTCAAGATGAACCGCAGTGCGCATTCAGCGATTAAGCAGATCAAAAATCGGAATTACCCTGAACGTCTGAAAGGCTATGGCGGTAAGATCCTGCTGGTAGGAATTTCGTACAATGCCAAAAGCAACGTGCACAAATGCCTCATTGAGGTATTTGACACGGTCACAGGGACAGTAATTCCCCCACAATGAACCTCGCCCCCTGGACAGCATCTGTCCAGGGGGTGTTCTTTTACGTACGGTGCTGGCGCTGCCGGGAGCACCTGCACGGGAAAGCCGTCTGACGTGTGGAAATGTCCCATCCCATGCGACCACATCTCCCCGTTCCTGTGCTATCCTGAGGCCATCCCAAGCAATACATCCATACAGAGAGGAGCAACCACATGAAAACCATTCGCGTCACCGGCAAAGGCCAGCTGAAGATACGGCCAGACACCACCCGCATCACCATCACCTTGGAGAGCACCTTCCCCAAGTACGATGAGGCCCTCCGGAGATCTTCCCTGGACACCGAAAAGCTGAAGGACCTTCTGTCCTCCTTCGGCTTCCAGCGCACCGACCTGAAGACGCTGCACTTCAGCGTGGACACGGCGTACGAGGGCTACCGGGACAGACAGGGAGACTACAAGCAGCGGTTCGCCGGCTACAAGTACGAGCACGTCCTGAAGGTGGAGTTTCCGTCAGACAACGGGCGCCTGGGCAAGGTGCTCTACGCCCTGGGCAACAGCCCGCTGAAACCGGAACTGCGGCTGAGCTACACCGTATCAGACCCGGAATCTGCCAAAAACGAGCTGCTGGCCAGGGCCGTATCCGATGCCAAGGCCGAGGCAGTGGTGCTGTCCAGTGCCGCCGGTGTCCCTCTTCTGGACATCCAGAGCATCGACTACTCCTGGGGAGAGATCAACTTTGAGGTCTCTCCGATGCGGTCCCTGCCGATGATGTGCCGCGAGGCGTCCGTAGACGCCTCGTACAGCATGGACATCGAGCCGGACGACATCGACCTCTCGGACACCGTCACGGTGGTCTGGGAGATCGGCGCCTGACAGCCTCATCTCTTTTACAAATTCAACTTTTATTGACAAATCGTGTCAGGCGATGCCGAGCAGTGCTGGACCGCATCAAAAACGTCAAAACCATTTCACCTTTTTCACCCTTTTCCCATTGACAATCCCACAAAAATAAGATAAAACCGTGGCGTGATATCAATTGCCGGGAGAGGGGGAGAGCCGCGCATGCCCGAATTCTTCAAAATCATAGGGGACCACACCCGATCCATCCATGCAGAGGGCTGCTGTCTCCTGGCGTCCGTGCCTCCGGCGTGCCTGATCCCAGTAACAGACCTCAGGAGAGAGTATAGCCGCGGCTACGATCTCTGCGAGGACTGCAGTCCCCTGCGCAAAATGTTTCAAGCGGAGGAAGAGGAGCTCTCCGCCTTCTGCAGTCAGTATCACATCACATGCAAGCTCCACAACAAGTACCTCGCAGTACAGACGCCTCGATCCCGTTGGAGGATTGCGCTGGTGGGCGGGACCCCCGCGACTACGCTCTACCATGAGAGCACCCATCCTGCGGCAGTTGAAAAAAAGTTCCTGTCCAAATTTCATCTTCAGCTGATCTCTCGCGACTCCCTGCTCTCCTATTGCAAGTACATCCTGTTTCACGATGACTACCAGGTCCGTGCGGAGAACCCCAAAGCCCCAGAGATGAAAGACTTCCGGAAGCCGATCGACAGATGTCACTATCTCAGGAGGGGCGGGAAAAAATACCGCCAGAGCGTCATGCGGGAAAAGGCGCAGGCGAACGCGCTTTCCGCGGAACGCGTTTTCGCCATCCTGGACGAGCTGCAGGCGCGAGAAGCATCCAGGGAGGGAGCGCAGCAGGCCTCGGCATCACGGGATCCCGTTGCCGATCCCCTCCCCGCCGGCCAAATCACCTGATCCAAACACCATGTCCCATGGAGAGCTGCTCTGTGCCTGAGGTGATAGTCCGCAGCGGTGTTGATAAACCCCTTTACAAGTGACCCCCGGGGGTGTATAATAGGGGGCGAGGTGA
>CANRFN010000060.1 GCA_947629915.1 uncultured Oscillospiraceae bacterium | reverse complement strand
GGCATCGGGGGTACCCCCTGGGGGGTCTCGGGTGGCTAGTGTCGGTTCCAATCAACAAATTTGTCGAATATCACCTCCGGAGACCATGGCATACAACGCGCCGTGGTTTCCGCCGGACGGGTGCATTCCGGACGCGGATGCGGAGTGGCTGAGACTGCAGGAGTCCTGGATCGGCCATGCACCCCACCGCTTCTACGCCTTCCTGCAGCGGAAGACGGACGGCGCCTTCGTAGGCGATGTGTGCTACCACTTCACCCCGGACCGGAACTGGTGGGACATGGGCATCGTGGTCTATGCGCCGGAGCGGGGCAAGGGGTACGGCACCCAGGGGCTGCACCTGCTGCTGGACCAGGCCTTCCGTGTGGACGGCGTGCCCCGGCTGCACAACGAGTTCGAGACCACCCGGGACGCGGCGTACCACATCCACCGGGCGGCCGGGTTCCGGGAGGTGGGCGAGACAGACGGCATCCTGCAGCTGGAACTCACCCGGGAGGAGTACCTGCGGGGCAGGGCGTAAAGACGAACGGATACCGGTCCAAGGCTGTGCGCCTGGGCCGGACAGTATCAAAAGAAGACAGCATCGAGGAGACCATCCACTGTGCTCTATTACGGAGGGATCCCAATGAAAGACATTATCATCGAGACCGAACGGCTGCGGATCGTCCCATCGGGGCCCCAGTATCTCGCCGCCGTGCACGCGTACGCCGCAGACCGGGAGAACACGGCGTACATGCTCTTCCTGCCCAATCGCGAGATCCAGGAGACGGCGGTGTTCCTGGAGCGGGTGGCCCAGGAGTGGCAGAAGGACAGCCCGGCCTTCTTCGAGTTCGCCCTGCTCTACGAGGGCCAGCCCATCGGGGCGGTGAGCGTAGACCTGGAGGGCGGGGCGGCGGAACTGGGCTGGATTCTCCACAAGGCGTATTGGGGACAGGGCTTTGCCTACGAGGCGGCAGCTGCGGTGGTCCAATACTTTGCCGAGCGCCGGGGGATCACCCACTTCATCGCCCATTGCGACACCCAAAACACCGCCTCATACCGGCTCATGGAGAAACTGGGCATGGTGCGCACCGGGGAGTCCGGCGGGCGGAGAAACCACGGCGGGGACGAGGAGAGCCGGGAGTACCAGTATGAGCTGATCCTCTGAGAATCGCGGAGACAAACAAAACGAAAGAAGGACAAACATATGTGGCTTTTCTTAGGCGCCGGGGCGATCCTGGCGGCCCTTTGGAATCTGGCGCGGACGTCCAGAGACCGGGATGCCAGCTGGCCCCGGTTTGTGAGCCTGTCTCTCACCGCCCTCACCGTCTGCGCTTTCTACACAGACGGCGCCCAGCGGGTCCTCCACGAGGACTGGGGCGGCCTGATGGACATCATGCCCACCCTGTCCTGGGCGCTGTGGGTGTGCGTGATCGCATCCATCGCGGTGAACGGGTTCTCCCTGGTAGTGCAGGGGAGAAAGCAGAGTCGGAGATAGTGCCGTGGTGATCCGTGAGACAGACGAGACCCCGGAGGTGCTGGATCGGCTGATTTCCCTCTCGGAGGACTGGGAGCGGGAGAACTGCTGCCACGGGTATGTGAAAAACACCCCGGCAGACATCGCGGGAAACCGGATCTTCCTGGCGGAGGAGGACGGTGTCATCCTCGGATACCTCTTCGGGCATATGGAGACGGCGGAGCGACAGACCAGCATCTATGACTTGGGAACCAAATGGTTCGAGGTGGAGGAGCTGTATGTGCGGCCGGCGTTCCGGGATCGGGGCGTTGGACAGGCGCTGTTCCGGCACATGGAGTGGGCGGTTTCGGAGGAGGCGGAGATGGTCCTGCTGGGCACCGCCTCCAAGAACTGCCGGGCCATCCTCCACTTCTACATCGACGAGCTGGGGATGGAGTTTTGGAGCGCCCGGCTGTTCAAGAGACTCCGGTGAGGGAGATGTTTGTATGCGCTGGATGAGCGTAGATCTTGTAGACCCCAACGGTCCCACAGATTGGTGGAAGGCGCTGGTGCGGCATTTCGCGGTCCCGGGAGATGCCCTGGAGATCCGCTGCTGGAAAGAGCAGCCGGAGATCGTTGTCCGGGCTGCCCGGTACGGAGAGCACGAAGAGGACGGCTATGAGGTCTCCGTCCAGGGCACCGTCTCCCGGGAGTTCCTGGCGGAGCTGCTGGCCGAGGAACCGGTCTATGAGGACGCCTACTACAAGCAGACCAAATACTTCACGATCAATATCGAGAGGCCGGACTGCCTCTTCAGCAGCAGTCACTATGGCACCCAGCTGTATGTGCAGGGATCCGCGGAGGAGCTGGACTTCCTGGCAAAGATCCTGGCACCGTACGGAGACAAGTTCAGTGTCGGGACGGGGGAAGGACGGTAGGGAGATGCGGAGCAAAGGACGGAGCAGCACAGCCGGGTTCCTGACGTTCCTCAAACTGGACCCCCGATCTTGAGACCAACTGGAGGCCATCATGAAAGACTGGCACAGTATCCCCAAAATCGATGCCCATGTGCACCTCCTCCCCCGGGAGGTGCGCCAACCCGGACGCGGAAGACGTCTTCGCCCGGGCGAAAGAGGAAGATCTCCTGAAGATCATGGACCGGTATCAGATCCACCGGGCGGTGATCATGCCCTTCAACGATCCGTTTCTGCTGTCTATGGACTTCACTGTGGAGGCGGTGCACCGCAACCTGGAGGCCATCTGCGCCGCCCACCTGGGCCGGTTTGTGTTCTTCGCAGATGTGGACATCCGCAATTCTCCCACAGAGACCGCAGATGCCTGCCGGAAGGCCTTGCAAAGCCCCTGGTGCAGGGGAATCAAGATCCACCCGGCGAACACCGGCATGGCCATAGACGATCCGTACCTGGACCCGCTCCTGTCTATGGCGGAGCAGGCCGGGGTCCCTGTGGCCTTCCACAGCTACCCGAACAGGCCCCTGCGGGACGAGTGCGCCCCCGGCCGGATTGGCACCGTGCTGGACCGCCACCCAAAGCTCACCGCCATCGTCTGTCACCTGGGCGCCTTCCAATGGCGGCACGCGGCGAAGCTGAACGCCTATTTCGATCTCTCCGCCTTCCTCCCGGACTGCGTCCGAAAGCGCGGGTTGGAAGCGTGCAGCATGATGCTCCGGGCATTCCCGGTGGACCGGCTCCTCTTCGGCACAGACTGGCCCTGCAGCCGCAGCTGTCTGCCGGAGGAGATCTATCCCCGGACCTTCGAGATCCTGCACCAGATGGACTTCACCGAGGAGGAGATCCATCAGATCGCATACGGCAACGCGGCGAGGCTGCTGTGGGGCGAGAGATGAGCCAGACAAATTCAAAAAACCTCCGCAAAATGCGAGATTTTGTGGAGGTTTGCTGAAATGAGGGCGTTCCAATGGAGAGACGTGCTGCGTGCCTGGAGCACTGGGGCTCAGACTACAGGATCAGACAGCAGGTGAAAGCGGGAAGGCTGTACCGGGTGGAGAGAGGGATCTACGCCGAGGAGCCCTCTGTCCCGGAGCTTGTTGTCTTGGCCGTGAAATACCCCAAGGCGATCTTCACGATGGGCACTGCATTCTATCCGGGAGCGCAGAGTACCCCGTCTGAAAGCGCCCTTTGCGTCAGGCGGGGGTGAATGCGCCCCTCACTTCCCTTGATTTTTGATATACTGCGTGACTAATTCCCTTGATCGCTCACTCACCGTCACTAGAAAATAGGCGTCGCTCCAGAAGTATGGTTTCCAATAGTACGGAGCAAGTTGCCTACTAAAGAGCTTGCGGATGTATCGAGACGAACATGACTTGTACTGCCCTATAAAATGAGCAAGATTGATATCTGGTCGAGCTTCAAATAAAATATGAATGTGGTCCTTGTCTGAGTTTAGCTCGCAAAGAGTAAGATCGTGTTCCTGAAAGAACAACCGCGTATAGCAGATTAGTGTTTCTTTGAGGTTACCAACAATAACACTGTGTCTGTATTTTTGGCCAATACCAAATGATATTGCAATAGAGAACAGCAATGACTGTTTACATAGTACCAAACTTGTTTTCTTCGTGTGTGTTTCCTCCAATCTTATTTTTTGTGCTTTTACCCGGAAAAGTATCTTTTATCAGAAGGTAAGCCGTTTTGCCTGTTGATAATTTGCGAGAAAAGGTGTATGATACAGTATATATCAGAAAGGAGGTGGAGACATGTCTTACTACGTTTACAACCAGCAAATCGGCGTGAAATCCCCACTGCGAAATTATTGCTTGCAGCAGACTCAGTATGCAAACAATATGTACAACGCTACCCTGTTCCGCACTAGACAGGTCATGACAGCGGTTAAGAAAGATCCCAGCCAATGGTCTAAAAATGAGAGAGAAATCATGGATGAAATTCGGAATACCCTTCCGAATATGAATCCTAAATACAAGATGCCGACAGCAGACGACTTCTTCCTTAACTACAGTTTTCTCAACGAGCTCATGCTGTATAGCCGGAATCCTGATTACATTGCAACAGGGTTCCCTAGACAAGCAGCACAGCAGGCAATCAAGGAAGTAGTCCGTACCATGAAAGGCTTTTACGCTTCTCAACGGGAATACAAAAAAGAACCTGGAAAGTTCAATGGTCGTCCTAAACTGCCGCACTATCTAAAAAAGGGCGGTGAACACACTGCAACCTTCACAAACCAGGACTGTGTAATCTACAAGAATGATGATGGCACCAGCTATGCCAAACTGCCCAAGACCAATTTGCGTTGTGAACTTGGAACATTGCCGGAAGGTCTGAAGCTGAAGCAGGTGACTATTAAGCCCTATCACAACATCTTTATCATGTCTTTCACCTTCGACTCTGCCAGCGATATCGTTGCTCCTGTTTCTGAAAAGCCGGAACGGATCTGCGCCATTGATATTGGCGTTGAAAACATCGTAACTATGACAAACAATGTCGGGGCTGGTCCTCTCATTGTTAAGGGCGGTGTAATCAAGAGCCAAAATCAGCTGTACAACAAGAAGATGGCGAAGATCAAGAGCGAACAGACCAAGGGCACAAACAAGAAGTTTGTACCGACTCCAGAGTCGGACAAGCTCTGCATCAAACGGAAGAACCAAATGACGGACTTCATGCGGAAGACCGGAAAGCTGGTCGTTACGACCTGCCAGGAGCATCAGATCGATACTCTTGTGATTGGTCACAATGATGGCTGGAAGCAGGAAGCCAACACCGGGAAGAAGAACAACCAGGAATTTGTACAGATCCCGTTTGATCAGCTGATCCATACCATTACATATCTGGCGGAACGCCAGGGGATCCGCGTCATTGAGCGGGAGGAGAGCTATACCTCCAAAGCCTCTTTCCTAGACGGAGATCCTATCCCGACCTATGGTGATAAGGATATTCCCAAGTTCTCCGGTAAGCGCGGTCCTACGATGTACCATGGGCACAAAAAGACGCTGAAGAAGGATGGAAGCGGAAGCTCTGAGTACCGTGGTCTGTACAAAACCAAGAATGGTACCATCATCAATTCCGATGTAAACGGCAGCGCCAACATTGGACGGAAGGCTTTTCCTGAACTGTTCACCGTAGAGAGTGTGAAACTGACCGATCCAACCATCGTTCGGCATCCAGACTATGAGAACCGCAAGATCTTGAATGCCATACAACTTGCCTCCCCCAGAGAGCCTAGCATGGCTGTTGCCAAGCGCTCCGCCAGGAGAGCTCAAAAGTGCAAGTAATCCTTTTAGGATAGAGCTTTGTGAATAGCTCTGAATCCCAAGTGACGGCTTAAGAAGCCCCGTCTGAAAGGACGGTGCCCTTCTGTCCGTCAGGCGGGGTAATTCACCTGCACGGCCTTACAGACACACTGCCGTGTGCGTATGACCTCGCAACAGACAGAGATGCCGCGAAGATATCAGACAAACGGGTGAAGCAGTACTTCTATCCCAGCGATTTCTTCGAGGCAGGCGCCGAGACGGCGGACTACAAAGGCGATCCAATCCGTGTTTTCTGCCTGGAACGAATGCTCATCGAATTATTGAGATATAAAACTAAGCTCCCCTTTGATTATTACAAAGAAATCGTTTTGAATTACAGAAAGCGCCTGCCGCAGTTGAACCTGCAGCTGGTGCAGGACCTGGCGCTGGCGGCTCCAAAGAGCGGCAAGATTCTAGAGACGCTGCAGCTGGAAGTGCTGTAGCGGCAAATGCGGAGGGGACAGACGTGAAGATAGGGCTTGTCTCGTATCGATGCAAAGACAAAGACGTACCCTTCAACCTGGCCCAGATGGAGAAGGCCATGCAGCGGACGCAGGGCAAGGTGGACCTGCTGTGCTTCGGCGAGGCATACCTCCAGGGCTTCGATAGCCTCGTCTGGGACTACGCCGTAGACAAAGACATGGCTGTGGACCTGGACGCCGCGCCGATCCAACAGCTCTGCCGCTGGACAGAGCAGTACGGCATGGCCCTGCTCACCGGGTACCTGGAGCGGGACGGGGACAAGCTGTACTCCTCCTGTGTGGTGATCGAAAACGGTGCCATCCTTCACAACTATAGGCGTATCTCCCGGGGCTGGAAGATGTACTGGAAGACGGACGAGCACTATCAGGAGGGCAGTACGGTTGAGCCCTTGGACTTCCACGGCACTCAGATCACCCTGGCCCTCTGTGGGGACCTCTGGGATTACCCGGAGCGGTTTCGCGCCGATCCCCTGCTGATCTGGCCCGTCTCGGTGTCCTTCACCCCGGAGGAGTGGGCGCAGAAGGAGTGGGCTGCCTATGCCAGACAGGCGGCATTGGCGGCGGAGCATGTGCTGATGATCAACCCCATAGACGATGCCCCCACCCACGGGGGATCCGCGTACTTCCGGGGCGGCAAAGTGGTGTCCCATCTCCCCTGCGATCAGGAGGATATCCTCATCGCGGAGGTGAACCCCGGCCGCCCGGTACGTTGAGGATAGGAGGAGACCGATGCCATCACAGGAAGGGCTGGGCATGACTTTCGACACCGTTGCCCCGCTCTACGAGCGCATGCGCCCCGGCTACATGCCGGAGCTGTATGAGACGCTGTTCCAGTACATCCCCATTGGCGAGGAGAGTGTGGTGGTGGAGGTGGGCGCCGGCGGCGGACAGGCCACGGGACCTATTTTGCAGACCGGCTGCACCCTCACGACCGTGGAGTGCGGGGCGCAGTTCTCCGCCCGGCTGCAGGAGAAGTTTCAGGCGTATCCGAAGTTCTCCGTCTGCACGGCGAAGTTTGAGGATACGGTGTTCCCACCGGATACTTACGATCTGGTGTTCTCCGCCTCGGCCTTCCACTGGGTGCCGGAGCAGATCGGGTATGAGAAGGTGTATGCCATGCTCCGGTCCAACGGCGCCTTTGCACGCTTTGCCAACCACCCGTACCGGGACAAGGGAAATCCAGCGCTCTCCCGTGCCCTGGACGACCTCTACGCCCAATACTACTATCCCTTCTACAACAAACCGCCTGCAGTCATCGCGGAGTACACGGAACAGGAGGCCGCAGAGCGGGCCCGCATCGCGGCGCGGTACGGCTTTACGGACATCCGGTATGCCCTCTTCCACCGGCAGCGGGTGTTCACCGCCGAGGAGTACCTCCAGCTGCTGGGGACCTACTCCGATCACATCGTCCTGGAGGCATCTGTCCGGAACCCGTTCTTCGCCGGGATTGCCGCCGCGATCCAAGACCACGGCGGCACCATCACCCTCTATGACACCATCGATCTGCAGCTGGTGCGAAAGCCATGAATCAGGAGGCAACTATGGACAAGACGTATGAGAAGTACCTGCGCTCCGGGATCCGCCTGGACGCCCTGGGGCTGGAGCGCTCCGAGAACGGCACACCCTATTTCTGCACCCCGAAAGGGGCATCCATCATCGGCTGGACCGGGGTGGACGGCATCCACTACTGCTTTGTCCGGGGCTTCGGCGGGATGGTGTTTGCCGTGAGCCCCATGAACAGAGCGCCCAACTTCGTCCACCCGGTGGCACGCACCTTCGAGGACTTCCTCCGCCTGCTGCTGGCCTGCGGGGCCGAGGCGGCGCTGGAACAGGCCTGGATGTGGGATGAGAGCGAATTCAATCAGTTCCTCCAGGACAACCCGCCCACAGACGAGCAGAAGGAGACCATGGAGCAGGTGGCAAAGCGCTTCCAACTCACTCCCATGGAGCACCCCTGGTCGTACCTCAAGGACCTCCAGTCCTCTTTCGACTACTCCACCATCCCCTACACCGAGGACTACTACGATCCCGACATGAACCCCGATCAGGACCCCAACCAGGAGCCGGAGCCCCCGGCCTGGGAGGTCCGGTTTGAGGGCGGCTTCTGGGGCGGAGACCGGCGGCAGAAGCCGGGCACGGAGATCCCCATCGGCGTGGACTTCACCTGGGCGGACCACTCCTGGAAGGTGCTTTCTGCCTATGTCTGCAGCAAGGGGATCGTGCTGGACATCGCCATGCAGGCAGACCCGGAGAAGATCCGGGCTTTCACGGAGAAGTGGCACCTGGATCAGGAGGACGATGCCTACACAGCAAACCTCACCCTGGCCCAGCGGATGCAGATGATCCGGGAGAACCCCCTGGAGTTGGACCACCGCGCCACCCTCACCCTGAACGGCCAGGTCCAGCGAAACTGCAGCGGCTCCGGCGCTGCATACAATCCCTGCATCCCGGAGGGGCAGCATGTGGACTGGGAGGCCAAGTGGGTGGTGGACCACTACGGACTGGACCCCGCATACGGCTGGATGTTCCGGAGGTGGTCCTTCCCCTGGACCACCAAGCGGAAGCCGGTGATCAAGACGCTGTCCATCACCCTGGAGAAGGAGGCGGACCGGATCCCGGGGTCCCGCTTCCAGGTGCACCAGGCGGGGGACACCGTGTCCTTGACCCACCCGGAGACCGGCACGGAGTACACCCTCACCGTGCAGGAGCTGGAGCGGGAGACCATGCCGGAGCGGGCCTTTGGAGGAGGCGGCTGGGCTTATCCCACCCATCTCGTGGTTCTGTCCTACAGCTTCACCCCGGAGCCTGAGGAGCAAATCCAGATCCAGGACGCAGACGAGGGGGATAGCCCCCGGCCCATGGCACCGCCGCAACCCGCCGAGCCCACCGCAACGGGATCGGTGGGGGTGATCGGGATCATCGGCGGGGCAGACGGGCCCGTGGTGATGTCGGTGGGGAGACGGGCAGGGGGCAGCAAGCTCCGGACCGCGTGCTCCGGCCTCCATTTCGACCCTATTGTCCCAGCGGATGTCACCTGGTACCCGGAGTTCTGGGTGACCCGGTACAGTCCCATCACCATCCAACTGCTCTGATACGAGACAACGCTGAAGGAGGCGGAGTGTATGCAATTCGAAGAATTAGATCGCGTGCTGGGAGACCACGCGCCCTTTCTGATTTCCCTCACAGACGGCCCGCAGGAGACCCTCCGCCTGGTGATTGCGCCGGCAGCGGTGGGACCGGTTGGCAGCGATGTGCCGGATCTGAAGGACATGGACCCAGGCACCCGTGAGACATTGCAGGATATCCTGGCGAAGACCCGGCCCATCCAGGCGGACGATCAGCGGCAATACGAGATCACCTTCCCGGGGTATATCCTGTATCAGGTGCGCAATGAGTCCTTTTGCGCGTTCAATCAGGAGGAAGAGCGCCGCGGGCGGTATCTCATCACCTTTGAGCAGTCCAAGCTGCTCTCCGATCTGCACACCTATACGGACGCCTGCCAGTTTCCGAGCGGCTCCTTCTATCCCGGCCCCTGGGTGCACTACGGTATCTACTGCCAGAACCATGTGATCGACGTGATCTCCCACTGCCCGCCGGAGATCCAGGAGATATGCCTGTGACGGTACGATGCGTGTGGGAGCACAACGGGGCAGACAGTCTCCTGTATGCAGTTGATTTCCCTGGGGCGTTCACCAGGGGATCCTCTTTGGAGGTCGCCTTGGAGAAGATCCCGGCTGAGATCCGGGCATATCTCCGGTGGAAGGGAGATCCTGTCCCGGCTGTGCTGGACTGTGTGATCGTACAGGAAAAGACGTCTGCTCTCGCCATTGCCGATGCGGACTCCGATGTCCTCTTTGATTCGGAGCGGGAGCCGCTCTGTCCAGAGGACTATGCGGAGCTGAAAGAACTGGTTCTCAAATCCGCCCGGGACTTTGAGACTCTGTACCAGGCGGTTCCAGACAAGGACAAGAGCTGTCTCCCGGCACGGGACACCTTCTATGGGCCGGTGCCCCGGACAGCGTCTGAGATGTACGAGCACACCAAGAGCGTGAATGCGTACTACTTCGGCGAGATCGGTGTGGATGCAGACAATGAGGGGACCATTGCAGCGTGCCGGGAGCGGGGCTTTGCGGCCCTGGAGCAAATACCGGACTTCCTGGAGAACCCGGTTGTTTTGGGGAGCTACGATGAGAAGTGGTCTCTTCGAAAGGTGCTGAGGCGTTTTCTCTGGCATGACCGCATTCACGCCAAGGCCATGTACCGGATGGCCTGCCGGACGTTTGGGCCGGATGCAGTGCCCAATGTGTTTCAGTTCGATGCCGGTTTTATCCCCAAGACGGAGATTCATATTCTCACCCGGGACCATCCCCTCTGGGAGAAGACCATTGCCATGGCGGAGCACTGCTCCTGGAAGGCCGGGCCGTATCTGGCGAATCTCATGCGGCGCAACGCCTTCGCCCCCTGGGAGCGGGTGTTTGCCGCCACCGTGGATGGACAAGTGGCGGGGTATTGCACCCTCACAGAGAAGGACGAACTGCCGCCGGAGCAGCCCTTTACCCCGCTGATCGGATTCGTGTTCGTGGATGAGGCATACCGGGGCAGAAGAATCTCCCAGCAGATGATCCGCCGGGCCACAGCCTATGCCCATGGGCTGGGATACGAGAAGATCTACATCATGAGCGGGGAGCACGGGCTCTACGAGAAGTTCGGCTTTCAGAAGCTGGGAGAGTATGAGACTGTGTGGGGAGACAGAGACCAGCTCTTCTGGATGCCCACTGCCCCGGAAGAATAGCAGAAGAGCGCCAGGCGGCCCCGGCCGCCTGGCGCATGATAACCCTATGTCTGATTCCTATGGAGGACCCTATGAACTACCTGGAAGCTTACTACAGCCACTACAACGAGGAGGGCCGGCTCCTCTCCCAACACGGCCAGGTGGAGTACCGGACCACCATGAAGTACATCGGGGAGTGTCTCGCTGATATCGCAGATCCCGCTGTGCTGGAGGTGGGGGCCGGCACCGGCCGATACAGCGTAACCCTAGCCAAACAGGGCCTGCAGGTTACTGCGGTGGAACTGCTGCCCCACAACCTGGAACTGTTGAAGGCCAAACTGGACGGCACCGAGCGGATCACCCCCATCCAGGGGAATGCGCTGGACCTGTCTTGCCTGCCGGACAACGCCTTTGATCTCACCATGCTGCTGGGCCCCATGTACCACCTGTATACCAGGGAGGAGAAGGTGCAGGCCCTCACCGAGGCGGTGCGGGTGACCAAGCCCGGCGGGCACATTTTCGTGGCGTACTGCATGAATGAGCCCACCGTGATCCAGTACGCGTTCGGGATGAACAAGCTCCGCGAGACGATGGACTTCAATATGCTCACCCCGGACTGGCACTGCATCAGCGAGCCGAAAGACCTCTTCGAACTGGTGCGGACGGAGGACATCGCCGCCCTGGACGCGGAGATCCCGGTGCGGCGGGTAAAGCTGGTGGCCACAGACGGCGCCACCCACTACATGAAGGACTTTATCGATGCCATGGATGAGGAGACCTTTGCAAAGTGGATGGAGTACCATTTTATCATCTGCGAGCGGCAGGACCTCATCGGCGCCTCTCACCACACCCTGGACATCCTCCAGAAGCTCTGATCGCGAGGTGTTTCCTTTGACCATTCGTCCTTTTGTCCTCTCAGACTACGACGCCGTCTACGCCCTGTGGCTGTCTTGTCCGGGGATGGGGCTCAACAACCTGGACGACTCCCCCGAAGGAATCCAGCGGTTTCTCCAGCGGAATCCGGAGACCTGCTTTGTGGCGGAGTGCGAGGAAAAGGTTGTGGGCGTGATCCTGGTGGGCAGCGATGGCCGCCGGGGCTACATCTACCACACGGCGGTACACCCGGAATACCGGAGACAGGGGATTGCGAGAGACCTGGTGGAGCACGCCCTGGCGGCCCTGCGGGAACTGGGGATCCACAAGGTGGCCCTGGTGGTGTTCCGCCGCAACGAGGAGGGCAATGCCTTCTGGGAGCACATGGGCTTCACCGCCCGGGAGGATATTGTCTATCGGAACCGGGCGCTCACCGAGATGATCCGGATTGACACCTAAACAAGGGGGTTCAGCGGATGTATGAGCACAGCTTTGATCGGGACGCACTGCTGCGGCGGATTCAGGAACTGCCCTTTCCCAAAGAGGAGTACTGGCTGCTCTCCGGCGGTGCCATGGTGCTGTATGGCTTTCGGCTCCGGACCCACGACATAGACCTGGGGTGCACCAGCCGGCTGGCAGATCAGCTGGAGCAGCAGGGATATGTGGTCTCCCGCCGTGCGGATGGGTCCCGGAAGATCGTTTACGCAGATGATGTGGAGCTCTTCGAGAACTGGCTGGACGGCACAGTGGAGAGGGTGTCCGGGGTGCCGGTGGTGAGCGTGGACGGGCTCATCATGATGAAGCAAAAGCTGGGCCGGGAGAAGGACATGAGAGATATCGCCCTGATCCAGCAGGCCAGGGAGAATGGAAAAAGTGAGTAGCGAATCAAAGGCGTGGGCGGCTGCATGCCGCCCACGCCTTTCAAAGCACAATGTGTGGGGAAAGTGCTCGCTGGCTCTGCTGCTTTGCATGGGGCAAGTGAGACCAGCATATCTGGACATACTGGAGGTCAGGAGCTTCAGGAGAACTCATACCACTACTTCCAAGATCGTCTTTCCCGCCAACTCGACCTCATGGGCACCCGTTTGTTTCTTTTTTCTGAAGTCGAAGGTCAGCATCCATCCTTTGTCCAGGTTGTAGTAATCCAGGTAGCCGAGCAGCTGTTTTTCTCCTGCAGCATTGTATTGCTGCCCGCGCCAGATTTTGAGCTCTATGACAAATTGCTCCCCGTGATAATCCACGATGACATCCGTTCTATAGTCGTCTCCCATAACGGCTTCTACATAGTAGTGGCCAGTGCCGTTGATAATGGTCCGCAGGTAGAGAAGGAATATCCTTCTTCCATTTTTTTCAACGAACTTTTCAACGCCGCTGTTGCTGAGGCCAACGGATTTGAAGTGCTCATGGAACTTGGTGAGAACGAGATCCATATTTAGACGCCCGTGGGTGGTGAACTGCGCTTTCAGGCTCTGTGCAGACTCGGACAATTCCTCGTCAAGCGTCTCCTTGTCCAGATAGTAGTTATAAAATCTGGTCTGGAAGATCCTGTTGGAAATGCAAATATCGGTGTCCCGTTTGGCTAAGAATCCGTACATGCTGCCCCGCTGATACAGGTTGTTGTCCGGGTTGTAGGGGCGTCTGAGCCCCTCGAAAAGTATACCGTAGAGCAATTTATCTAAGTCTGGATGGTCTTCGATCTGTTTGATCAGGTCATCAAACAGCGTGTTTTTTTCCTCTAAGAGTCTCTTCTCTGCAGCGAGAAAGCCTTCCCTGGTCCAGACAGATGAGTATGTGGGAAATCTTGGGGAACCAATAATTTTCTCATCCATCAGTTTGCAGAGCCTGGATACGAGAAATGGGTAGCCAGACGTGTATTCCCGAAGAAGAACAGACATCTTCATGATATCCATCCCGGTCTTATGGTCCGCCTCGTATTCCTGGAGCATCCCTGCGATCTCTTCTACTGAAAAACTCATGTCCACAGTAAAATCAACAGCGATGTTCCAGGGACTGTTCTGTGCGTGCTCTTCTTCCGGCCGGATTTTTAATTTCATGTTTTTGATGTCTGTTATGCCGGCTAGTATGACACTCTGGAAGGCGGTTTCTACCTCCTGCTGGGCAAGTAGGTAATTGTCTCGTAACATTGCAAGAAAACGCACGAATATATCGTTGCTGCTTGCGGCGTCTGCCTCATCAATAATGAGCACAATTGGACGGTCTGAGGTACGGCAAAGCATGTCGATTTTTCCGCGGAGAAACTCGAAATTCAAGCTATCTTGGCCACTGTCAGCAGTAGAAAGATCCATCCAGGATGAGATCATATTCTCGGAGCATCCCGCTGATATCATGCATTTGCGGATTATTCCAAGAAAAAACTTCACAAATGCAGGGGCAGAGGCAAAATCTTCTTGTGCCGCACTTTGGAATGTAGTTGAAAGAACGTAATGGGAGTTCTTGATTCGCTGCTTTAGCAGGTACAGCGTGTTTGTCTTTCCGTACTGGCGGGGCCGGTTGATGGTAAAATAAACGCCATCGTCGATGAGGCCGATGATTTCATCTATCTTTTTGGAGGTGTCGACCATGTAGTGCCTTTTTGGGGAGCAAATACCAACTATGTTGAATTTCTTCATAAATAAATCAACTCCCATTCGAAGATAGAGAAGGGGGATAAGCGGTTGGATGTGACTTTAAGCACTGTGCAAAATGGAAGGCTTTTCGGCTAAACTGCAATTTTTGAGAAAAAGACTGTCGAAAGTTGATAGCCTGCGTAGATTCCAGCCCTTCAAACTACTGCTGTACGAAGAGAATATTGCCGTTCTGTGCAGTCTGGGAGACATTGTTAGGGTTTCAATCATTCCGTCTCGATTCTACTACAACCATCTGCCTAATGCAAGAGAAAGATTTTCAGAAGTGGCTTTTACATCGGTAAGGAGAGGCCAATGAGGGCATTTCCGGACGCGGAAGATGGCCATGCGATGGCTGCCGATGGGATATTTTGTGGGAGAACAGGACAAGAATAGACAAACCGCATGTCGCTGCAAACCATTGGATGTGATACACTTTTCTTAAGACCAGAGGCTGCGAACCTCAAGCATCCTCTTTTTCACCTTTGCAGATCTTCTTAATGACTGCGTAAATCCAGTCTGTTGCTTCCTTCCCTTCGGTGAGAAGGGCAATCTTCTGATCCTTGCTTAGCCTATGTGAGAGAATCTGTATGGTTTTATCGGTGATATTTTCTTTCTCAATGGTTTTTAATGCTTGAATTACCAAGATTGAAACAGGGGATAATCCTGCTATTTCCTTATTTGTTCGATGCCTGAACTCTATTTTTGTTCTTCCAATCTCATAAGTTTTATACGGTCCATCACTAATATAAGACCATTTGGCCGGTATCTGAGTGGATAGTCCGAGCATATTTAATGCTATAATTCCACTGGGCGCAATTGTCCAATGATAACTGCGAGCCAAGGCCTTTGCAACCTCATCCACATCTGGCGCCACTAACTCATTCAGAAATTTGCTGTATCGTGGCCGATCAAAAACCCCGCGGATAATGCGGCGCAGGTCGCCGTCGCGGACCAGACGACTCAGGCTCTGCTTGATTGTGTTGCTGTCAGCAATATCGGCAAAATCAGACGAGACAAACACTCTGCCGTCTGGGGCCATCTTAATCCGCTCTCGAATCTGCTGTGTATAGCCGCAGTCCATAAGACTACCTCCCTGATGTAACTTGTATTATACGTGATTGGTTACACGATTGCAAGAGTCTTTTTTGGGTTTTTCACTGTTTTCTTCAGAGCCGGTGGCACCGGCAGTCCAACAGCTGATGGCCTCTCTCCGGGAGACACTGCACATGGTGGGGATCACCGCGTCCAATGAAGAGGTACAGAGATTCTATCAGCCATGACTCGTTCCCAGATGCGGGATACCGCCATCTGGATCGATTTCCCATAGAAAACAGAGAGCCAGCCGATGGCCCGCACACAGCGGGCCATCGGCTGGCTCTTATTCATGATTCGTCTGCCTCGTCTTACTCGTCTGCGGTCTTCGGCTCCTCCGGGGCAAACCGGCGGAACACCGGGGCCAGCAGCAGTTCATTTATCAGCGCCGTGAGGGCACAGCCCAGCCCCACCCAGAAGAAGCTCAGCCGGATGAAGAGATCCTCGTTGATGAGCATTGTGAGCACCGGCAGCAGGTTCAATACCGTGGCCACTAACGCCACAAAGGGGTTGGCAAAGGGGAGCAGAAAGGCGTTTTTCAAGGTGTTCCCGGGGGTGTTGTCGAAATGGGCCATCAGGGGATAGACGTAGGAGCACACCATCCCAATGATCCCCACCGCCACCCAGCTGAGGTACTTCACCACCGGGATGTGGTCCAGGCCGCCGGAGGCCCCCATCAGCAGGTAGCCGGCGGCGAGGAGCAGGGGGATGAGAAGGATTAGAAAGACGGTGAGGGAGCACCGGAAGTTCTCTTTCAGCGCCTGGAAGAAGGCCTTGGGCACATTTGGCGCCTCCTTGGCCGCGATCTTCCGCACCACATAGCACATGGCAGTGCAGGACGGCCCAATGGTGATGATCGGCACGCAGCAGACCAGCCACAGCACATTCAGCAGGATGAGCTCCCCTACGGCCGAGAGAAACTTCATCAGCGGCGAATCCGGATGAAATAGACGTCCCATATGCGTTCCCCCTCTATTCAGGCTGCCCGAAGAGCAGGGCCAGCACCGGCACCAGCAGCAACAGCACGCTCACCACGATATCGAAGGCGGCGATGGCTGTGGCAACGGTACAGAGGTGTCCCTTGTACCCGTCCTTTTTTGCCCGCCGCGCCTGAACCAGCCCCGCGATGCCAAGGGCCAGGGCCAGCAGCGAGGTGGCGTAGACCGGCACAAAGAGGAGGTAGAAGAGGCCGATGCCGGCCAGCACCAGCCCCACAATCGCCTTCCGTTTTCCAGGTATACTCTCGCTGTTGGCCATTGAGACCCTTCCTTTCGTTTGAAATCAGTGCTGGACCGCCATCCGGGCCATCACAGAGGCCAGATACGGCCCCAGTGCCTGGGGGCAGGCCGCCTGCAGGGGGTGGTCAAAATCGGGACGGACCCGGGGATGGGCGTCCAGAAGCATTGTGTTCTCGCGGTCCTCGGAGCACGCGGGCCACGGGGGAAGACTGTCGGTGTTGGGGTCCCCGGTGCGGGCAAAGGCCAGTACCGCGGCGAAGATCTTGGCCTCCAGATCCGTAGTGGCGGGCTCGCCCCCGTGGCCGTGGGGATATTCCACCAGGTCCAGGTTGTGGAACACGTAGGGTACGTCGGCGCAGTGCCAGGGCGGGGTGCCCCCCAATACCGGCTGGTCCAGGTTGAAGAGGTAGGACCAGGTGCAGCGGTTCAGGCGGCTGCGCTCTGCGATGTAGGGGATCTCCGGGCCCCGGAACACCATGTCCAGCCGCAGCAGGTCCAGGGGGTGCCGCTCCGGGTACGCCGCCTGGAAGAGGGGCAATACCGTCCCGGTGCTCTCTTCGCCCAGTTCCCTCTCCAGAATGGCGATCTGTTCGCCGTCCGGGAGACTGGTGTCGTAGGGGAAGGGGCCGAAGCCCAGAAACTCGCTGAAGGTGCTGCCCACCAGGAGCGGGATGCGGGCGGTCTCCGGCCGGAACCCGTTGGCCACCGGCTCACCCCGGTAGAAATCGTTTGGATGGGGACAGCACCCCACATAGGCTCCTTGCTGATGGAGAGCGAGCTTCACCTTCTGGTACGCCTGGGCCAGCAGGAAGTACGGTACGGTCTCCAGCTCGCGGACATCGTCCAGGTGCAGTTCTCGCAGCAGCGCCTCCGCCAGGGGTTTCCCACTGCCTGTCTGATCCGCCAGCACCGGCCCGATCACACCGCTCATCACGATGCCCCGGTGGTACAGTCCGTCTGCCGCCGGGGTCTGCAGCAGGGTGGTCACCTTGGCCCCGCCGCCGGACTGGCCGAACACGGTTACGTTGTCCGGATCTCCGCCGAACCGGGCGATGTTGTCCCGTACCCAGCGGAGGGCCATGATGATGTCATCTGTACCGGCATTCCCGGAGTTGGCGTATTCCGCGCCGTAATCGGAGAGGTCCAAATAGCCCAGGATGTTCAGCCTGTGGTTCACAGATACCACCACAACGTCTCCCAGGCGGCTCAAGTTGGCGCCGTCGTAGGCCAGGTGCTCGATGGCAGACCCGGCCTCAAACCCGCCGCCGTGGAGCCACACCAGCACCGGCCGCTTTTTGCCGTCCAGGCCGGGGGTCCAGACGTTCAGATTCTGGCAGTCCTCGTCCATGGGCCAATACCGGTGGGGCACATACAGTTCCCCGTTAGGCCGGTCTGCAGACAGCAGGGGGCACACAAACCCGTAGCTGGTGGCGTCCCGAATCCCCTCCCAGGGGGCCGCCGACTCCGGCGCGTGGAAGCGCCGGGCGGCGGCATAAGGGATGCCCTTGAAAATAGAGAGTCCGTTCTGGGTATAGCCCTGGACTATGCCCTGCTCCGTCCGGACCAGGGCGGTCTCGCTGTCCCAGCGAAAAGAAGCGCTCACTTTTGTACCTCCTGCGGGGACATCCGCAGCTGGCTGAGTTTAGACACCGCGGCCCCTACGTTTTTCTCGTTCAAACCCATGAAGTCCATGCCGCTGAGCGCCCGGAAGGTCTGGGCGCAGAGCTCCTTGTCCCGGGAGGCCAGCGCCCCCGCCAGCTGCGGCACCGTCTCCGCGAGAATGGCGGCGGCCTTCTCGTCCCCGGCCAGACTGCCCAGGCGGGAATCCCAGTCATAGAGGGCGAGCAGGTCCCGGTTGGGGTGATACTGGTAGGTGTAGGTGCCTGCGGTGCATTGGAAGGGCGGCAGATCGCTGTACGGCAGGGACACCTCCGCGGTGCAGCCATACGGCACCTGGATGGCGATGGACAGCTGCCCGTCCGGCTGGATGGCCCAGCTGCTCTCATAGAGGCCGGAGGCGGTGCGGCAGGTGCAGGTGAGACTGCCCAGCCGCGGGTCCGGCTTCGGGGCGATCACGGCCCTCCGGAACCCCAGGTCCATGGGCCGCAGCCCCGCCACCCAGGCGAAGACGTACTCCGCCACGCTGCCGTAGGAGTAGTGGTTGAAGCTGTTCATGCCGGTGGGGGAACAGGTGCCGTCCGGCAGCAGGCTGTTCCACCGCTCCCAGATGGTGGTGGCCCCCAGCTGCACCTCGTAGAGCCAGCTGGGGAAGCCCTGGTTCAGGAGGATGTCGCAGGCGATCCGGTCCAGCCCCTCCTGGGCCAGGGTCTGGCACAGCACCGGCGCCCCGGCAAACCCGCAGCGGATCTGGTAGTTGTCCAGGCGGAGCCGGCGGCGGAACTGGTCCAGGAGGATTGCCCGGTCCCGGACCAGATTCAGCCGGAGGGCTGTCACATAGGCGGTCTGGGTGTCCACGCACAGCCTGCCCGCAGGGGTGACATACCCGTCCAACACGGCGGTGCGGATCTGCTCCGCCAGGGCGGCATAGTGGGCCTGGTCCTCCGCCTTGCCCAGCAGCCCCGCCAGCTTTGCGGTGAGGGCGGCGCTCTGATAGAAGTAGCAGGTGGCGAGAAAGTCGTCGTCGGTAGAGCCCTTAAAGCTGTTCTCGGTCACGCCGTCCAGGGCCAGCCAGTCCCCGAACTGGAAGCTGTTGGCGTAGAGGTGGTCCGGGTGGTGCCGGTCTACCCAGTCCACCCAGTCCTTCATCATGGGGTAGTGCTGGGCCGCCTCGGGGAGGGAGCCGGTGAGCCGCAGCAGGGTGTCCGGGATCAGCACGGCGGCGTCAGACCAGATGGCGCAGCTCTGGTAGCTGCCCCGGCTCAGGGTGTAGATGGAGACCTCGCCATTGTGGCGGAGCTGCTCGCTCCGGAGAAGCCGCAGGAACTTGCGGTAGAAGGGGCGGCAGTCCATGAAGTAGCAGGCGGTGGGGGCGAACACCTGGGCATCTCCCGTCCACCCCAGCCGCTCGTCCCGCTGGGGGCAGTCTGTGGGGATGTCCAGAAAGTTGGACCGCTGGCTCCAGAGGGCGTTTTGCAGCACCCGCTGGATGCCGGGGTGGCCGCAGGTGAGGGACCCGATCTCGTCCAGGTCGGAGAAGAGCACCGGGGATTCGAAGACATTGGGGTCCAGGGTGCCCGGCCAGCCGGTCACCCGGACATAGCGGAAGCCGTAGAAGGTGAAGCGCTGGCACACCGTCTCGGGCCGGCCATCGGAGATGTACGTGAAGCCGCCCCGGGCGCCCCGGTAGTTGTCGTTGTAGAAATTGCCGCCCTGGAGCACCTCGCCGAAGTCGAAGTGGACCTGGACCCCTTTCGGCAGGGCGGCGTGGAACCGGAGCAGGCCGGTGTGATTCTGGCCGAAGTCCAATACCGTCTCTCCCGCCGGGGTGCGGAGCACCTCCTGGACGGGGAGCACCATCTTCTCCCGGATGGGCAGGGAGTCCCGGGGCACCACCTTTATGGGAACGTCCACCTTCTGCACACACCGGGCCGGCCCGATGGTGGCCAGACGATTCAGGGTCTCCCCCTCGTAGATGCCGTTTTGGGTGATGGGGCTGTTGGTCCAGTTCCAGGAGAGATCGGTGCCGAAGATCTGCTCCGTGCCGTCCTCCCCGGTGAGACGGATCTCGGCGAGGGCTGCAAACCGGTCTCCAAAGGGAGGTTCCGCCTCAGAGAGGCCGTACTTCCCCTTGTACCAGCCGTTGCCCAGGGTGATGGCAATCCTGTTGTCCCCCGGCCGCAGCAGGGCGGCGATGTCGTAGGTCTGATACTGCACCTGGGTCTCGTAGTCTGAGATGCCGGGGGTGAGGATCTCATCGGTAACCGGCTTTCCGTTCAATTCTGCGCAGTAGAGCCCCAGCCCGGTGATAAGCAGCCTGGCCTTGGACATGGGGCCTGTGCACGGAAAATGCCCCGTGAGCACCGGCGCCCCGTCTGTCCCTGCCGGCGGGCCGATCCATTGTCCTGCCCAGGGCAGATCCATCCGGCCAGTCTCAAACCAGGATTCCCCTGCGGCGGATGCACCGGTCTCATCGGTAACGGTGATGGACACGGTGTAGCGGGTGAGAGGCTGCAGGGCCGGCTCCAGAGGGGTGCCCTCCCAGTCCAGCTGCCCTTCTTTCACCCAGAGATTGCCTGCCGGGTCCCGTACCTCAATCCTGGTGTGTGCAGGGGCCTTCCCCGGGGCGTCCTCGGTGAGCCAGGAGAGCAGCAGGGGAGAAGAGCAGTCGTATCCAAGGGGCTCCGGTACCCCGTTCAGTTTGATGTGGGTGATTTTCATGGCAGGCCTCCCTCAGAGATTGGCCCCGTTGCTGGCGATCACATCCCGATACCAGTACCCGCTGTCCTTGATGGTCCGCTTTTGATCTCGGTAGTCCACATATACCAGGCCGAACCGGGAGCTGTATCCGGAGTCCCACTCGAAGTTGTCCGTGAAGCTCCAGTAGGTGTAGCCCAGCACCGGGATCCCTTCCTCAATGGCCCGCTGGACCTGCAGCAGATACCGATGCATAAAGTCCGTCCGCTGGGGATCGTGGACATGGCCGTCCAACATCACAAAGTCCAGCCCGGCGTACCCGTTTTCTGTGATCAGCACCGGGAGGCCGTAGCGCCGGTGCCAGAACTTGCAGGAGTAGTACAGCACCTCCGGGGTGATGTTCCAGCCGATGGCGGTCTTGGGGCTGCCCTGGTAGGCATAGCTGCCGTAGCCGTCCGGCGGCCCGTACTCCGCGGTGGCCTGGTAGCAGTTGAAGCCGTAGAAGTCCAGCTTCTGGGATACCGAGGCCCACTCCTCTTCTGTGAGGGTGTACATGTGTTCCCCCACCGCATTCTCTGCATCCGCCGGCGGCCTCCCCAGGAAGATGGGATCTCCCCACCAGGCGTTGCTGAATTCGAAGTTCTTGGGGAGAGCCACAGACTTCTGGTACGCCTGCTCCTCCGCCTCGGGGGTGTGGTCCTCCGGCAGCCAGCAGTCTCCTGTGGGGGCCATGCCCACGAGAGCACAGGGGCAGTTTCTCCGCAACACGGACACCGCTCTGCCGTGGGCCAGCAGGATGTGCTTTGTCATGGTGCAGAGGGTGGGGCTGTCGTCGTGGCGGAAGGGGGCGTGGATGCCCAGCACATGGCCCAGACCCACAAACACCTGGGGCTCGTTGAAGGTCATCCAGGCGTACACCCGGTCCCCCAGGGCCTGGGACACCACTTCCGCATATTCCTCGAACCAGCGGGGACTCTCCGGGTTGGCCCACCCGCCCTGGTTGTATAGAGCGGTGGGCAGATCCCAGTGATACAGTGTTGCCAGAGGCTGGATGCCGGCCTCAAGAAGGGCATCGCAGAGATCGATGTAGAACTGGAGCCCTGCCGTATTCACCTGGCCGGTGCCCTCCGGCAGCACCCTGGGCCAGCTGATGGAGAACCGGTAGCTCTTCAGCCCCATCTCCTTCATCAAGGCCACGTCCTCTCGGAACCGGTGGTAGTGGTCGCAGGCGACGGCGGGGGTCTCCCCGTGGGCCACATGGTTCCCCTCCCGGACCATGGTGTCCCAGATGGACTCCCCTTTCCCGTCTGCGTCCCAGCCGCCCTCTACCTGGGCGGCGGCAGAGGCCGCACCCCAGAGAAAGTCTTTCGGAAAACTCATGCCAACGGCCTCCCCAGCAGATGCCGGATCTCCGCGCCTTTGGAGAGGTTGCCCTCCACCTTCAGCTGTCCCGTGAGGAAGAGCTGGTCGAAGAGGACTTTGCCGTGGGCCATGTCCAGCAGCTGGTCCAGGCCGGCGGTCACCCGGGCGTCTGGGCTGTCCGCGCTCCAGGGGGTGATGTGGATCTGTCCGTCGGAGAACGCCACCGTCAGGGTGCCCTGGGCCCGGCCGGTCACGGTGAACTCCACCACCCGCCGCCAGCCCGGGGTGAATGCCTGGGGCTTGTTGCGCTGGTGCTCGTCGTCCAGCTCCTCATAGGCCGCTTTCAGCAGGGCGAAGGCCTCCTCGAAGGGAATGGCCTCCCCGGAGGACCCGGGCAGCACTTCGGCGTACATCCGCTGATACCGCCTTGCGCTCTTGGCCCAGGAGAAGTCCTTCTCCATGCACCGCCGGCGGAGGAGGGCAAAGGTCTCCCGGTCTCCGAAGTACACCTTCAAGGCGCTGAAGATGGCGAGATATAGGTCCTTCCCGGTGTACCCGGAGAAGGAGAAGCCGTCCCCCACGCCATCGAAGTCGCTGTACGGCCGGACGGAGTCCTTCAGCCCGCCGGTCTCGTGGACAATGGGCACCGTGCCGTACCGCATGGCCATCATCTGGGAGAGGCCGCAGGGCTCAAACCGGGAGGGCATGAGGTAGAAGTCCGCCCCGGCGAAGATCTCGCTGGCCACAGATTCGCTGTAGTCGCTGGAGAAGCCCAGCTGTCCCGGCCACTGTTTCGTGCACGCGGTGAAGTAGTCGATATACTGCTGATCCCCCTGGCCGAAGATGATGAGCTGGACCCCCAGATCCATGAGCCGGGGGAGGATTTCGCGAATGAGCTCGATGCCCTTCTGCTCCACCAGCCGGGCTACCGAGACCAGCAGCGGCCAGCGGGTCTCCTGGGTGAGGCTGAACTTCGCCTGGATGCTGGCCTTGCACTTGGCCTTGCCGGTCATGTCATCTGCAGAGAAGGGGTAGGGGATCCGCTGATCCAGCATGGGGTCGTAGTGGTCCATGTCGATGCCGTTGAGAATCCCCCAGAGCTTGTTCTCCACGGCGTCCGCGATGCCCTGCAGGCCCATGCCGAACTGGGGGTGGTGGAGCTCCAGGGCGTAGGTGGGGGACACGGTGGACACCGCATCTGCCATCAGCATGGCGCCCTTCATCAGGTTCACGTCCATCCGGCCCTCGTACTCGTACCCCAGGCCGCCGTCATACCAGCCCCAGGGCAGGCCGAAGGTGCCGGTGATCTCCTGGGCGCCGAACTGCCCCTGATACGCGATGTTGTGGATGGTGTACACGGAGCGGATGCCCTGGACGTCCTGCCGCCAGGCCTGGTCGTTCTTGAGGTAGATCACCGCAAGGGCGGTCTCCCAGTCGTTGCAGTGGAGGATGTCCGGCACAAAGTCCAGGCTGTGGAGCAGCTCGATCACCGCCCGGCAGAACCAGGCGAAGCGGAGCTTGTCGTCGTCATAGCCGTAGAGACGGTCGCGGTCAAAGAAGCCGTCCTGCTCCACAAACCACACGGGGACCCCGGCCCGGTCTCCCCGCCAGAGCCCGCAGGGGGCTTCAAACTCCCCCACGCGGACACTGGTGTCCAGGGCCTTTTCCAGCTGATCCCCGAACCGATCCCGGACGCACCGGTACAGCGGGGTGATGATAGCGATCTCATCCCCTGCCGCCTGCAGGGCAGGCGGCAGGGAGAAGGCCACATCGGCGAGACCCCCGGACTTGGAGAAGGGGGCGCACTCGCTGGTCACGAAAAGAATCTTCATGGCGCTCCCCTCGCTCTCAGAGGACGCCGTTCAGGTAGGTGATCACGGCCTCGGCCGCCCGCTGGCAGCCGCCCTGGGTCTGCATCTCCACGGACATGGCTTTGGCGTTGCGGGTGTAGGTGGGGTCGTTGAGAAGCTTCAAGAGGGCGGTGCGCAGGGTGCCTTCCGTCACTTCCTCCTTCAGCAGGGCGGTGCTGGCCACCCCCAGCTCCACGGCCCGGTGGGCGGTGGTGATCTGCTCGTCCATCTGGGGGATGCACATCATGGGCACCCCGAAGTACAGGGCCTCCATCACGCTGCCGATGCCGGCGTGGGTGAGAAAGAAGTCCGTGTGGGCCAGCACCTCCAGCTGGGGCGTGAAGGCCATGGTGGTGACGTTCGCCGGGATCTCCCCCAGGTCCTCCGGCTTCAAGGTCTTGCCCAGGGAGCAGAGTACATGGATGTCCAGGTCCCGGACCACCGGGAACAGCATCTGGTAGAACTCCGGCCAGTTGTTGAAGAGAGAGCCCAGGGAGGTGTACAGCAGGGGCTTGCCGTCTGTGGGGGGCTGCCAGCTGCCGTCTCCTGCCCGGGGGGCGATCTGGGCGCCGGCGAAGAAGAAGTTGTCCCCAAAGCGCTCGCCGCCGGGCTGGAAGCTCCGGGAGACGGTGGAGATGTTGTAGTCCCCCACGCCCTCAAAGATCTCCGCAGGAGTGAGCAGCGGGCCGCCGTACTCTGCCTGGAACTCTTTTGCCAGCTCCGCTGCCGCCTTCCGGGCGGGGCTGTCCGGAAACTCCGGGAAGGTGCGGAAGATGGAGAAGGCCGGGCCGGGGGCGTAGCTGGTGAACATCATGAGCAGGGGCAGCTTCAGCTTCCAGGCGGCGAGGCGGCCGGCCACCGCCAGCTCGTCTGTGATGATGGCGTCCGGCCTGTTGGCCTGAAGCCCTGCCATGATGTCGTCCAAAGCCTCCTTCGCCTGGCCCAGAAAGGCCATGGGCACCGCGGCTAGGAAGGGCTCAGAGGCCAGGTACTGGGCGGCGTACTTCTCGGTAACCTCCGGGAAGGGGACGTGGCGGGCGCCGGTGATCTCCACCTGGGCTTTGTGGGTGTTGGGGGCATAGTAGTCCACCTCCACGCCCCGGCGGACCAGTTCGGTGATCATAGGCAGGGAGGACAGGATGTGCCCGCCTGCGCCAACGGGGATATATGCGATTTTCACTGTTGTTTCCTCCTGTTCGTGATGAGATGGGGCTCAGAGGGCAACCTGGGTCTCCAGGCAGTCCCGGCTGCTGCCGCCGGCGTAGACCGCATAGGTGCCGGGGGCCACGGTGTACTGCATGTCCGGGGTGTAATAGCCCAGGGATTGGATGGGGATGGAGAAGGACACGGTCTGCGCCTCCCCGGGTTCCAGATGGACCTTTTGGAAGGCTGCCAGCTGCCGCACCGGGCGCACCCGCCGGGCGGCAGGGGCGCGGAAGTAGCACTGCACGGTCTCATCTCCCGACCGGTCTCCGGTGTTAGAAACGGTAACGGACACGCTGAGCGCACCGCTTCCGTTGCGGCTGGCCTGCAGATCCTGGTATGCATATGTGGTGTAGCTGAGGCCGTATCCGAAGGGCCATACCGGCTCCAGCGGGGTGTCCAGGTATTTGGAGGTGAACTTGCTCCGCCCGCCGGGCCGTCCGGTGTTTGTATGGGCGTAGTACATGGGACACTGGCCGGTGGTGTAGGGGAAGGTGGTGGTGAGCTTTCCGGAGGGATTCACGGCTCCATACAGGATCTCTGCCAGGGCGTTACCGGCCTCCACGCCGGGGTGCCAGGCGATCAAGATCGCTGCCGCGTGTTCCGCCAGATAGGGAATTGCCAGGGGACGGCCGGCAAAGACGATGGCGATCACTGGCTTTCCGGTATCTACCAGCTGGCGGACCCTTTCCTCCTGGCCCTCCGGCAGGCCGATATCCGCCCTACTGGCCGCCTCGCCGCTCTGGTCCTTTGTCTCCCCCACCGCTGCCAGGATCACGTCGCAACTGGCCACCTCGGCAAGGCCGGTCTCGCCCTGTAAGGAGACAAAGGAGATGTTCTGATTGGTGAGGCCGTCTGCCAGGGAGACACATAGATTTCCGTCTGCCCCTACCGCCCAGGCCCCCAGCATGTCCTCCCGGGAGAAGGCCAGATCCCCCCAGACGCCGATGCGCTTCTCCGGCTGCAGGGGCAGGATGCCGTCGTTCTTGAGAAGGACCACGGATTTCTCCGCCGCTTCCCGTGCCAGGGCCCGGTCCTCCGGGCGGTTGATGTCCCGGGCGGCCCGGTCTGGGTCCGTCCGGTACGGGTGTTCAAAGAGACCCAGTTCGAACTTCAGCCGGAGCACGTCCGCCACCGCCCGGTCCAGGGCCTCCATGGGGACGGTGCCGTTCTCTACAAGACGGTCCAGCTCCGATACGTACACATCCGAGGACATGTCGATATCCACCCCGGCGGTGATGGCATCCGCTGCTGCCTGTGCCTTGTCCCGGGAATACCCGTGAACCACGCACTCCGCGATGGCGTTGCTGTCGCTTACGGTTACCCCGGTAAAACCCCAATCTCTCCGGAGCACGTCTTGCAGGAGCCACCGGTTGCCGGTGCAGGGCACCCCGCTGATGTCGTTGAAGGCGGGCATCACCGCCCTGGCGCCGGCCTGGATGCAGGCCTCAAAGGGCGGGAGATATTCCTCGTAGAGCCGCTGGGGTGAGAGGTCCACCCGGTTGTAGTCTCGGCCGGCCTCGGCGGCGCCGTACGCTGCAAAGTGCTTGATGCACGCCGCCATGGCGTCCGGCCGGCTGAGATCCTCTGTCTGGAAGCCCTGCACCTTGGCAACACCATAAGCCGAGGATACCACCGGATCCTCCCCGGCGCCCTCCGATACTCTTCCCCACCGGGCGTCTTTGGCCACGTCCACCATGGGGGCAAAGGTCATGTGAATGCCGGCGGCGGTGGCCTCCTGGGCCGCCAGCCGTGCCGTGCGCCGCCAGAGGTCCGGCTCCCAGGCGCAGGCCTCCCCCAGGGGGATGGGCCCCACGGTGCGGAAGCCGTGGATCACGTCGTACCCGAAGAGCAGGGGGATGCCCAGGCGGGTCTCCTCCACCGCGATCTTCTGCAGACGGTTCACGATCTCCGGATCGGCGATGCCGTTGTATGAGCCGATCCGCCCCGCCCGCAGGGCTTCCTCGTGGTAGTCCTGCTCGGCGGTGCCCATGAGCCGCTCAAACTCCTCGTGAGAGATGCGGCCGTCGAACATCATGTCCAGCAGCTCCTCAAAGCTCACCTCAAAGGCGCCCACCAGAGAGGGGCCGCACTGCTGCAGCTGGCCCACCTTCTCGGCGATGGTCATCTGGGAGAGAAGCGCCTGTATTTCATTCTCATATGGTTTCATCTCTGCCGTACCTCCTGTAGGGATACCTCCCGGAATGTGGCTGTGTTTTTGGAGGACACCCCGTTGCCGCTGGCGAAGAGTCCCACATAGGCCCCCACAAAGCCGCCGGCGGTCTCACTGCCCAGATGCCTGCCGTCCACATCGGCCGCTACGGTGTGCCACTGTCTTTCTTCCAGAGGCCGGACTCCGAAGGTGTACCGGTTGCCGCTGCCCTCCATCCGGAGCCGCCAGCGCTTGGACCTGGGAAGGGAGATTGTCCCCTCCTCTGTCTCCGCCCAGTGCATCCTGCCCTCCTGGATGGAATAGGTTACCTTGCAGACCCGGAACTGGACGGTGCCGTCCGGTCCGGCTGCGCCCTCCAGCCGGAGCTGGTGGGCGTTGTTCTGGAGAAGGACGATGCCGGCGGATTCGGTGTCATGGAGCGATACTTCCAATGAGACCTCCATCTCAAAGTCCGCCTCCCGGAGCCGTCTCCCCAGGAAGGGCAGTTCGTCCTCCGTCTTGCCCAGTTTGGCCATGTGACCGAAGAAGTCCCAGACCTCCCCCTCAAAGCACCAGGGGACCATGGCTGTCTTGCCCATGCGGATCACCGTCTGGTCCGGGGACACCTGCACCAGGCCTTCTTTTGGGGTGCCGAGATGATTCCACGCCAGACTGGTGAAGGTGTTGTCTGCCGGCTCGGCGGCCTCGGCGCAATCTGCCGCCCAGGCCGGCGCCGGATAGGTCCGCTCCACTTTCCCGGTGTCCGGGCTGCATACCGGCCAGCCGTCCACCCACACCACCGGCAGCAGGAAGGTCTCCCGGCCCAGGAGGAAAGTGCCGTTGATACTGCGGCTCCCGAGACACACCATGTACCAGGACCCGTCTTGGCATTCCACCAGATCCCCGTGGCCGATGGTCTGCACCGGATAGCGGTGTCCCAGGTGCCGGTGGGTGAGAATGGGGTTGTCCGGGCACTGTTGGAAGGGGCCATGGATGTCCTTGCTCCGGCTGATGGTAACCGCGTGGTGGTATTCGGTGCCGCCCTCCGCGATGAGAAGGTAATACCAGCCGTCTTTCTGATAGAGGTGGGGCCCCTCGGGAGAGGTGGCCTCTCTGGCTGATCCCTGCCCGATCATCCACAGGTCCCCCATGAGATGGCCGGTCTCGAGGTCGATCTCGCTGCACACGATGCCGGGCTCGGGAAACCGGGGATCGTTCCAGGGGGCTGTGCCGGTGTAGTAGACCTTGCCGTCCTCGTCCCAGAAGAGGGAGGGATCGATGCCGCCGGCCTCCGGAATCACAATGGGATCAGACCAGGGCCCCGCCGGATCCTGGGCGGTGACGAAGAAGTTCTGGTGGGTTGTCATGTTGGTGGTGATTAGGTAGAAGAGCCCGTCGTGGTAGCGGATCGTGGGGGCGAAGATGCCGCCGCTGATGTCCTCCCAGGTCACTTGAAGCTGAGAGGGCCGGTCCAGGGCGTAGCCCAGCTGATTCCAGTGCACCAGGTCTTTGCTGCGGTACACCGGCACCCCGGGGTAGTAGCTGAAGCTGGAGTTTACGAGATAGTAGTCCTCCCCCACCCGGCAGAGGGAGGGGTCCGGGTGAAAGCCCCGGAGAATGGGATTGCGGATCTCCATGGCTCACACATCCAGCCGCAGGGTGTCTGCCGGCCGCTGCCAGGGACGCCATGCGGGAAGGCTCTGCCCGTTGGGATCGCCGGCCTTCATGAAGTTGGTCCAATAGTCCAACATCAGCCGGGACAAGGCCAGATCCCCTTCTGTCCAGGGCCGCCAGCACCGGTCCATGGTGCCGAACATGTACCAGAGCTCGCTGGAGTGGAAGGCGCCGGCGTCGTCTCCGGGGAGCTGCCGGGTGAAGTAGTAGCGGTATGTGGGACCCATCCGGTTGTCTGCCATGGCTTGACACCACATCTCCGTGCCGTCCCAGACCTTGCCAAGGTTGCCCTGGGCGATCTCCTTCCGGTCTGTGGCGATGTCGTTCTCGTTGGTGCCCACGAGATAGGGAATGGGATGTACCGTGCCCTTGCGGACGTTGGCGTCGTAGCCGTCTGTGAGGAGATGGCTGTCTATCACCGGGGTGTACGGCAGCCGCATGGTGGGGAAGCCCTTGGCGATGACGGGACCGGCGGCGGCCATGATCTGCTCAAAGGAGAGGGCCCGCATCTCCTCCAGGGAATGGACGCCGGCATTGTTGGAGAATTCCAGGCCGTCCTGCTCCGCCTCGGAGAGGGTGTGATCGTAGCTCAGACCGATGCAGCTCTGAAGGATGGCCTTGGAGAACAGGCCTTTGGTGAGGGGAGAGGAGACCAACGTCTGTACGCTCATGCCGCCGGCAGACTGGCCCATCACGGTGATGTTGTCCGGGTCTCCGCCGAAGGCCTGGATGTTCTCCCGCACCCACTGGAGGGCGGCGATCTGGTCCAGAATGCCGTAGTTGCCGGAGATGCCGAGGCCGCCCAGTTCCTTGTCCTCTTGAGACAGCCAGGGGTGGGCCAGAAAACCGATGGGGCCGAGGCGGTAGTTCACGGTGACCAGGATCACGCCTCGGCGGCAATAGGCGGCGCCGTCAAACTCCTTCTCGTGGCCGAATCCGCCCATAAAGGCGCCGCCGTGAATATAGAAGGCCACCGGCAGCTTCTCCCAGGGGGCCTTGGCCGGGGTCCAGATGTTCAGGTACAGGCTGTCCTCCGATGCTGGCGTCTGATACTCCGGCTGGTCGTAAAACTCCTTATCGTAGAAAGGATCTGGCCGATCCGTCTCCTGCATGCTGCGGTTGGGGAAGTGCTCGGCGGAGCGGATGCCCTGCCAGGGGAGGGGCTTCTGGGGCGGCCGCCACCGCAGCTGCCCTACCGGGGGCTGGGCGTAGGGGATGCCGTAGAAGACGGTATGGCCCGCCTGATCAATGCCCTGCAGGGCACCGTAGTTTGTAGTAACCGGATTCATCCGGGAATGCCTCCTTCGAAAGAAAGTGCGAGGGGGCAGCCTTGTGTCCGTCTCCGCAACAAAAGGCTACCCCCTCATTTCAGTGTATTGGTTGGATCAATGCCGTCCTTAGCCCTTCACAGCGCCCATGGTGATGCCCTTGGCGAAGTATTTCTGGAAGAACGGATAGATGATCAGGATTGGCAGCACGCCCACCACGGCGATGGCCATTCGTACCGTGGTGGTTGGCAGGTCTGACAGGTTCACGCCCACCGACGCGTTAGAGGCCAAAAATGCGATGTTCTCATTGATGTTGTTCAGGATGTTCTGGATTGTGTAGTACTGCGCACTCTTTTTGCTGCCTGGCTCGTCTGCATAGAGGAGATGGTTTTTTGAAAAAAGTTCTCAAAATTGCCCCTCCAATATGGCGATTGCCTT
>CANRFN010000059.1 GCA_947629915.1 uncultured Oscillospiraceae bacterium | reverse complement strand
TGTCCATGCCCTCGTTGCGGAAGATGCGGCCGATCTCATAGACCCGCTCCATGCCGCCCACGATGAGCCGCTTCAGGGGCAGCTCGGTGGCGATGCGCATGTACATGTCGATGTCCAGGGTGTTGTGGTGGGTGATGAAGGGCCGTGCCGTGGCGCCGCCGCTGATGGTGTTCAGCACCGGCGTCTCCACCTCCATAAAGCCCCGATCGTCCATGAAGTCCCGGACGTGCTTGATGAACTTGGAGCGGATCTCAAAGTTCTTCTTCACCTCGGGGTTCACGATCAGGTCCACATAGCGCTGACGGCAGCGGGTCTCCACATCGGTGAGGCCGTGGAACTTCTCCGGCAGAGGCAGCAGGGACTTGGAAAGCAGTGTAACGGTCTTTGCCTTTACAGAGATTTCCCCGCGCTTGGTGCGGAACACCACGCCCTCCACGCCGATGATGTCGCCGATATCCATTTTCTTGAAGGTGGCCAGGCCCTCCTCGCCCACGTCATCGATGCGGACGTAGATCTGAATCCGGCCGGCGCCGTCCTGCAGGTCTGCGAAGATCGCCTTGCCCATGCCGCGCTTGGACATCAGGCGCCCGGCGATGGACACCGTCTGCTCCTCCAGCGCCTCAAAGTTGTCTTTGATCTCGGCGCTGTGGTGGGTCACGTTGTACTTGGTGATGGCGAAGGGGTTCTGTCCCTTTGCCTGCAGTTCCGCCAGCTTGTCCCGGCGCACCTGCAGCAGCTCCGAAAGATTCTGAGTCTCCTCCTGGGGCGCCTGCTGCGCTGCGTTGTTTCCCTGATCAGCCATAATTGTCTCCTCTAAATAGTCTCTGGTTGGTTCCAGGCGATCACCGTGAGATGGCGATTACCTTGTATTCGATGTTGCCCACCGGGGCCTCTACCACGGCGATCTCCCCGATGGCCTTGCCCAGCAGCGCCTTGCCGAAGGGGGATTCCTCGGAGATATACCCGTTCATGGGGTCTGCCTCCTGGGAGCCCACCACCTGGTAGCTCTCCTCCTCCTCGGTCTCCATGTCCTGCACCACGATGCGGCAGCCCACCCGGACCTTGTCCATGTCCTGCTCGCTCTCATCGATGATGGTGTAGTTGGAGAGGATCTCGTCCAGCTCGGCGATGCGGGCATAGAGCTTGCCCTGCTCATTTTTCGCCTCATCGTACTCGCTGTTCTCCGAGAGGTCGCCGAAGGAGCGGGCCTCTTTGATGAGGTCTGCCACCTCTTTCTCCCGGACGGTCTTCAAATAGTTGAACTCGGTCTGCAGTTCCTCCAGGCGCTCCTGGGTAATCTTATATTCCTTGGCCATGGTATCTCCTTCCCGCCCGCCGGACTGCTGCCGGCACGGCTGTGAAATCTAGTTGAGGTATTATAGAGATTTTGAAAAGGCGTGTCAAGGGGCGTTGGAGCACTTTTCCGGCCTCCAGCGGAAAATTCCGCCGGAAACGCTCCAACACCCCAGGTGTTTCGTCTGAATTTGGCCTCAGGCCCGGGTCTTCCGCCGCACCGCCGCCTTCTTGCCGTGCCGCTTCCGCCCGCAGAGCAGTCCCGCCGCGGCGCCGCCGCAGAGACAGCAGGCCAGCTCCGTCAGGGCGTGAAGGCCCAGCTCCAGGCCATCGCTGATGAGCAAACTCACCGCCAGCAGCAAGAGAAAACACGCCGCCCCGGCGGAGAGGCCCGCAATCAAGCTGCAGTTGCCCCACTTGACGCAGGTGATGAGCCCGCCGAGAAAGCACCCGATGATGCAGGCCGCGGCGGTCCCCTGGACGGCGGTGTCCTCCCGAAGCACCCCGGCAGACACGGCCGCAGCCGCCGCCAGCAGCACCAGCACCGCGATTCCCAGGGCGATGAGACCTCCCAGCACCACCGCGATGGTCTTCTCCACGGCGTTGGCGCTCTGGGTTTCAGACTTCCGCATGAAAAGCACCCCTTTCCTCATGGTTTGCTGTACACCATACGAAAAGGGGTGCCGGAATATGCACGAAAGGCCTCCAGGTATTACTTCTTCTTATCCTTTTTCTCTTTCTTGTCCTTGTCGTCCGTGCTGGTGTCCTGGGTGTCCTCTGCCTCCTGGGTGCCCTTGCTGGAAACGGCCCACTTGGTGAACTCGATGCGCACCCGGTCTGCGCCGGTCTCCAGGACGATGGTCTTCTCCTTGACCGCACAGATGGTACCGGTGATGCCGCCGATGGTGGTGATGTCATCGCCCACCTTCAGGCTGTTGCGCATTTCCTCCGCTTCCTTTTTCCGCTTGTTCTCCGGGCGGATCATCAGGAAGTACAGGACGGCGATCATGATGATCATGGGAATCATCATGGAGAGCAGTCCGGCGCCGCCTACCTGCTGGGCCGTGGGAGCTGCTTCCAGAAACAATATCTGCATAATGTACTCTTCCTCCAGTGTAATGTGGGGTTTTCAAACGCGCAGTCTATTATAACGGCTGCGGCGGATTTGTACAAGACCCAATTTTCGTTTTTTACGGCGCCGGTTTGGCCAGTGCCTGGGAATACTGCGCCCGGAACGCCCCAAAGGTACCGCTGTCCAGGGCCTCCCGGATCTTCGCCGCCAGCTCGTTGTAGAACCAGAGGTTGTGCAGCACCGCGAGGCGCATGCCCAGCATCTCCTCCACCGTGATGAGGTGCCGGAGATAGGCCCGGGAGAAGTTCCGGCACACGGGACAGTTGCAGTCCGGGTCGATGGGCCGCTCATCCCGTTTGTGCTTCTCGTTTTTGATGTTCAAGGTGCCCTTCCAGGTGAAGAGCTTGCCGTGGCGGGCGTTGCGGGCGGGCATGACGCAGTCGAAGAAGTCGATGCCCCGGGCCACCCCCTCGATGATGTTGGACGGAGTGCCCACCCCCATGAGATACCGGGGCTTGTCCTTGGGCATGTGGGGCTCCACCGCCTCGATGATCTGGTACATCACCTCGGTGGGCTCCCCCACCGCCAGGCCGCCAATGGCATAGCCATCGCAGTCCACCTGGGCGATCTGCTGCATGTGCCAGATGCGGAGGTCCTCATAGGTGGCCCCCTGGTTGATGCCGAAGAGCATCTGGCGGGGATTTACGCAGTCCGGAAGGCCGTTGAGCCTGTCGTGCTCCTCTTTGCACCGCTGCAGCCACCGGAGCGTCCGCTCACAGGAGGCCTTGGCGTAGTCATAGGGGGCGGGGTTCTCCACGCACTCGTCGAAGGCCATGGCGATGTCGCTGCCCAGGTGGGACTGGATCTGCATGGACTCCTCAGGGCCCATGAAGATGATCTGGCCGTCCAGGTGGGAGTGGAAGGTGACCCCCTCCTCCTTGATCTTCCGGAGGCCGGCGAGAGAGAACACCTGGAAGCCGCCGGAGTCTGTGAGGATGGGGCCGTCCCAGTGCATGAACTTGTGCAGGCCCCCCATCTCCCGAATGAGCGGGTCTCCCGGCCGGACGTGGAGGTGGTAGGTGTTGCAGAGGGCGATCTGGCAGCCCACCTCTTTCAGGTCCAGGGAGGACACCGCCCCTTTGATGGCGGCCCGGGTGGCCACATTCATGAACACCGGGGTCTGCACCGTGCCGTGGGCGCATTGGAATACCCCTCGGCGGGCCGTTCCCTCCGTTTTGATGACTTGGAACATAGCGTCCTCCTCAGAGAATGATAGAGGCGTCCCCGAAGGAGAAGAAGCGGTATCTCTCCTTCACGGCCTCCTGATAGGCTGCCAGCACATGCTCCCGGCCCGCCAGGGCGGAGACCAGCATGATCAGGGTGGACTCCGGCAGGTGGAAGTTGGTGATGAGGCCGTCCAGCACCTTGAACCGGTATCCGGGATAGATGAAGATGTTGGTCCAGCCGGCGGAGGCCTGCAGGGTGCCGTCCTCCTTAGCCCAGCTCTCCAGGGTGCGGCAGGAGGTGGTGCCCACGCAGATCACCCGGCCGCCGTCTCGCTTCGTCTCGTTGATGATATCCGCCGTCTCCTGGGGGATCACGCAGTACTCGGCGTGCATCTCGTGGTCGTCGATGTTCTCCACCTTCACCGGGCGGAAGGTGCCGAGGCCCACATGGAGGGTAACCGTGCAGATCTTCACACCCATGGCCTCGATCTGGGCCAGCAGCTCTTTTGTGAAGTGCAGGCCGGCGGTGGGGGCGGCCGCCGAGCCCACCACCTTGGAGTACACGGTCTGGTACCGCTCCCCGTCCTGGAGCTCCGCCTTGATATACGGCGGCAGCGGCATCCGGCCCAGCCGCTCCAGGATCTCCAGGAAGATGCCCTCGTATTCGAAGCGGATCAGGCGGTTGCCGCCGTCCGTCTCCCCGATCACCTCCGCCGTGAGGTCCCCGTTGCCGAAGGAGACCTTGGCGCCGGGTCGCATCTTCTTCCCCGGCTTTACGAGGCACTCCCACACCTTGTCTCCCCGGTCTATGAGCAGCAGAACCTCCGCCGCCCCGCCGCCGGGCCGCTGGCCGATGAGGCGGGCGGGGAGCACGCGGCTGTCGTTGAGAACCAGGCAGTCCCCCGGCTTCAGGAGGGTGGGCAGTTCGTAGAAGTGCTTGTGCTGAATGGCCCCGGTGTGCTTGTCCAGCACCATGAGCCGGGAGGCGTCCCGCCGGTCCAGAGGGGTCTGGGCGATGAGCTCCGGGGGCAGGTCATAGTAAAAATCAGATGTCTTCAATGGCTTACCCCACTGTGATTCCGGTATAGTAGAACTGAAGGATCTCTTCGTATGTATAGCCGTGCTCCGCCATGATCCAGGCGCCGTACTGGCTCATCCCCACGTTGTGGCCGAAGCCCTTGCCGGAGATGATGAACACCCCGTTGGTGCCGGTGTACAGCATGCCCACCGCCGGGTTGGCATTGGCCGCGGGATCGCTGTTGGGGTCCTGCTGCACCACGCTGACAGACTTGGGATCTTCCCGCTCCCCCTCCGGATCCAGGCGAATGAGCTCGCTGTCTGCTGTGATGACATACGGGTTGCCGCACATCTCCACCAGCCGCCCGCTGCCGTCCAGCACATAGGCGCTGTGGCCTGCGGGCACCACCTCTTCGGACCCGTTCACCGCATAGGCCGGGAAGGTGCCGTCTGCGGGCAGGGCCGGTGGCGGTACCACCGTCTCACTCTCGCTGCCGGCGATGCCCTTGTAGTTCCCGCCGCCGGGGCCGAAGTCGTAGCGGTAGGAGGTGAGGTGCAGGGTGGACACCAATGCGCTGGTGGACATGGTGTACTGCCGGCCGTTGGCGGTCTTGAACACGATGGTGAGGGGATTGCCGTAGTTGGAATACTTGGTGATCTGCGCCGATACAATGGTACTGGCAAAGCCCAGGGCATTGGTGAGCTGCTGGGCGCCGTAGGACCGGGACCAGGCGTAGCCGGAGAAGTCCAGTTCGTCCTCAAAGGGGTCCAGCTTCTCCACCAGATAGGGATACCAGCTCTGGTTGGTGCCGAAGACATCGCTGGAGTTCATGGTGGCCCCGCCGTTGGAGGAGTAGTAGGTGCAGCTGGCATAGTTGCCATCGTAACGGGCCACCACGCCGCCGGTCTCGTCCACCGCCTGGTCCGTCTTCTCCCCGGCTCTGCTGAGGCCGGAGTAGGCCTGGCAGTCCGTGGTGGTGCAGACGTCAAAGTGATAGCTCTTGTGGTGGTTTTTCTTCTCCAGCACATAGGTGCGGGCGCACACCGCCTGGGCCTTCAACGCCTCCAATGGGAAGGCAGAGCCCATCTCGGTGGGCACCACGCCCTTCACGTAGTCGTCCACAGGGATCATGTTCACAACGGTGAGGTTTCCCCCGCCGATGCGCTCATAGCGGAAGCCGCCGTACCAGCGGTTGTTGGACATCACCCAACTGGGGTTGAAGAGGGTGATGCACTTCTGGCCGGAGGGGTCTTTCTTGGGCTTCACGCCAAAACCGGTGCCCTGGCCAAGATCGTCAAACTGGAAGAGGATCCGGTTGGTGCCGGACACCACCAGGTTGGAGGAGTAGGCGGAGCTGCCGGTGATGGTGCTGCCGGGGATGCCCATGGCCAGATTGGCCTGGACGGCCGCCTGGTCGCTGCCGTAGGCGCCGATGCGCACCCGCCAGCGGCCGCCCACCCAGGCCGGGAAGCCCTCGGGATAGGCGGAGGCCGCCGCCTGGGCCTCGGCAAAGCTGTTGTAGTACTGGGGCAGCTGGATGTGCACCGCGCCGATGCGCACCGCCGCGGTGGCGTAGAGCTCCTCGTGGTAGCTGGTGTAGCCGTTGTAGGTGCCGTAGCCCACGTTGGTGGTCTTGGCCACGGAGACCGCCGGCTCATCGGTGTAACCCAGGGGTACAAAGTTGTTGTCTGCATCGTAATAGCCCAGCCAGTAGCCGCTGCCGATCTCGTTGATCAGGTTGGCGGCGTCCGGGGCGTTGGTGCCGAAGCAGATGCCGATGCGCACAATGGTGCCGCCGATCCGCTGATAGGTGTCCGCCGGCTCCGCCGCCATCATGGCCTGCACCGCCGCGTCCGGGCCGATGTACGCCGGGGGCTCCGAGACGGGCACCGTTGGGGTGGGAACCGGTGCGGGCGTGGGGACTGTGCTGGGAACCGGCTCTGCGGTCTGCTGGGGCGCCGTGGTCTGCTGGGGCGCTGTGGACGCCGCCGGATCTGCAGACGGGGTCTCAGCGGGCTGCGTCTCCCCTTCAAAGCCCGGCACCGGGGTCTCCGCCGGAGTGGGCTCCGGGGCGCTGGTGCTCTCCGGCCAGAGGGACGGGTCTACCTGGATATCGCCCGGATCGGAAGGTTCCGGCGCAGTCGTCTCAAGGGACGATGCAGAGGAGGAAAATGGGGTTGCAAGGCCCCCAATCAGGCAGATTGCCAACAGAATCGCTGCAATTTGCACGAATTTCCGGTTCATATGATCTCTCCATTTCTCCACGCTGGAGGGGGTCTGAAAATTGACACTTTAGCGTGTTAATGCTATCATACGGACACATGGGGCACTGTCCGTCCAACAGCAGATCTTCCCCATTATACAGCATAAGATGCAACGGATGCAACCGTTGTAACAGAAAATTCTCAAAGTTTTCAGGAGGTCACCCCCAATGCAACCGTTTCGAGTCGGTGTCATCGGCGCAACCGGCATGGTAGGCCAGCGCTTTGTCACCTTAATGGAAAATCATCCCTGGTTTCAGCTCACCGCAGTTGCAGCCAGCCCCCGCTCTGCAGGGAGACGATATGAAGACGCCGTAGCAGGCCGCTGGGCCATGGAGACCCCCATCCCTGTGATGGCAAAGGACCTCATCGTGCTCAACGCAGAGGCAGACATCGAGAAGATCGCCGGCATGGTGGACTTCGTCTTCTCCGCCGTGGACATGAAGAAGGACCAGATCAAGGCCCTGGAAGAGGCCTATGCCAAGGCCGAGTGCCCTGTGGTCTCCAACAACTCCGCCCACCGCTGGACCCCCGATGTCCCCATGGTGATCCCCGAGATCAACGCAGACCACATCGCCGTCATAGACCACCAGCGCAAGCGCCTGGGCACCGCCCGGGGCTTCATCGCCGTCAAGTCCAACTGCTCCATCCAGAGCTACGTCCCCGCCCTCACCCCGCTGCTGGGCTGCGGCATCGAGAAGATCCTGGTCTGCACCTATCAGGCCATCTCCGGCGCCGGCAAGACCTTTGAGACCTGGCCCGAGATGGTAGACAACCTGATCCCCTACATCGGCGGCGAGGAGGAGAAGTCCGAGCAGGAGCCGCTGAAGGTCTGGGGCCACATGGAGAACGGCGTCATCGTCAATGCCGACAAGCCCTCCATCACCGCCCAATGCCTGCGGGTGCCCGTGTCCAACGGCCACACCGCCGCGGTGTTCGTCACCTTTGCCAACAAGCCCACCATGGACGAGATGAAGGCCGCCTGGGCCAACTACGCCGGACGGGCCCAGGAGCTGAACCTGCCCTCCGCGCCCAAGCAGTTCCTCCACTACTTCGAGGAGGACAACCGTCCCCAGGCCAAGCTGGACCGCAATCTGGAGGGCGGCATGGCGGTCTCCATCGGCCGTCTGCGCCCGGACACCCAGTACGATTACAAATTCGTCTCCCTGTCCCACAACACCCTGCGCGGCGCCGCCGGCGGCGGCGTGCTGCTGGCAGAGCTGCTCTGCGCCGAGGGGTATATCACCCATCGGGAATAATCGAGAAAGGTTGATAAGCACATGAGGACACCCGTCTTTACCGGTTCCTGCCCCGCACTGGTGACTCCGTTCGGGGAGAACAACGCCATTGATTACGATGCCTTTGGCCGCCTGATCGATGCCCAGATTGAGGCCGGTGTGGACGCCGTCTGTGTCTGCGGCACCACCGGTGAGTCCGCCACCATGTCCATCCGGGAGCACATCGCGGCCGTGGAGTTCTGCGTCAAGCGGGTCAATCACAGGGTAAAAGTCATCGCCGGCACCGGCAGCAACGACACCACCGCCGCCGTGTACCTCACCCAGCACGCCCAGGACTCTGGTGCAGATGCCGCCCTTCTGGTCACCCCCTACTACAACAAGGCCAGCCAGACCGGCCTCATCCGCCACTATGAGTATATCGCCGAGCGGACCGAGCTGCCCCTGATCCTGTACAACGTGCCCTCCCGCACCGGCATCACCTTCACCGCCGAGACCTACAAGACCCTGGCCGCAGACCCCCGGATCAACGGCGTAAAAGAGGCCAGCGGCAACTTCTCCCTCCTGGCCCACACCCGCTTCCTCTGCCCGGACGACTTCTACATCTGGTCCGGCAATGATGACCAGGTGGTGCCCATGATGGCCTTGGGCGCCAAGGGCGTGATCTCTGTGGCCTCCAACATCATCCCCGAGGTGATGGTGAAGATGAGCCACCTGTGCCTGGAGAACGACTTCGCCGCCGCCAGCGAGCTGCAGATCAAGTATATGGACCTCATCGATGCCCTCTTCATCGAGGTGAACCCCATCCCCATCAAGGCGGCCATGAACCTTCTGGGCATGGACGCCGGCTCCCTGCGGCTGCCCCTCTGCGAGATCTCCCCCAAGAACCTGGAGACCCTGCGCTCCGCCATGCAGCGGATGGGCCTGCCCGTGTAAGGGAGGTCCCCATGCAAAAGATAATCATCTCCGGCTGCTGCGGCCACATGGGCAAGGTGGTGGCCGCCATCTGTGCCAACGACCCGGATGTGGAAGTGGTGGCCGGCTTCGACCTCATGGCCCAGCCCATGGACTTCCCCGTGTTTGCCAACCCCGCAGACTGCACCGTGCCCGCAGATGTGGTGATCGACTTCTCCCACCCCAGCGCCCTGAATTCCCTTCTGGCCTATTGTGTGGAGCACAAGATGCCCGTGGTGCTGGCCACCACCGGGTACTCCGATGCCCAGCTCACCGCCATCCGGGAGACCGCAGAGCAGATCCCCATCTTCCGCTCCGCCAACATGTCTCTCGGCATCAACGTGATCATGGACCTGGTGAAAAAGGCCGCCTCCCTCCTGGGTGAGTCCTGGGACATCGAGGTGGAGGAGCGGCATCACCGCCGGAAGCTGGACGCCCCCAGCGGCACCGCCCTCATGCTGGCCAAGGCCGCGGCAGACGGCCTGCCCTACCAGCCGGAATATGTGCTGGACCGGCACACCACCCGCAAACCCCGGGGCAGCCACGAGATCGGCATCTCCTCCCTCCGGGGCGGCACCATCGTAGGCGAGCACACCGTGATGTTTGCCGGCCGGGACGAGGTCATCGAGATCACCCACCACGCCGCCAGCCGGGAGATCTTCGCCAACGGCGCCGTGCAGGCCGCCAAGTTCCTCACCCAGGTGGAGAACCCCGGCATGTACGACATGCAGGACCTGGTACAGAAGCTGCAGTAAAGGATATCAACTTCACAGCATATAACAAGACCGCACACCGGCGATTCGGTGTGCGGTCTCTGTTCTGTCTGGACTGGTTGGACCAAGCGACTGGCTCACGCCTCGGGCTCCGTGGTCCCCTCAGCGCTGCCGTCCCCCGGCTCGGTCCCCCCGGCGCCGGGCGCCGTGGGGTCCTCGCTGGGATCGGTGTCCTCGGTGCCCGGTTCGGTGGGTTCCGTTCCCGGATCCGTCTCATCCGTACCCGGTTCCGTAGGTTCTGTGCCCGGTTCCGTGACATCTGTGCCGGGTTCCGTGGGTTCCGTACCCGGCTCGGTCTCATCTGTGCCGGGTTCTGTGGGTTCTGTGCCCGGTTCGGTGTCCTCTGGGCCGGGTTCTGTGGGTTCCGTGCTCGGATCCGTGACATCCGTGCCCGGTTCTGTGGGCTCCGTGCCAGGATCCGTGACATCCGTGCCGGGCTCCGTGGGCTCAGACCCCGGGGCAGACGGGTCGTCCCCGGCGGTGGTGGGATCGGGGTCCTCCTCCTGCAGCTCGGGAATCAGGCTCAGCTGGTTGCGCTCCAGGACAGCGGACCGGACGATCAGGGCAGCGCCCTCCGCCCGGGTAAGGCCACCGGCGGGGTTCAGCATGCCGTAGGCGCCGTTGATCACACCCAGGGCCACCATGTTCTCTACAAACGGTTTCGCCCAGTCGGAGACGGTGTCGCCATCGGTAAAGATGGAGAGATCTGCCGCGGTCTCACTCACCAGCACCTTGCCCATCATGGTCATGGCCATCTCCCGGGTCACCGAGGCGGTGGGATCCAGGTACAGGGCATCGCCCCGTACAGATCCGCCGATGACGCCCAGAGCGTACATGGCCTTCACATCAGCCATGGCCCAGGCGGGCACCTGATCGGCATCTGCAAAGGGCAGTTCCACATCGGCGTAGCGGCTGGTGTCCTCACCCAGCATGTGGCTGATCATCACCAGCAGTTCCAGCCGGGACATCTTTTCGTTGGGATGGAAGGTAAAGCTGCCGTCTGCCTCCTGGATGCCGGAGGCCATGCCGGCCTGATAGATCTCAGTGATATACTCAGAGGCCCAGTGGCTCTTGTCCACATCCATAAACGGATCGCCCCGGTCCACCTGGACGTGGATGGTCACCTTCTGGCCGCCCACACTCACCGAGATATCGCCCTTGGTGTTCACGCCGGCCGCGGTGAAGCAGCCGTTGGCATCGATGGTGCCCACCGCCTCATCGGCGGTCCACTGGGCGTCCACATCGTCCATGGCCACCACAATGCCCTTCCAGAGGGGCCGCAGGGTGAAGTCCAGCACCTCGCCCGGGGACACCTTCAGGTTGCTCTGCAGGGGCAGGCCGTCCTCCCGGCGCATGGAGAGGCCGGTGAGGTTGTCCACCACCTTCACAGGGATGCTGCTGCCGGAGGCGGTGACGTGGTAATCGCCGGGGTTCTTGCCGGCGGTGTAGACGGCCTCATAGTACTTGGGCTCCGGCGTCTCAGACGGCTCCGGAGACTCTGTGGGTGCCTCACTTACAGAGGGCTCACTGCTCTCGGCGGGCGCCTCGCTCTCACTGGGTTCGGTGGATTCCGCGGGCGCTTCGCTCTCAGAGGGTTCTGTACTCTCAGAAGGTTCCGTGCTCTCCGTAGGTTCTGTGCTCTCAGTGGGTTCCGTGCTCTCTGCCGGCTCGGTGCTCTCTGTGGGTTCATCGCTTTCAGAGGGCTCAGTGCTCTCTGTGGGTTCAGCGCTCTCAGAAGGTTCTTCGCTTTCGGAGGGCTCGGTGCTCTCTGTGGGCACTTCGCTCTCAGAAGGTTCTGTGCTTTCCGTGGGTTCTGTACTCTCGGAGGGCGCTTCGCTCTCAGAGGGTTCGTTGGACTCACTGGGTTCGGTGCTCTCGGAGGGTTCCGTGGACTCACTGGGCGCTTCGCTTGCAGAGGCCTCCGGATCGTAGTCGGACTCGCCTTCAACAGACATGGGTTTTGCCATAGCCGCTGTCCCCGCGGTGTCCTCTGCGGGCTCAGTGCCCGCCTCCGGCTCTGTGCCCTCTACAGGCTCTGTGGCGTCCAGATCCTGGCTCTCCTCAGGTGTGGGCTCCGGAGAGGGCTCCGGGATGTACCAGGCGATAGAGCCGCCGTCTGCGCCCCAGACCGGCTCCGGCAGGCTGGGGTCGCTTCTGCCGTAAGTGTCATAGGGATAGGCCTTGAAGTGGGCAGTGGCCCCCACGTAGACCACCTGGCTCTCCGCCTCAATGTGGTAGCCGCTGGCGCTGAGGGTGGGGGTATTGGGATCTGCCACCAGGAAGATGCAGGTGCTCACGTCCCGCTCCTTGCCGTCTGAGGGGGTGTTGTCCAATACAAAGGTCTCGCTGCTGGGCACAGTGGAGCCCACGGTGGTGGAGCCGCCGCCGTCCAGGGCCACAGCGGTGGTGCAGCCCAGCTCAATGAGCCGCTCTGCCACCTGCTGGTACTGGGCGCCCACAGAGTGCCCGGGCCGGCGGCCATCGATGGCGTAGAAGACGATGCTGCCGTCCGGCTTGATGCCAACAGCGGTGTAGGGGTTGAACCGCTTGGTGAGCTTTTCCACCCCTTTGGAGACCTCCCCGTTCTCCACCAGCATGTAGAGGGCGGAGAGACCGCACACCGCATCCGCCCAATCGGCGCTGCCGCCGGAGAGGGAGATGGAGACGGTGTCCCCCTCCTTCAGGGCCAGGAGATTGGCCATGACGGTCTCGTCCACGCAGTTGGTATACAGCATGTAGCAGCCCTCGGGGATCTCCGCCACATAGGTCTGCTCCGGATCCCGGGAGTCCACCGGCTTGGACACCACCACCATGCCGAGGGTGCTGTTCATGGAGAGGAGCGCCTCCTCCACAATGGGCTTTACGATCACGGAGATGCTGTGGGTGGTGCTGTTCTCCCGGACGCGGTCATAATAGTCCGGGCTATAGAGGTAGAGCCCGCCGGAGGCGTGTCCTCCCTCATTCAGCCGGTAGCAGTTCATGCCGGCCATCTTCTTGGTGAAGGTGTAGTCCGCCACCTGCCAGGACGCCTGCAGGGTGAGGGTGCTGCTGTCCACAAAGGCGCTGCCATCCCGCTTGAAGCCCAGCATGTAGGCGTTGTACGCGTCCATGGCCTTCATCTCGCCATCGCTGTAGACGATGCCCACCACGGTGCCGTTGGAGTTGAAAAAGCCGCCGTTGATGCCGGCCACCACCCGATAGCCCCGCTCTGCCACCGCCTTGGCGGAGACGGTAAGGGGATCCCAGTTGGCCACATGCTCACCGTAGTAGACCATGGGCTTTACGGCCACCCCGGGGGTGTAGTCTATGTAGTACTCGGTCCGCAGGTCCTGTTTGGAGTCGGACCAGAGCTTCCCTGTGGTGAGGGTCACCCCGTCCGCCAGCCGGACCGGGTTGTCTATCAGTTCCCAGCCCAGTGCCAGTGAGGCGTTGGCCGCGGGAAACATGCCAATCAGCATCACAAGGGCCAGAAGCGCAGCGCCCATGCGGCGCTGCCAATTGTGTTTAGCCATGAGTTCCTCCTTCATTCGTACATGCATATCCAATCATCAAAAGGTACAACGTGGCTTATGATACCACTTTCGGATGGGGGATTCAATGAAAACGGTGTGAACACCGGCAGAAATACCTGGAAATGAAGTGCCAATCTCATCGCAGATTGCACAAAGATCGGAAAATCCATTCCTGCCTGTCCGCAGCGCTCAGACAGGCGGCGAAGAGACCGGCACCGCAGGTCGGTGCCGGTCTCTGTCCGTTCAGCTCTTGAGTTCGATGCGGTCCACCCAGATCGCCGGGAGCGTCACCTGCTTCCCCATGGTGGATTCATAGGACAATGTGCCCAGGGAGACGCCGTAAATCACGATGGTGTCGTCCTCCAGGATGCGCACATCCAGGATGGAGGGATCGTATCCGCAGTACACCACGTCATCGTAGTTGCCCTTGGTGGCAAGGCGCATCTGGTTCTCATCGTCTCCCTCCAGAATCTGCAGCACCTTGCCGGTGAACTTCACCTTCTTGCCCTTGTACTGATCCGGAGAGCGTGCCAGCTGACTGTACGTGATGCCGGTCTCATATCCCTTGGCCTCTTCCGCCAGTCTGGCCGCATCTTCCTCCTCTTTCTTCCGCTGTTCCTCCGCTTCCCGCTCCGCCTGAGCCTTGTCCGCCTCTTCCTGGGCCTTCCGGGCGGCCTCCTCGGCCTCGATCCGCTCCTGTTCCGCCCGGGCCACCTCGGCCTTCCGCTGCTCCTCCGTGAGGATGGCGAAGTCTGCGGTCTCCTCCTTGTACGCATCGTACTCCTGCTGCACGTCCTGGAGATCCGCCTTCACATCGTCCAGCTCCCCCTGCAGGGCCTCCTTCTCCTGCTCCAGGGCGTCCTTGTCCTTTTGCAGCGCATCCCGCTCTGCCTGGAGTTCATCCCGCTCCTTCTGCAAGGCGTCCCGCTCGCCGGTGAGGTTGTCCCGCTCCAGCTGCAGGTCCACGTTGGCCTGGGAGAGGCTGTCCCGCTCCGCCGCCAGGCTGTCATAGGAAGACTGGGAGACGCCGCAGCCGGAGAGCAGCAGCGCCAGGGCCAGCAGCAGCACGGCACACCGCTTGATCTTGTCGCACATATTGGTTCCTCCTCTTTTCTCTGTTGGAAGACAGAATTCTATCTTCTCTTGCAGGTAGAACCCATTATAAGCAACGACAAAATCCGTTTCAATACGGCAATTTGGAGGTGTCGGTCTGGGCCGACACCTCCGGGACATAACTTATAGATAAATCTGAATTTGTCCACAGAATGGCCTGAAAAGCGGTGTTCAGGCCGTCCTGCCGGCTCCGTCCGGCACACCTCCCCCGGAAGGTACGCCCTCAGTGGACCCAGCGATCCACCTCCGATGCGTCCGGCTCCTCGAACAGCGCCTCCATCTTGTCTGCCAGGCCTTCGTCCACGGGGTAGGCCGCTTCCGTTCCCGCGGCGATGGCGGCATTTCGGGCGGCAATCCAGCGCTCGCGCATCTCCTCCGGCGGATCCAGGTAGATCATCTCGGTGGGATAGCGCCGCGCTTTGAAAAACTGCCGGGCCTCCTCCCTGCTGCGCCTGGTCCAAAAGCCCCAGTCCAGCACCACGGAGTTGCCGCAATCCAGGATCTCGGCGGCTTTCTCAAAGAGGTATGCCTGCAGCCGTGCGGTGAGGACATCGTGGGCCTCCCCGGCATCCGTGCCGTAGAGGGCCAGCATGATCTCGTCCACGGAGAGCAGCACCCCGTGTTCCCCCCGGATCAGATCTCTGGCGTAGGTGGTCTTGCCGCTGCAGAGTCTCCCGCAGAGCAGATACGCTTTCCTCATGATAGGCCCCTCCCCGTTTGCAAATTGCCCGTATCCGCAGACTGCGGATACGGGCAATGGGTGTTGGTAGATTGTGCTCAGGCGATGACGGCCTTGTGGAAGACCTTCTTGCCCTTCTTGATCACCAGGCCCTCGGCCAGAGCGGCCTTGTCGTAGTAGGTGTTGGGATCGGAGACCTTCTGGTCCGAGACCATCACGCCGCCCTGCTGCACCAGCCGGCGGGCCTCTCCATTGGAGGCGGCGAGGCCGCACTTCACCATGAGGGAGAGAATGCCGATGCGGCCGTCTGTGAGGTCCCCATCGCTGAGGGTGGTGCTGGGCATGTCGGCGGAGCTGCCGCCGGCGGAGAACAGGGCGCGGGCGGCGGCCTGGGCCTTGTCCGCCTCTTCCTTTCCGTGGACCATGTTGGTGAGCTCCCAGGCCAGGATCTCTTTCGCCTGGTTCAGCTGGCTGCCCTCCCAGTGGTCCATCTCGTTGATCTGCTCCAGGGGCAGGAAGGTGAGGATCCGGATGCACCGCATGACGTCCGCGTCCCCGATGTTCCGCCAGTACTGGTAGAAGTCGTAGGGGGAGGTCTTGTTGGGATCCAGCCACACGGCGTTGCCGGCGGTCTTGCCCATCTTGTTGCCGTTGGAGTCCGTGAGCAAGGTGATGGTCATGGCATGGGCGTCCTTGCCCAGCTTCCGGCGGATGAGCTCGGTGCCGCCCAGCATGTTGGACCACTGGTCGTTGCCGCCGAACTGCATGTTGCAGCCGTAGTGCTGGAAGAGGTAGTAGAAGTCGTAAGACTGCATGATCATATAGTTGAACTCCAGGAAGGACAGGCCCCGCTCCATGCGCTGCTTATAGCACTCGGCCCGGAGCATGTTGTTCACGGAGAAGCAGGCGCCCACTTCCCGGAGGAGGTCCACGTAGTTCAGCTTGAGAAGCCAGTCCGCGTTGTTCACCATCTGGGCCTTGCCCTCGCCGAAGTCGATGAACTTCTCCATCTGGCGCTTGAAGCACTCGGCGTTGTGCTCGATATCCTCCCGGGTGAGCATCTTGCGCATGTCCGTGCGGCCGGAGGGGTCCCCGATCATGGTGGTGCCGCCGCCGATGAGGGCGATGGGCTTGTTGCCCGCCTGCTGCAGCCGCTTCATCAGGGTGAGGGTCACAAAGTGGCCGGCGGTGAGGCTGTCTGCGGTGCAGTCAAAGCCGATATAGAAGGTGGCCTTGCCGTGGTTCACCATTTCGCGGATCTCTTGCTCGTCCGTCACCTGGGCGATGAGACCCCGGGCCACCAGTTCGTCATACAGTTCCATGGGAATCATTCTCCTAACGTGTATTGGATAATCGCCCAGATCAGCGGGCGTTGCGAGGCCTCATCACCAGCACTTGGCGGGGGGTATCCTCGGTAAGGGTAAAGCTGTCTCCGCAGGTCTCCACGCGGTCGAAGCGGTGGGTGAAGTCCTCCAGGGGGCTCAGCACGTCAAAGCCCTGGTCTGCGCTGCGGTAGTGCATGGGGATGGTCACCACAGGCTGCAGCAGATCCACAACGGCCTTGGCCTGGGCGGCATCGATGGTGTAGTACCCGCCCACGGGGATCATGAGGCAGTCCAATGCCTGGAGCCGCTGGGCCTCCGCCTCGGTGGGCATCCGGCCCAGATCCCCCAGATGGGCCACCCGCAGGGCGCCGAAGCGGAAGATCCGCACCATGTTCTTGCCCCGTTTGGCACCGCCCACGTCATCGTGGTCTGTCTCCAGCTCCTCCACGGTAAAGGGCGGCAGTCCTGCAAAGCTCACTTTCACCCCGTCTTCAAAGCCGTGGTCTCCGTGATAGTGGCTGCAGTACACGTACTCCGCCTGCAGCCGCAGGTTGGACAGCCCGGGCACAGAGCCGTCCGAATAGGGATCCAGCACCACCCGTTCCCCTTCGTAGGTCAGGCAGAAGCAGGAATGTCCCAGGTACTCGATCAAAACGTTGTCCATTGTTACCTCCTATAGCGTAAAATCGGATGATCTCAAATGTATGGAAAAGTCCCCTGCCCCCATGGGAGGGCAGAGGACGTCAGGAAGACGTGATACCACCTCTGTTCGCAGCGGCCTTGCGGACACTGCCTCAGCGGGTCTGTAACCCATGCGCGATACCGGGCGCACCCGTCCTGCCCTAATTGCCTAGACGTTCAAGCGGCCGCTCCGAGGGGTATATGCCAGCAGCTTCTCTCCCCCTTACACCGCCCGGGGGCTCTCTGTGCAGCGTGCGGCTGGCCTTCTCCTCATCTCAGCGTTGTGCCTATACTAACACAGCCGGAAATGGCTGTCAATGGCGTTGCGGTTGAATTTTCCCCGAAGATGCACGGTTTTGTGTTTTGGTGCACACAAAAGCGTCCGATCCAGGCGGCAGTGCAGCAAAACAGCAGAATGAAACGCACGCCCCATGCTGTAAAGGGAAAATGCTTTGCAGAATTATTTGCCCTATGCCCGGGCCTTTTTCGCCCCGTAGTCCGCCTTGTACTGCTCCGCCGCCCGGAGGAGTTCTTCCGCCCCCTCCAGCATGGCGGTGGAGAGCTCGCCGCCGCTGAGCCGGGCCACCTCTTCCAGCCGGCCCCGCCGGTCCAGCCGCTCCACCTGGGTGTAGGTGCGGCCGCCCCGCTCCCCCTTCTCCACGGAGAACTGCACGTCCCCCATGGCGGCGATCTGCGGCAGGTGGGTGACGCACAGTACCTGCTTGGTGTGGGACACCTGGAAGAGCTTTCGCGCCACCTTGCCGGCGGCCCGGCCGGAGACGCCGGTGTCCACCTCATCGAAGATCAGCGTGGACACCTCCTCTGTCTCCGCCAGCACGTTCTTCAGCGCCAGCATGATCCGGGAGAGCTCGCCGCCGGAGGCGATCCGGTTGATGGGCTTCAGATCCTCGCCCACGTTGGCGGACATGAGAAAGCGCACGGTGTCCATGCCGGTGGCGTCCATGCCGTCCGGGGCGTCTTTCGGGGCGAAGGACACCTGGAAGCGGACCTTGGGCATGTCCAGCTGCTGCAGCTCAGACTGAATCCGGGCGGCCAGCTGTTCCGCAGCGGCTTTCCGGGCGGCGCTGAGGGCCTGGCCCTTCTGCACCGCCTCCGCCAGGGCCTTTTTCAACTGCTTTTCCAGCTGGAGGATCCGGTCCTCAGAGAACTGGATGGTGTCCAGCTCCTTCTTGCAGCGGTCCAAAAAGTCCAGCATCTCCTCGGTGGAGCCGCCGTACTTCTTCTGCAGCCGGTAGAGCTTGTCCAGCCGCCCCTCCACCTCGTCCAGCTCCCCGGGATAGAACTCAAAGGAGTCCCGGAGGTCCCGGATGGTGTCCGCCAGGTCGTCTGCGTCCACCCGGATGGTGTTGGCCCGCACGGAGAGCTCCTGCAGGTCCGGGCTGTACCGGCCGCCCATGGTCATGGCATTTTCCGCCTCTTGCAGCAGGGAGACCGCGCCCTCGCCGTCATCGCCGCCGGTGAGGGCCATGTAGGCGGTGTCCACCGCGTCCATGAGCTTCTCCGCGTGCCGGAGCACATCCCGCCGGGCGGTGAGTTCTTCTTCCTCCCCCACTTTCAGCTGGGCGTCCTCCAGCTCCTTGATCTGGTAGGTCAGGGTGTCGATGCGGCGGGCCTTCTCCGCCTCGTTCATCTGGAGGGCGTCCCGCTCCTTTCGGATCTCCCGCACCCTCTGATAGGCCTCGCCGAAGGTCTGCAGCTGGGGGGCGGTGTTGCCGAAGCTGTCCAGATAGCCCAGATGGCACTCCTCGTCCAGCAGCTGCTGTCCATCGTGCTGGCCGTGGATGTTCAGCAGCCGGAGGCCCAGCTCCCGGAGCTGGGTCACCAGAAGGGGGGCGCCGTTCACCCGGCACAGGTTCTTCCCGTCCCCCTGGATCACCCGCTCCAGCAGCAGCTCCCCGTTCTCGTCCGGGGCGATGCCGGAGGTCTCAAACCACTGGAGCGGCGGAAGATCCCGAAACACCGCGGTCACCCTGGCGGATTTCGCCCCGGTGCGGATCAGGTCCCTACTGGTCCGCTCTCCCATGATGGCGCCAATGGAGTCGATGATGATGGATTTGCCGGCACCGGTCTCACCGGTGAGCACGTTGAACCCGCGCTCAAAGGAGATGTCTGCCCGGTCTATGAGGGCGATATTCTCGATATGCAGCAGGGATAGCATTTCTTCCACTCCCTCCCAGGCCGCAGGGTCCCCCTGCGGCAAAACTCCGCGTCCCGCGGATCAGTCCAGCCGGTCGTTCAGCTCCCGGCAGAAGCGCTCTGCGGCCTCCGGGGTGCGCATCACCAGCAGCACCGTGTCGTCTCCCGCCAGAGAGCCCACCAGATTGGGGATCTCCATGCCGTCCAAGGCCGCCGCGGCGGCAGAGGCCAGACCCGGCATAGTCTTCAATACCACGATGTTTTGGGCCCAGTCGCTGGAGACGGCGCCCTGGTGGAGGATGTTCTGCAGCCGCTCGGAGCTGGTGTTCTGGCTGTCCTCCTCCACATAGCGAAAGCCCCCGTCTGCGGTCTTGTGCCGCACCAGCCGGAGCTTCTGCACATCCCGGGAGATGGTGGCCTGGGTCACGGGATAGCCCCGCTGCTCCAAAAGCTGCTGCAGGGCCAGCTGATTGGCCACCGGCTGCTCGTTGATGAGCTGCAGGATCAGCTCCTGGCGGCTCTGTTTCTCGCTCTTCATGGCATCCTCACGCCTTTCCCAGCTTCTGGTTGATCCGCTCGTAGAAGCTGCGCCCGGTGAGCCGGATGAGCCGGGTGTACTGCGCCGCCCGGGTGCACTCCACCCAGTCTCCCGTCTGGAGGCGGAAGGTGCGGCCGCCGTCCACAGACAGGAAGGCGCTCTTCCGGTAGCCCGGCAGGCGGATGCCCACTGTGCGGTTTGCGTTCAGCACCATGGAGCGGGCGTAGAGGTTGTGGGCACAGATGGGGGTTACGATGAGATTCTCCGCCGTGGGCTCCACAATGGGCCCGCCGGCGGCCATGGAGTAGGCGGTGGATCCCGTGGGCGTGGCGATCACCACCCCGTCTCCGGTGTAGGAGGAGATGGGGATCCGATCCCCCGTCAGCTCCAGCTCCAGGACACGGGCTACGGCGCCTTTCGTCACCACCGCATCATTCAGGGCCAGCTCCTTGTACACCTCCCGGCCGTCCCGGCGCACTCTGGCCTCCAGCATCATCCGCTTCTCAATGGCGTACTTCCCGGCGGCGAGGCGGCTCAGGAGAGACAGCTCTCCCTGCTCCAGCTCCGCCATAAAGCCGATGCTGCCCAGATTCACCCCCAGTACCGGGACGTTCCACTTCAGGGCGTCCCGGGCCGCGTGGAGGATGGTGCCGTCTCCCCCGAAGCAGATCAGCACATCTGCCCGGGGCAGTACCTCCTCGGAGGGCTGCAGATCCGCCTCCTCGGGGATCTCCAGTTTGCTGCCCTCGTCCAGGGCAAACGGCAGGGCCACTGCCGCCTCTACGCCGCTGCTGGTGAGAATCCGGCGGGCAGTGAGACAGGCCCGCAGGTCTCGGTCCCGATAGGGGTTGGGGCTCAATACCACTCTCATTGCCGCGCTTCCTCCAAACGTTCATGGGATCGCCGCACCAGATCACTGAGATCCGGCACGTCATCTTGTCCAGCGCCGGCGGTGAGCCAGCCCAGGTATTCAATGTTGCCCTCCGGTCCCCGGATGGGGGAGAAATCCAGTCCCCGCACCGAAAAATCCGCCTCTCTGGCGTGGACCAGATACTGCTCCAGCACCGCCAGATGGACCTTGGGGTCTCGGACCACGCCCTTCTTCCCCACCTGCTCCTTGCCCGCCTCAAACTGGGGCTTCACCAGGGTGACCGCCTGGCCGCCCTCCGCCAGCAGCGGCCGGAGCGCCGGCAGGATCAGCTTCAGGGAGATAAAGGACACGTCCACCGAGAAGAACTGCAATGGCTCCGGAATCTGCTCCCGGCTGAGATAGCGGGCATTGGTCCGCTCCAGGCAGATCACCCTGGGGTCCTCCCGGAGGGACCAGGCCAGCTGTCCGTAGCCCACGTCCACGGCGTACACCTTGGACGCCCCGGTTTGGAGCATGCAGTCTGTAAAGCCGCCGGTGGAGGCGCCGATGTCCGCGCAGATGCAATTCTCTAAGGTGATGGGAAAGACCTGCATGGCCTTCTCCAGCTTCAGGCCGCCCCGGCTCACATACCGGAGGGTCTGCCCCCGGATCTCCAGCGGCGTATCCTCCGCCAAGGTCAGCCCGGGCTTGTCCAGCCGCCGGTCCCCGGAGAACACCACCCCGGCCATGATGAGGGCCTGGGCCTTCTGCCGACTCTCCACCATGCCCCGCTCTGTGAGCAGCACATCCAGACGTTTTTTAGCCACGGCGCAGCGCCTCCAAAACCCGCCGGCAGAGAGAGGCCCCGTCTATGCCGCAGAGCTGCCGGAGCTCCTTTACCGTGCCGTGCTGCACAAACCGGTCTCCCAGGTTGGCCAGCACCGGGGTGAAGCCCAGGGGCCCCGCGAGACAACAATCAGACAGCAGTCTCCGCCCGGCGCTGCAGCTGTCTGCACACTCCTCTGCGATGAGAAGCAGTCCCGTCTGCCGGGCGTACTCCGCCACTGTCTCCGAGGGCAGCGGCGCGATGGCGTTGATCTTCACCACCTGTGCAGAGACGCCCTTCTCCTCCAATAGCCGGGCCGCCTCCAGCACCTCGTTTACCATGGTGCCGTATGCCGTGAGGGTGACGTCTCGTCCCTCCCGCAGCAGAGTTGCCCCCTCCGGCCCGTGGGATTCGTTGTAGATACCCTCTCCGCCTCTGGGATACCGCACCGCCACCGGGCCCCGGACCCGCACCACCGCATAGCGGAGCATGTCCCGGAGCTCCTGGAAGCTGGCCGGACAGAGGATCTTCATGCCGGGGACGGTGGCGAGATAGCCGGAATCGAAGACGCCGTGGTGGGTCTCCCCGTCCTCGCCCACCAGGCCCGCCCGGTCTATGGCCAGCACCACATGGAGGCCTTGGATGGCCACATCGTGGATCAGCATGTCGTAGGAGCGCTGGAGGAAGCTGGAGTAGATGGCCGCCACGGGGATGAGCCGCTGTTTGGCCATGCCCGCCGCCATGGAGATGGCATGTCCCTCGGCAATGCCCACATCGAAGAGGCGGTCTGGATACCGCTCTCCAAAGGGTTTGAGGCCGGTGCCGTCCCGCATGGCCGCGGTGATGGCCACCAGATCCGGCCGCTCCTCTGCCAGGGCACACATGGTCTCCCCGAACACGCTGGAGAAGCTGGGTCCGCCCTTCTCCAGCACCTGTCCGGTGGCGATGTCGAAGGGGCCGATGCCGTGGAACTTGTCCGGCTCCTTCTCCGCCGGGGGATAGCCCTTGCCCTTGATGGTCTTGATGTGCAGCAGCACCGGGCAGTTGAGCTCCTTGGCGTAGCGGAGGAGCTTGGTGAGATAGTTCACATCGTGGCCGTCCACCGGGCCCAGGTAGGTAAAGCCCATGTCCTCAAAGAAGCTGCAGGGCAGGACCGCGTTCTTCACCGCCTGCTTGGCGTTGTGGGTGAAGCGGTACACCGCCCGCCCGGCCGCCGTGGCCCCGGTGACCCGCCGGTATACCTTTTTAAACTGCAGATATTGGGGCTTCAGGCGCTGCCGGGCCAGGTGGCTCGCCACGCCGCCCACGTTCTTGGTGATGGACATGCCGTTGTCGTTCATGATTACAATCAGCGGCTCTTTGCTCTGCCCCGCGTTGGAGAGGCCCTCAAAGGAGAGGCCGCCGGTGAGGGCGCCGTCTCCGATCATGGCCAGCACGGCGTAGTCCTCGTGGTTCAGGGTCCTGGCCCGGGCCATGCCCAGGGCCACGGACACGGAGTTGGAGGCGTGGCCGGCGATGAAGGCGTCTGCCCGGTGCTCCCGGGGCTTGGGAAAGCCGGAGAGGCCGCCCAGACTGCGCAGGGTGGTCATCTGGGCATCCCGCCCGGTGAGAATCTTATGGGCGTAGCACTGGTGGCCCACATCGAACACCAGACGATCCCGCTCCAGGTCAAAGACCCGGTGTATGGCCACCGTGATCTCCACCACACCCAGGCTGGCACCCAGATGGCCGCCGGTCTGAGAGACGGTGTCTATAATCCGCTGGCGCAGCTGCTCGCAGAGCAGCTTGGCCTGCAGATCCGTAATTTGATCCAGACGTTCCGGGATCATGCATTTCTCTCCTCGCGTGGAAAATTGATCTTGGGTCTCGGCTCAGCGGGTCAAGAGGGTGCCGATTACCCCGATGGCGGTGCCCAATAGAGCCCCCACCGTGACCTGGGACGGGGTGTGCCCCAAAAGCTCCTTCAGATCCCGGTCTATGAGGTCTGAGGGCAGATCCGAGAGGTTCTTCATCATATAGTTCAGCACCTTGGACTGCTCTCCCGTCTCGTGTCGCACGTTCATGGCGTCGTACATCACGATGAAGGCCATGGTTGCGGCCAAGGCAAAGAGCGGCGAGGTGAACCCCTCAGACAAGCCGATGGCGGTGGCCACTGAGCACACCAGAGCGGAGTGGGAGCTGGGCATGCCACCTCCCGTGGTGAGATACATGATGTCCACCTTGTGGAACAGCGCTATGGAGATGAGAAACTTCAGCACTTGTGCTGCCGCCCAGGCGGCGATTCCCATCAACAGGATTGGACTGATCGGCATCCGCATCCCCTCCTCTCTGCAAAATAGTAGGGCAAAAGGGCTAAAACGATTGGCTTGTATATCAGTGGGTTCGATCCGCCAGGGACAGGGCCAAGGTCTGCAAAAAGTCCGGGTTCTGGAGACCGGATACCGCAGAGACCGCGGCGTCTGTGTACTCCTTCACCAGCGCGGCGCACTTTTCCGCCCCATAGAGGGTCATGAAAGTGGTCTTGCCCTGGGCCTTGTCTGAGCCGATGGGCTTGCCCAGTTCCGCCTCGCTAGCCAGCTCATCCAGCATGTCGTCCCGGATCTGGAACGCCGCCCCCACCGCCATACCATAGGCTGCGGCGGCTCTCTCCTGGGCCGGGGTGCCGCCGGCGGCCAGCACGCCCATGCGGCAGGCTGCCATGAGAAGGCTGCCGGTCTTCCGGGCCTGGAGGTCTGTCAATTCTGAATCTGTGCTGTTCTTCTCCTCTTCCGCCATGTCCAGGAACTGGCCCCCGCAGATGCCGTCCGTCCCGGCGGCCTCCGCCAGGGCGGCGGCGCAGGCCGCCCGCCGGTCTGCCGGCAGGGAGCTCGTCAAAATGGTGCGGAAGGCCTCTGCCTGGAGGGCATCTCCCGCCAGCACCGCGGTGCACTCCCCGTACACCTTGTGGTTGGTGGGCTTGCCCCGGCGGAGGTCATCGTTGTCCATACAGGGCAGATCATCGTGGATGAGGGAGTAGGTGTGCAGCATCTCCACCGCACAGGCCACCGGCAATGCGGCCTCGACATCGCCGCCGCAGCACCGGCAGAACTCCAGCACCAGCACCGGGCGCAGCCGCTTGCCGCCGGCCAGGAGGCTGTACCGCATGGCCTCCAGCAGCCCGTTGAACCGGATGTCCGCCCGGGGCTGAAAGGCCTGCTGCAGCCAGCCCTCTACCTCTGCCTGTCTGGCTGCCAGTTGCTCCTGAAAGGACATGGATCAGCCCTCCGCCTGGAAGGGCGCTTCCTTCCCGCTCTCCAGGAGGATGGTAACCTTCTGCTCCGCCTCATCCAGCATCTTCTCGCATCTGGCGGCGAGACCGGCGCCCTCTTCAAAGAGCTTCAGGGACTGGTCCAGATCGCACTCGCCCCGCTCCAGCATCTCTACAATCTGCTCCAGGCGGGTCATAGACTGCTCGAAAGAGACCTCCGGCTGTTTTGCCGCATTCACTTCTGCCATGGTTATTTTTTCTCCTTTCCGTCCACCGTGCAGGAGAGCACGCCGTCCGTCAGTGTAACATCAAGTTGATCCCCCAGCGCGACCTGTTCCGTGCTGGAGACCAGATTGCCGTCTTTGCGGGCCACGGCATAGCCCCGGGCCAGCACCTTCAGCGGGCTCATGGCGTCCAAAGAGCCCGCCAGACGGGCCAGGCGCATGTGCTGCTGCTTTACGCCCCGCTCCATCCCCGTCTGCATCCGCTGCACCCGGCTGTCCAGGAGTCTGCGGCTGTCTTTGATCCGGTTGGGGAGCACCCCCGCCAGCCGCTGCTGCACGCCCTCCAGGGCATGCCGCTCATCCTTCAGCTGCATAGCAAAGGCGGAGACCATCCGCTGGCGCCGGGAGTCCAACAGCATCCGCCGCTCCTGGATGGGGGCCACGGCACTCTGCATCACCCGGCTGCCCTGCAGTCTCTGGAGATGCTTCCGGGCGTCCGCCAGTCTTCCCTGTTCCGCCCGCACCATCCGCTGCTCCAGCATCTTCAGCCGGTGCTTCCACTCCTCCTGACTGGGCACGGCCATCTGGCCGGCCTTGGTGGGGGTGGTGGCGGTGGCATCCGCCACATAGTCTGAGATGGAGACGTCCGGGGCGTGGCCCACCGCCGAGATCACGGGGATCCGGGAGGCGGCAATGGCCCGGGCCACCACCTCTTCGTTGAAGGCCCACAGCTCCTCCCGGGAGCCGCCGCCCCGTCCGGTGATGATGAGATCGATGTCGTTTCGCTGGTTCACCCGCTGGAGGGCGTAGGCGATCTCCCCCGGGGCCTCCACACCCTGTACCCGGACGGGGACCACCAGGACCTCCGTCATGGGCCAGCGGGCCCCGATGTTCTGGATGATGTCCCGGATGGCGGCGCCCACAGGACTTGTCACCACCGCCACCCGATGGGGGAAGATGGGCAGTGGCCGCTTGCGGGAGGCGTCAAAGAGGCCCTCCTTCTCCAGGCGCTGGCGGAGGCGCTCAAAGGCCTCGTCCAGCTTTCCCCTGCCGTCCTCCATGAGCTGGCTGACATACAGCTGATAGGTGCCGTCCCGGGGGAAGGCGGAGATCCGGCCCAAGGCCAGCACCTGCATGCCGTCCACCGGCTGAAAGCGCAGGGATCTGGCATTGCCGGCGAACATCACGCACCGCAAGGTACCCTCCGCGTCCTTCAGGGAGAAGTAGTGGTGGCCGGAGGGATAGCGCTTGTAGTTGGAGATCTCTCCCCGGACCAGGATGTTGTTCAGCACCCGGTCCATATCCATCTTGCTCTTGATGTACTCGTTTACCTGGGACACGGTATAGGCCGTCTGGTTGGCCGCACGATACCCAACAGGACTCATGTCTTAATCCCCCTCTCCAGGGCTCTGCGGGTGAGAATGGCCACCCCCAGGGCGTTATCGGTAGAATAGCGGGGCTGGGCGAACACCGCCTCTTTCAGGTGGCTGCGCAGCGCCCGGTTGGACGCCACGCCGCCGGAGCACAGCACTGGCAGCCCCGGGTAGCGCTTCAGGGCCTCTTTCGTGGCCCGCTGCACCACCCCGATAATGGTGTCCAGGGTAAAGCGGGCGATGGCGGCCTTTGAGGCGCCGTCTGCCGCCAGTTGTCTTACTTTGTTCTCCATGCCGGAGAGACTGAATGTAAGGTCGTTGAGCTTTACATGAAAGGCCTGGGGAATCTCCTCCGGCTTTGCCTCAGTATAAAGGGAGTCCAACGCCTTGCCTGCGGGAAACGGCAGACCCAGCAGCACGCCGGCCCGGTCTATGAGCTGGCCTGCCGCGATGTCGCTGGTGCCCCCGAGGATCTCCGCCTGCACCGTGTGGCCCATGGGCACCACATGGAGGAGCTCCGTGGTGCCGCCGGAGAGGTGCCAGGCCAGGTGGGGCCGGTCCAGCAAATCCTCCCGCCCGGCGGACCAGGCCGCCGCAGCGATGTGGCCCTGCTGATGGGAGCAGGGATAGAAGGGTACGCCCATGGCGGCGGCCAGGGTTCTCCCCTGTCCCTCGCCCACCAGGAAGCAGGGCATGTAGGAGTCCTCGGTCTCCCGGGGCTTGGTGGAGGCCCCCACCGCCGCGATCTGCCCGATGCTGCCGTCCTTGCGGAGCTGCTCGGTCATGAGGTGCAGCCGCTTGACGTGCTGAAAGAGGGCATCGCTCTGGCGAAGGCCCAATGCCCCCTCCGGGACGGTGAGCAGCATGCCGCGGTTTTCGCCAGTCTCCCCATCGAAGACGGCGGCAGAGGTGGTGTAGTTGGAGGTGTCGAACCCCAGACACTGAAGTGCGCTCATACCGGGGCCTCCGTGGCGGGCTCTGCCGATGCCTCAGGGGCCACAGGTTCCGCCAGTTGCACGCTCTCCGCTGGGGTCTCAGGCTCTGCAGCCTGCTCTTTCGGCCGCTCGGCAGGTTTCCCCGCAAGCTTCCCTGCTGCCCGCTTGGGCCGCTTGTCTACATTCGGATCGTGCTCCCGGGCGGCGGCACCCAAAATGCCGTTGACGAACTTCACCACGTCCGGGTCCACATAGCCCTTCAGGATCTCCACCGCCTCGTTGATGGAGGCCTTGATGGGGATGTCTGGGATGTAGAGGATCTCACAGAGACAGACCCGCATCATGGCCACGGCCACGCGGTCGATGCGATTCAGCCGCCATCCCTTGGCGTGGCGCTTGATGATATCGTCCAGCTCATCGCTGTGTGCCCACACCTCAGTCACCACGGCGCGGATGTACAGGGCTCGCTCCTCGGTGATGATTGCGTCATACAACGGCTCGCTGACGCTTCTCTGCTCGAAGGCCTCCTCCTGCAGTTCCCGCTGCAGCAGTTCTTCCGCTGGGGTGCCGGTAAACATCATCTCAAAGACAAAGTGCATGGCGATTTCCCGGGCAGCGTCTCTGGTTAAGGCTTCTTTACTCACTGGTTCCACCCTTTCCCGGCGCAGCCGCCGGATACTCTCGGACTGTTGCACAGCGTCCTGCCGGCGGCAGGACATCCCATGTATTATACACGATACCGGCAGAAAAAGAAACACTTTTTTTCCTTTTGAAACGAAATTCCAGCGCCGGAGAATCCCTGAAATTTCCTACGGCAAGGCCGCTTTATGCAGATAAAGTGATTTTTATGCACGTTTCCAGCCTGGTATATTTTGAGAATTGAACAGTGTCAATGGCAGAGTGCAAGATACCGCCCGTATGTGGAAAGCAATGGAACAGTGTAATACAAAACAGCACAGAACGAAATCGCTGAGCGCTCGTCCTGTGCTGTTCTATACACACTGTGTTGTTGCAGGCCTACCAAAACAGTTGCCCTCTCTTTTGGGCTCACGAGAGACGCCCCCGATCTGCACTGCGGCTCAATTGCGCACCTGAGAGTCCTTCTCTTTCAAAATGAGACAGATGCTGTTCCAACTCACGGTCTTGAGCCGCGGGAATCCTGCTTCTTCCGCCTCCGCGTGAACACGTTCCAGCACAGTCTGGATGGTCCCCCTGGTCTCCTTCGGGCCCGCGATCTCCCAAACCCAATTTCGCGCTTCCTCGCTGATATCCCGTTTCCCCTTGATCTCCTTGGCACGGATAACGGTGAGCAGGGATGCGCCAGGCGCTCTGTTTTCATACCGCCGCATCCATCTCGGCACAATGTCATATGCAACGTTCAGCTGATCCGCAATCTCACGAGGGCTCAGCCCCTCATCCGCCAGCAAAAGGATCATGGCTCTGGTTCTCTCCCGCTCCACAGTGGTGATCGCCTTTGCAACATACGTCAGCTGCTCGCGGTCCTCTGGGGTCAAATGAAACTCAGTACGGGGCACAGGTGGTTCCTCCTTAATGGTTGTGATAGGAGAGATTGTACACTGTTTCCGCCCATTTGTCCACAGACAAAATAGCAGATATGCTAATCTATCGCAAAGCGCGAGAGTCGTATTCATTGCGCTGAGATGGATATGAACACTGACGCAAAGCGGCTGATGATCGCTGACATTCGTTCCTTGAATGTCATTTTGGCTGGAAATACCCGCAAATAGTGATGATAAACTCCACCCAGGGCCACCCTCTACTCCAGAGATATCCCAACTTTTCCTAGCACAGGATCCCAAAAGGATCAGGAGGAGTGGACAGCGGACCGTCGTGGTCGATGACAAGAGCCACCAGAAGCCGATAGACAACCAGAAGAACAGCCCCCACCAGGAGATTCTCTTCTACAACGATGACGAATTAGACTGGTAACTGGGATTCCATGCCCTCAGCTGCTGGCAGGGGACCCTGTTATAGCATGAGTTTCTCCTAGAAAAAGCTTGGTTCTCTCGCGAATGCCTTGTTCTAGAAATAAGTCAAGGATTTTAAAATTGTTCTATTGACAACATTTTTGCACAATGCTATGATTTTGACGAATCTGTTGTACCCAGGAGGGATCATGCTATGGCAATCGCAGACCGTCTGAGAGAGGCACGATACAAGGCGGGTCTCGTTATGCACTGTTGCTTGTCTTCCTTTTCAGATATGTTATAATACAGGAAAATTTGTATAGATATGTCTGATACTGCCCGACCATGCATTTTCTCGTCATGCGGATTGCTTCTTCTAAATAGCTTCCTACAGTTCTCCTCAATTGTCTTAGTTTTTGCTTCCTATATTCTTTAAAGTTATACAGCACTTTCATTATTAATTATCAATTTATTGGTCGAATCGGAAGTGAGAATCTTGAAATATCTATCTTTTATTCTGACGCCAAACCATTCTTCTTTACCAAGCTGTCGATCACCTCCTCATTTCTGAAAAGCATCTGCATTTTTAATAGTAATTATTTCTGCCATGATTTAATTTTATAATTTCAAAAGTCTCTATTAATGTGCTATCACTTTACCACATTTTGAATTGGTCAAGGCAACAACAGCTATATTCTGTTCCTTCTGGCACTAACCGTCCTCAGAATTGAAAGGAGATCATATGAAAAATTTTCTCTCTTTTGTTCTTGCAATTACAATACTGTTAACAGCAACCGCTCCATCGTTTGCAACGACAGTAGCGCAACCTGATATGAGAATAGCTACCGCCATTGCCAGCATCAAAAAGGATCTTCCTGATGCTGAAATTACTGTTGTAGGTGACACGATCCACATCGTTGTCGATGACTTTACAAAAGTCAAACGATTTATCAATTCGCCAGCATCGTACTCAGCAAACGCAGCAAAAACTACAAGAGCGACAAGCATTGAAGGTGGTTCTTTTCGTAACTTCGACATACCTTGGTATGGATATTTATCCTTTATTCCAGCTTCCGAAGTTTATATGAACAAAGATCTTGTTGATTCCATCTTACTCGATTTAAATAAGCCTGATATAGTCAAATGGATTGTGGAACAATCTATAACATCCACAGTTTCCGATATTGTCGTAAAGCTCTTTGCTAGATATGGTATTTCATTGTCAGTTAAAGCAGTAAATTATATATGTAGTTTTCTATACTACATTGCTATTCACTTAGAATACTGGTCATTACAATCAGCTCAAGAAAAATCTCCAGAAGGGAAAGTATCGGTCGTATACGGAACACTTCCAGAAGGTGTTTATACATACATATATACACCCTGGTCTGGAGATGTTTGTGTAACAAGCTGTGGATATCCAGCAATGTGGTACGAATGTGAATATGACATTTGATTGCAGGATAGTATAATGGAAGCTAAAAAGAGCAAATTAATATTTACATTATTATTTATAACGATGCACGTAATTTTACTCTTTGTTCTCAGGGCTCTTGAAAATGATGTACCATCTGAGCATAAAGACATGCAGTTGGCACTACTTCTTTTGGGCATTCTTATTTCAGTTTCTTACTGGATTTGCCAATACAGAATTTTTTCAGTACTATACAAAACTGAAAATGTTTCTTTGCTCGATAAGCTTATCTCGGCTCAGAATCTCGGATGGGTTATCACCATTCTGACATATGCCGTTCTCGTGTATGTGTCTCAGGAAAATATGACGGGCATAGGAATGGAAGGGACAAAGTATCTCTTAATCTTTCTGCTTGATTTCATGGTATGCGATGTGGGAATCAAGTTTCTCAGCAAATCAAGGCGCTCAGGCAAAACCACAAATTCTGTATATCCCTGATTTACAGTAGTTTGCGTAGAAAGCGTGCTCTCTTCCATTACGATAACGATTTAGAGTGGTAGCTGGGATCCCCTGCCCGCAGGCGCGGGCGGGGGATCTTTTTGCAAACCTGGCTCGTCTGCATAGAGGATATGGCCTAGCTTAAAAAGTTCGATAGACCTGCCGAAATCGCGATTTTCCAG
>CANRFN010000058.1 GCA_947629915.1 uncultured Oscillospiraceae bacterium | reverse complement strand
GAATTGGGAAAATAGGCTAAACCTACACTGATCTATTTCGGCAAAAAATGACTTTCCCGTTTCTGTGGAAGTTCAGGAGGACAGGGTGAGCAGCACGGCAGCGAGGCCCGCCGCAAGTCTTGTCTTCCATTTCATCTTCTTGTCTCCTCACAACAATGTATACAGCGGAGAGACCTCGCCGGTCTCCAGGTCCGCCCGGCAGAGTGTTTTGTCCCCCTTGTTTCCGATGGGGAAGCCGTCCTGGGTGGAGTAGGTCATGGCGGTGGTCACAAAGTACGCGTTCTGTCCGTCTGTTAAGACCAGTTCGATGGTGGACACCTGTCCCAGGGCGTCAAAGAGGGGCTGCAGCGAGATCTCCTTCCGGAAGGTCCCATCCATTCCATAGACGAAGAGGGCGTCCGCATCGTACCGCCAGGGGCTGCCGGGATAGACCTTCTCGGAGGTCTCCCAGAACTTCGGGATGTCGTTTACGATGCACACCGTGTCATCAGAGTACACCGCGCTGCCGTACGGGATCTGGTCTCCGGTGTCCGCCAGCTTCTCCGTCTTCCCGGTGGAGAGGTCCGTCTTCCAGAGGCCGTTGCCGGCGAGGTAGAAGTAGATTGTCCCATCCGAGATATACCACTGGCTGGCCGAGACGCCGGTGGTCTCCCACGCTCCAACTTCATCTGCGCTCGGCGTCTCCCAGACCTGCTGCACGCTGAGGTCCTGGAGGTCACAGGCAAAGAGGGTGTCCCGGGTGGTGCCGTCCTCCCTGGGGAGATTCACCATGAAGTACAGGGTGTCCTCCTCCGCCCAGAGGGCGTACTGCACGCTGTATGCCCCCACAAGGGTGTAGTTGCCCTGCACCTGGTCCTCTCCCGTGTTCGCCGGCGTCCAGAGTACCTCTGCGGAGTCCTTTGCCCCACCGTACTTCACCCGGTACAGGACGCCCTCGCTGATGTAGTACACGTATCCCCGGTGGTAGATGGTCCGCTCGTACCCGATGCTGTTGTTCGCCTTCAGCTCCTGGACCTCCCGCTGTGCGGTCCCATCGGGCTCCACCGCCCGGACCGTCTTGCGCTCCACCGTGTTTTCGAAGATATCCCGCACATAGCTGATCTCCTCCCCGCCGTGGAGGGCGGTGCCGTTCAGCCGGGCGTTGCAGACGTTGTCCTGCATGTGGTCGCAGTCGGGCTTGGCGCAGACCAGAGATACCTTCTGGGTATCTCTATCAATGAAATACAGCATCCCGTAGGAGACGAAGTAGTACCCAGCCTCTGTCTCGGCGAGACTGTAGTGCTGGTCCGGCTTGGTGTACTGATGCAGCTTCCCGGCAAAGTCGTCCGGGGCCAACAGCGCTATGGTATTGTCTCCGCTGGCTTCTCCGCTGCCTTTCCCTACGGTTTCCTTTCCACAGCCTCCCAGGGACAGTGTGAGCAGCACCGCCAGAAGGGCCGCCATCCATCGTCTTGTTTTCATGCAAGTTCCTCCTCTACTCTCCTTCAGAATGGGCGGAGAGATGTCTCTAGCCAACAAAAAAGGACCACTGGCCGGCTGTCTTACCGCCTGCCCGTGATCCTAACGATGGGTTCTAAACTTTTTCTAACACGCCCAACGAATTCACAAACTGTTTGCAAAACATCCTATTTCAGCCGGTGTAATCCAGATTTTCCCTGCCCAGAGCAAAAAACCGCCCGCCTGGATGTAACGTCCAGGCGGGCGGTGGTTCGTTCTGTTTCGAGATGGCTATTTACAGCGCTGGGCTGGCATCAGGCAAAGTCCTTGCCCTCTACGGCCGCATAGATCCGCTGCAGCAGTGCCGGGTGCAGCTCGGCGTAATTGGGCAATTTGTTCAGCACACGCTGCACATAAAAGACAGTGTGGGGATAGCATCGGTCTCAGGTGTCCTCCTGTTCTGCCCGCGCTTGCTCCACCAGTTCCCGGTACATGTCCCACTGATCTTTCGGGATTCCCAAGCCCATGAATGCTGTTTCTTCTGAGACCCCGAAAAACTTCATGTTGCTTAAGGCAGCTTTTACAAGATTTTGAATTGTACCCTCATAAAAAGCCTCATCTATGAGTTCTCGAATGGCCTGGCACACATCGGTACCTTCTTTCGTTATTAAACCGGGAGATTCGCCTACACTTTTTACCCAGTGCGGACCTGTTCTGCCCGCACTTGCTCCACCAGTTCCCGGTACATGTCCCACTGGTCTTCCGGGATTTCCAAGCTCCTGAATGCTGTTTCTTCTGAGACCGTGTAAAACTTCATGCAGCTTAAGGCAGCTTTCGCAAGAGCCTTAGCAGAGGCCTCGTCTATGAGTTCTCGAAGGGCCTGGCACACATCGGTACCTCCTTTCGATATTGTGATACCATTGCAGCCTTAGATACGTAGGAAGAGAGCAATATCATCATGCAACACGAGTGAACTATCTGCAATGATCCGATAGCTGTCAATTCCTATCTGCTGTTAGGCTTTCGCCCGGTGCGGAAATGGGTGCTAGGAGGGGATAGTACATTGAAACCGCCATCTCCATCCGGCAGATTCATACCCGCCAGGATGATAGTCTTATTATATGAGCAGAAGCTGGGATTGTCAAGGGGAAATGCAGCATTTGGGCCACCCGCATGTGCTCAACGTTCCATATTTCAGCCGGCATACCACAGACACCTCCCCGGTGTCGATCTTCTCCGGCTGCCAGACGATCTCGGCGTCGTCCTTCTCCCCGCCGGACACCACCCGGTACAGGATGTAGTCTGAGGCGTAGTACACGTAGCCCCGGCGGTAGATGGCATAGTTGTACGAGGAGTCGTCCATGGAGAACTCCTGGAACTTCAGTTCCTGCTCCATTCTCCGCTCTGTCCCGTCCGTCTTCACAGACCGTACCGCCTTGATGCCCTTCCCATTCTCGAAGTCTATCGTGATGTATTGGATCCGATCCCCGCCCTTCAGGAGGTAGTGGGCACCTAACTTGGCGTTGCAGGTCTCGGGGTCCGTGTGATCGCAATCGGGCTTGCCGCAGACGATGGTGGCCCGGAGGTCTGCGCTCAGAGCAGAAAACCGCCCGCCTGGAGGTGCACTCCAGGCGGGCGGTGTTCCGTTCTGTTCGGAGATGGCTATTTGCTGCGCTGATCAGGCAGGGTTCTTGCCCTGTACCACCTCATAGATCCGCTGCAACAGTGCCGGGTGCAGTTCGGCGTAATTGGGCAGGTAGTTCAGCACATGTTGTACGTAGAAAACAGACAGGTTCCAGTCCGGCACCACCGCGGCGTCCGCCCCGGCGGCCCCGTCCCAGCCGAACTCCCCGATGGGGAAGTCTTCACCCTCCATGTGGACCCGCATGCCCAGGCCATATCCCTCGGAGGCGGGCTTCATGGTGTCGTGGTAGTCCTGCAGCGGCTGTCCGGTGAGCTGGTTGGTCCGCATCAGCTGGATGGTCTCCGGCTGCAGGATCCGGACCTCATTGGCGCCAACGCCGCCGCAGGCCAGGGCATCCAGGAAGGGGATGTAGTCCTCTGCCCGGCAGCAGATCCCGGCGCCGCCGGAGTCGTAAGCGGGGGTAAGCTGGTGGGAGTTGTCCTTCTGGCAGAGGAACATGTACAGTTTCTTGTCGTGCCAGCAGATCTGGTCCGGCATCCGGGAAAGCTGCGCAGGACCCGGCCGGAAGGTGAGGCCGGTGATGCCGAGAGGCTCTGCGATCCCCTTCTGCACCAGATCGGAAAAGCGCTGTCCGGAGACCTCCTCCAGCACTGCCGCCAGCACATCGTGGCACATGCTGTACCGGAAGTGGGTGCCGGGGTCGAAATCCAGGGGCTCGGCGGCCAGCATGCGGATGAGCTCCAGGGTGCCCGCCCCCTTCTCCTTCGCCTGGAGGATGGAGGGCAGGGTCTGGTCGTAGGAAAAGCCCCCGGTCATGGTCATGAGGTGGCGGACCGTCAGCTGGGTCTTCGCCGGACGGACGTTATCCCCATCCCGGACGGTCACGGCGGCGTACTCCGGCAGATACTTTGCCACCGGGTCGTCCAGGCCCAGCTTCCCCTGCTCCCAGAGCTGCATGGCGCAGGTGATGGTCATCAGCTTGGTGCAGGAGTAGATCCAGTACCACTCCCCGCCCTGCAGCGGCTCCGTGCCCCTCTCCCAGCCCATATGGCCGGCGTGGTGCCGGTAGAGCTCCCGGTGGTTCTGCCACACGATGCACTCGCAGGCGGGAACGCCGTAGCGGTCCTCTACGCCATCCAGAAAGGCAGAGACGTTTTCCCAGTTCATACCCAGACCTCCTGTGTCGTGCGGATGGCCACCTCAAAGGGCCGGAGAGACAGCAGTTCTCCCTCCGCCGGGAAGTGGACGCCGCTGGCGGTGTTGTTGAAATAGAAGCGGTACCAGCCGCCGGGGCCCTCCCGGGTGGTCACCTCCACGCCCCGGGGCAGGGTGGTGAGATAGGGGATGCCCTGCTCCCGGAAGATCTCCGTCAGAAGCGTGCGGTACATAGCCCGTTCCCCCACGGCCCCCACGTAGTAGGCGGCACCGTCTCCAAAGGCGTTACGGGTCACGGCGGCCGTGCCGGCGTAAAACCGGTCCGTATACCGGGCCCACACGTCCGCCGTCTCCGGCTCCAGCAGGTCGCACCAGCCGGACACCTGGTAGCTCTCCCCCCGGACTGCCCGGATGTGCTGGATTCCCTTCCCGATGGGGTCGTACTCGGGGACAATGCAGCCGGCGAGGCGCCGGAACACGGTGGGCAGCGGCTCCCCGAAGACGCAGCAGCCCGTCTTGTCCTTCACCCCGGACCGGCTGGTCAGCACCACGGTGCCCCCCTTGGCCGCAAAGGCCTCCAGCCGCCCGGCCAGGGTGGGTTCGATCACGATGTGAGACGACACCAGCACCACCCGGTAGCCCTCAAGATCCTCTGTCTCCTGGATCACGTCTACATTCACGCTGAGGCCGGTGCAGGCCTCCTGGAACAGCTGCAGCTGGGTCCAGTAGTCGTACTTTTTGGATTGGCGCTGGTTTTTCAGGGCAAACTCCTGGTCCGCCCCGTAGAGAATGGCCACCTGGCTGGTGAGGGTTGTCTGGTCCAGCTCCGGCAGCTTCTCCAGCCGTTGGAACAGATCTGCCAGCTCCCGCAGCCGCCGGTTGTCCCGGTTGTCGTGGTCCAGAATGCCGTGGCCCATGCTCTCGGCCCCGCTGCAGCAGGACCGCCAGCGGAAGAAGCACAGCAGGTCCGCCCCGTGAGCCACCGCTTGCAGGGCGTATCCGGTGAGCATCCCCGGCGGTGTGGTGGAACTGAAGGGATTCCAGCACCCGCCGGGACCGCCCAGCTGCTCCAGAATCCAGAAGTTCTTCCGCTGGAAGCCCCGGACAAAGTCCAGGGCGAAGCCGTTAGAGTAGAACTTGTCCGGGTCCTCCGGCAGCTCCACCGGGGGATAGTTGTCGTAGGCCGCCACGTCCAGCCCGGCGAACTCCTGGTGGAAGTCCGGCATGTGCACCGGGAAACAGGCGTTGGTGGTGATCACCGCGTCCGGGAAATACCGGCGCAGGATGTCCCGCTGAAAGGTCACGTAGTCCGTGGTGCGGGAGGCCCCAAAACGCTCAAAGTCCAGCATAAAGGAGGGATTGTGCCAGTCCGGCATACAGTCCGGCGCCAGGAGAGGCTGGATTTGATCCCAGTCACTATACTCCCCGCTCCACACCGCATTGCCCCAGGCCCGGTTCAGCGCCTCCAGGGTGCCGTACTTCTCCCGGAGCCAGCCCCGAAAGGCGCTCCGGCAGGCGGGACAGGTGCAGTGGCTGTTCTCCAGCTCGTTGTCGATCTGCCAGGCCACGATCTCCGGACGGCCAGCGTAGTGCCGGGCCATCTCCTCCACGATCCGGCCGGCGTATTTCCGAAACACCGGGCTCACAATACAACGGTGGCCCCGGATGCCGGTGTCCGTGGGCCTGCCGTCCCGCCCCCACTGCAGGGTCTCCGGGTGGTCGTGGTAGAGCCACATGGGGCCGTTGTTGGTGGGAGTGCTGAGGATTACATGCATGCCCCGGCGGGTGAATACATCAATCGCGTCATCCAGCCAGGCGAAGTCAAACTGTCCCTCCCGGGGCTCCAGCCGGGACCAGGCGAATTCCGCCAGCCGCACCGTCCGGACCCCCAGGGCCCGCATCCGGTCCGCGTCCTCGTCCCAGAGTTCCCTGGGCCAGTGCTCCGGATAGTAGGCCATTCCGATGGTGATCATCCAGCACTCCCCCCTCCGCAGGGCTGCTGGATCCGGCAGGTGCAGTCCGTGCCGATCTGCTCCACCGCAAGGGCGCAGGGCCGGTCCGGCAGAACTGTGATGGTGTCTCCCATGCGGCGGACCGTAACGGCGAGGGCTGTCTCACCGGCGAGATCCGGGATGCGGCGGGTCTGCTCTGCCCCGTCCGCCATCTGGTAGATCCGGAGGGTGAGGCCCTGGGTGTAGTCGTAATCCGGCCTTCCCGTCTCGCCGCCCAGGGGAAGCACCGTGTTCTCCCGGACAAAGAGCGGCAGGGAGAAGAAGTCATAGGTATCCCGGCGCCAGCCGCCGCCCTGCACGGACTCCCAGAGAGGAGAGATGCGTCTATCCCCATCTGGTCCACCGGTATGGGGGCAGACCAGGGTCCCTGCAGACTGCGGGCCCGGACATAGAAATTGCAGTTCTTGGTGTTGTTGTTGGTCACCATGTAGAACCAGCCATCGTGGAAGCGCAAGGTGGGGGCAAAAACCCCGCCGGAGCTGGGCACGTCCGCCAGCTCCACCTGATCCGGCCGGGTGAGGGCGTGGCCCACCTGCTCCCAGTTCACCAGATCCCGGCTCACGAACAGTGGCACGCCGGGAAAGTACTGAAAAGAGCTGGCCGCCAGACAGTAAAGATCGCCCGCCCTGCAGACACTGGGGTCCGGGTAGAAGCCGGGAATCACCGGATTGGTATAGCGCATGAAAACCGCCCTCTCTGTCCGGCGGGCTCAGGCGCCGCCGGGATGATGGTTTCATTCTAGGGCACGATGCGGGGGCCGTCAAGGGAAATGTGGGATCTGGAGCGCCTGGATGCACGACTTTCGGACCCTTCCCCACCCAACGCCCCTATTTCAGCCGGCACACCACGGACACCTCCCCGGTGTCGATGTCCGCGTGGCAGAGGTTCGTGAACCCCTCATTGCCCGTAAGGCCGGGATAGCCATAGGTGTTCTCCGATACGGTGTAGCTGGTGGTGGTAAAGAAGATGTCCTTGCCCGAGCAGCACACCAGCACCATCTGCGCTGTGTCATTGGGGTCCTCGTAAAGCCCTTTCAGGGAGATCTCCCGGACAAACTGCCCGTCCAGACCGTAGACGAAGATGGTGTCCCCGTAGGAGCGGAGAAAACCGCCGGGCACCACTGTGGGATCCCCGTAGAAGGCCACCGGGATGTCGTTGAGGAGGCAGAGGTAGTCATCTGAGAAGATGGCACTGGCGTATTGGGTCCTCTCATGGGTGTCCGCCAGCTTCTCGTTCCTGCCGGTGGAGAGGTCTCCCCGCCAGAAGTCTCCCCCGGAGAGGTAGAAGTAGATGGTGTTGTCCTTCACATACCAGCGGCTCACCGAGACACCGGTGGTCTCCCACTCCCCCACTTCCTCCGGACCAGGGGTAACCCAGACCTGCTTTGTGCTGAGATCCTGGAGATCCACTTGGAACAGGGTATCCCGGTACACGCCGTCCTGGTACGGCAGGTTTACCATGAAATAGAGGAAATCCCCGTCCGCCCACAGGGTGTAGCTCAACTCGTTGGGGTCTGCGATGGGAAAGCCGTCCAGCATCTCCGTCTCCGGGAGCTTCTCCGGCCGCCAGACTATCTCGGCATCGTCCTTCTCCCCGCCGGCGGCCACCCGGTACAGAATGTAGTCTGAGGCATAGTACACGTAACCCCGGTGGTAGATGGCGTAGTCGTAGGAGGAGTCGTCCACGGACACCTCCTGGAACTTCAGCTCCTGCTCCACCCTCCGCTCCGTGCCGTCCGGCTTCACAGACTGCACCGCCTTGATGCCCTTCCCGTTCTCAAAGTCGATCGTGATGTACTGGATCCGGTCCCCGCCCTTCAAGAGGTAACTGGCCCCCAATTTGGCGTTGCAGGTCTCGGGGTTGGTGTGGTCGCAGTCGGGCTTGGCGCAGACGATGGTGGCCCTGAGGTCCGCTTTGTCGACGTAGTGCAGGCCGGCGAAGTAGAAGTAGTACCCGGCATCCGTCTCCACAAAGGAGGGCACGTTGCTGTGCAGGTCGATCTGGTGCATGTTCTTTTGGAAGTCCTCGGTCACGGTTTGGGCGTCTGGGATGTCTGCTGCCCCGCCGGCCTCTGATGTGCAGCCCGCCAGGCCGAACAACAGGCAGGCACACAGAAAGGCTGTCTGCGCCGATGTTACGCGTTTCATGGCGTTCTCCTCTCATAACAAAGAATCGCGCAGACGGCTCATGCCCGCCTGCACGATGAGAGTATCCCACGGTCTCAACGATTTTCTAACGATCCAAGAAACTTTGCAATTCAAGTAATGCTCACCCCTGGAGGCCAAAGGTAGCGGTAACGCGAGCCCCGCCGCTCTTTCCGTTGGCCAGCTGCAGTCTGCCGCCGTGCTTCTCGCAGAGGGTATGGCAGATGTAAAGCCCCAGGCCGAAGTGATAGGTCTGCTCCGTCTGGGCGGCGCTGTAATAGGGCTTGGCGGCAGTGGTGCACTCTTTCTCGGTGAAGCCTCTTCCATCGTCTGAGACCGTGATGGAGAGGATCTTGCCATCGCTCTCCAGGAAGACAGACAGCCTCGACCGGGCAAACCGGAGGGCATTGCCCAGGAGGTTCTCAAACACCTGGGTCACGGCAGCGGGATCTATGGACAGGGTGCTCTCCCGGATCTCTGCCTCCACGGTACAGCCAATCCCCTTCTGCACACAGAGGATTGCGGTGGCCTCACGGATTCCAGACACCAGGTCCTCCACCGGGACAGACTCCCGCCGTATGGTGAGGTCCGCCAGCTTCTGGGCGGTGTTCATGCTATTCACAAACTGCCCCAGCCGCTCCACATGGGCGGACATGGTGTGGACGGTCTCCAGCACCTTCTCCGGGGACAGCTGTCCTGTGGGGAGGTACTCCTCCAGGGTGTCTGTGTAGCCCTTCAGTACCGCCACCGGGGTGCGGAGGTCGTGGGCATAGGCATCGTTCAGCTGCTTGCGCTCCTGGATCATCTGGTGCATCCGCCGGTTGCTCTCCTCCAGGGCGGTGCGCATCTTCTCAAAGGCCCCGCAGAGTTCCGCCATCTCATCGTGTCCGGCATACGCCAGAGAGAAGGCAAAGTCGTTGTCCGCGATCTTGGCCGAGGCCTCGGAAAGCAGCGCCAAGGGTCGCCTCAGCTTGGTGTGGTAGAAGAGGAGGACCGCCGCCAGGAGGAAGACAGAGAAGAAGAACGCCGGGGCAGATTGGGAGATGAACTGATACAGCCGGAAGAGGCGGTAGTCCTCGGTCGAGAACTGCTCCGGGTTCAGCATCTCCTTCATGAAAGAATAGGTCCCAGGGCCGCTGTCTTTTCCCTCACCCACCTGGAAGTGGGCAGACAGCCCATCCTCTGTCTGCAGGATGAGATCCGCGTACTTGCCGGTGATCTGGTCCCTCGCCCGGTCTGCAGCGGCCGTAACTGCGCTGGACACCACCGAGGCACAGACAATCGCCGCTGCGGCAAAGAGGAAGATGGCCAGCCACAGGGGAATGCTCCGATACCACGCCTTCACTTTACCCATTTGTACCCCACTCCCCACACCGTCTGCACATAGGGCCTGCACCCCGCCGCGGCGAACTTGGCCCGGAGCCGGCTGATGTGCTCCATGGCGGTGCTGGAATCAGCATCGCTGTCTGCGCTCCAGAGGCTTTCAAAGATGCGGTCCTTGCTGAATAGCTGCCCCGGGTGCAGGGAGAGCAGCTCCACGATGTCGTACTCCTTGGGGGTGAGGGCGATGGTCTCCCCCCGGAAGCGCACTTCGCGGGCGGTGTAGTCTATGGAGAAGCGGTCGTCCAGATAGAGGCGGTGGGTCCTCTGTCCGCTGCGGTCCTCCCGTCTGAGGTGTGCCGCCACCCGAGCGCCCAGCTCATTTAGGGAGAAGGGCTTCGTGACGTAGTCGTCTCCGCCGGCCTCGAACCCCTCCAGTTTGTCCTGATCCTCCACCCGGGCGGTGAGAAACAGGATGGGACAGGGCACGGCCTCCCGAATCCGCCGGCACACCTCGAAACCGTCCATATCCGGCATGTTGATGTCCAGCAGGATCAGGTCCGGCTGTTTTCCAGACTTCTCAATGCCTTTCAAGCCGTTCTCCGCCAGGAGCACATCATACCCCTTCCGTTCGAAGTATTGTCTCAGCATGGCACCCATGTCCCGCTCGTCATCTATGATCAGCAGCGTCTTTCGCATAGAGCAGACCTCCCCTACTATCAGGGTACCATCCAATTCTCAAGAAATTCTAACGATGCGGAATGTCAACATTGCTAAATTGCACGCCTTAAAAATCGTTTTTTTATTCATATTATACAAATTTAAGCAACAGGGCACTTTCTCCTTTGACATCGTCCCCTCTTCTATCATACGATACAGGCACTTCATCTTCAGAATTCTGTGTACAGATTAGGCGGTGTGACACATGGGAAAAGTATACCGGGATCAGCTCGTCCCGATTCCCTCAGGAGCGCGGGTAAATGCAGGCCAAAAGGTCTATGAACCGCCCAGAGGCCCTGTGCGGGAGATGCTCATCGGCTATGCCGTGAGTGAGACCATGATGCACCCCAACAGCAACTACTTCACGCTGTACGGACAGGGACTATCTGCATCCGGCAGTTTCTCTCCGGCGGGCCCGGTCCGGCTGAAGGTTGGGCTCTATGCCCTCGTTCTCGGCGCCGCCCAGGAGTCCGGTATATACGCGGAGTTGGTCCAGGCCTTCGGCATACACGATGCGAACCAGATCATGGACCATGTCATGGCTCTCCTCCGCGAAAACAAGGAAGCCATCGGCGCTATGGAAGGCGAGGTATCCTTCACAGGGATGCCTCTCCCGGATCAGATATCATCCGAATGTCTTTCAACACCTCATAACAAAGACGCCGTCCAGGCGGTCCTGGATCAGCGGCTCCGGCAATACGTGGCAGGCGGATTGGAATCCGTGTACCTGGTGCTGGTTGGCACTACGGGAGATGAGGACGCAGTGGACAGCCACCCCGCAGAGCCTGTAGATCCCGCACACTGGAGGGGTTTGATCTGGGCCGTACAGGCCAATGGAGCATTTGCGGGCCTTCCCATCCCCTATTTTCAGGTCATTGACGGTCTGCTCACCGCGCACACAATCCAAGAGGCTGCCGCACACTTTCAGTCGTTTGACATCTCCATTCAAGGAATCCTCTGCGATGAGGCCTGCTCAACCCCGGAGCTCTTCTCGCAGTTGCAGCAAACCGGACTGCCCTATATGGTTCGGCTCCGAAAGGATACAGCAGGCTTCCAGACCATGCAGAAAAAAGGCATCTCCCGCGTCCGAAACCCAGACGATTTCCTGGGGGACGGTCTCTTTGGCTTTAGCGGATCTGCGCAAGTCTTCCAGGAGGCAGATTTCTCCTCCCCCGCCGCCTTCTTCTACAGCCCGGCGGAACACGGGGAGAAAGAGAGCGCCTTGATGAACACCATCTACGCTGCCATGAAAAAGCTGGAGGACTGCATCTGGCGCAACCTCCCGGCGGTTGTCCCCAGCGGTATGGAGCAGTACCTCTGCATTGAGGGCCAGGGGAAGGACCGGGTCATCGTCATAGACGAGATGGCGATCTCCGATGCAATCCATCGGCTGGGATACACCTGTATCGCCACAAGCGAGGAGCAGACCGCCCGGGATACAAGAACCATCTATGGATATCGGGCAGCAGCAGACAAGGCATCTGGCTATTGCAGCCGCCTCTTGGGATGCGATGTGTTTCAGGCCGGCACAGATCCCCGCACGCAGATGGCGCAGCTTGTTTCATACGTGGCAGCTTTGCTCTGGTACTATTTGCAGCAGACCAGTACAGAGATGGGCAAAGATCTGCAGGAGATGCTCCAGGATATGAGAGACATCCAATACCAACTGGTCCAGGGAGCATACCGGCTGATTCCGCTACCCAAATTCTACTCGGTATTGTTGCTGGCAGACTATGGAATCAATCCAGACGTCTTGAAAGACTTCGAGGGAGAGGTCTCCCGGCGGTATGGGAGGCCACAAGATCAAGCACAGATTGGAGATGTCTACAACGTCCTCCCGTGGGACCGCACTTCTGCAAGCCCCAGTCCAGATGGGGAGCGGTACAAAAATCCAGAATCTTAGGCCGGATACAAGACGGAAGGCCGGCGAAAAGTGCCCCCTTTGTGGGCACTGGCATCGGTACAAAGGCCGCAGGCATCTCTGCCTGCGGCCTTTCGTATGTTGGATAGACTTGGAAATTATTCCCATAGCGGATTTTTGTGGTTACCGAGTCTCTTCACAATGAAATTTCCAATTGCGAACGCACTGCGTTCGCAATTGGAAATCCCGACATGCTCATTCGTCCCGTAGCTCAAACCGCTTGCGTTCGATTTCGATTTCACGCTGCAGTTCTTCAACGGTGGGTAGCTCCAGCTGATACCTGGACGCGAAGATGTGTTTGGCATCATTCAGCACTGAGTACTTCACAATGGCCTCGTTCTTCTGCGAGCACAGGATGATGCCTATGGTCGGGTTGTCATCTGCGTTCTTATAGAGCGCATCAAACATCCGGATATAGCTGTCCATTTGTCCAACATCGCCATGTGTCAGCTTGCCGATCTTTAAGTCGACCAACACATAGCACTTCAGAATACTGTGATAGAAGACAAGATCAAGATAAAAGTCCTCATCCTCATACCGCATCAGCTTTTGCCGAGCCACAAAGCAAAAGCCGCGTCCAAGTTCCAGTAAAAACGCCTGCAATTGATCGATAAGTGCTTGCTCCAAGTCCGATTCCCGCAAAGCCGGATAGTCTTTCAGATCGAGGAATTCCAGCACATATGGGTCTTTGATATATTCTTCTGCTTTCAGCGGAGCCATCAATTCGTTGGCTTCCGCTTTGACGGGTTCCTTATCTCGGCTCGCAAGCAAACGCTCATAATACAGTGTGGAGATCTGCCTCTCCAGCTGGCGGCTGGACCAAGCAGATGCTGCCGCTTCGTTCATATACCACAGCCGGGCCTGCTCGTTTTCCACAGACAAGAGCAGGCGATAATGGGTCCATGTCAATTGCGAACGCAGTGCGTTCGCATTTGGGAACAACGCATAGAACTTCTTCATCTGCTGGAGCGTCCGCACTGAAAAACCCTTACCAAATTCTTGTGTCAGTCGATCGGACAACGCCTGCAACACGCATTGTCCATAGTCAGATCGCAAGTTTCCGTTTTGCTCATGCTCCACGATAATGCGGCCAATTTGCCAGTACGCCTGTACCATTGTGAAATTCACCGCTGCATACGCCTGGTTTCTCGAAGTAAGCAGGGCTTCTTTAATTTCTGAATAGATATCCTCGTAAGGAACCATTCCGTTGTCGTTCATTGCCGTCTGCCTCCTCACTATTCTCCGAGATACTTTTCCTGTTTGCACCATCCGCGCCACCGTGGACAATGTAATCAAGCTCGGCGTTGGCAAGTTCAGTAGCTTCCCAGCCCGCACCGGTCGTATACTGCAGATCAGTTTGCTTTCGAGATCAGTATAAACCTCCGCACGCTGAAAGTCAATACTATAATTACCAGAAATCCGAAAATCAATTATCTTTTTATACATGTAATTGCTAATATCATATCAAATCGCACATAAGTGAGAACGAATCAACACAAAGCACCAGGTGAAGACAGGGACAGGCGATACTGTGCCCATGCCAATTGCGAACGCACTGCGTTCGCAATTGGCTCATACCTACCGTTTTTTAGCAGCAGTACTGTGCTGGCCCAATACAACTCTCCCCCACATTGCACCTGTCCCGCCAAAACGGCCGTCTGTCTTCCAGCCCTTTACATTGTCCTCCCCCTGCGGTATCCTGTCCACGCCCAGGTTACAGCTGGTAGCAACTTGTCGCTTTTTGTTTCAAAAAGTTCATGAAATCTAAAGGGTTCGCCTCTTGAATCTTAAACTTCGCCACACTATAATAGGCCTCGAGCTGGTAACCACTGGTTTTTCCTGGACTATCTTTTTCGGAGGTACCGACTATGCAGTCTCCCTTGGTATACTACAGGGGGTTCCGTCCCAGGCTCCTGGCAACACCCCAGTACCGCCATATTCTCTTATTGCTCTTCTGGCCGCTCTTCGGTCTCTCGTTCCACTTCTTTGAGAACATCTTCTCCCCCACCCGGTGGCACATCATGCACTGCGCCCTGGACGATGTAATTCCCTTCTGCGAGTGGTTCATCATCCCCTACGTGCTGTGGTTCGCCTACCTGTTCTTCGGTCACGCGTACACATTCTTCTTTGACGTCCCCGCCTTCAAGCGGATGATGTCCTTCCTCATCAGCACGTATGTGATCTCCCTCGTGATCTTCGCCATCTACCCGTCCGCGCAATTCATGCGTCCTCAGTTCCCGCCCCGGGATAACCCCCTCTGCCAGTTGGTGTTCTTCTTCTACAGCATAGACACCTACACCAACGTCTGCCCCTCCCTCCATGTGGTGGGCTCCATGGCCATGATGTTCGGCCTCTGGGATACGGAGCGGTTCAAGACCCGGAACATGAAGATCGTCACCTTTGTCTTCACCATGTCCATCTGCTTCTCCACGGTGTTTGTGAAGCAGCACTCCATGATCGATGTGGTGGCGGGCTTCCTGGTCTCCTACGCGGTGTACAAGATGGTGTATCAGGGCGGCTATGCCCAGCTTCAGGAGCACTGCCGCACCCACCTGGCCCGGTATCGCTCTCTCACCTGATTGCAGCAACAAGCGGCCGTATCCATCCCCGGATACGGCCGCATTTTCTGCCCGTTAATTAGATTGTCCGCTCTATTCCTTGATCTCGTACTGGGCCCGGCCCAGCTGATAGAGATCCCGCCCGGCGGCATCGATGGCCACGATCAGGGGGAGGTCTGTGATGGTCATGCGCTTTACGGACTCGCAGCCCAGATCTTCAAAGGCGATGACCTCGGCGGTGTCGATGCACTTGGCGATGAGCGCCCCCGCCCCGCCCACCGCGGCGAAGTAGCAGGCGCCGTTGCGGGCAATGGCCTCCTTCACGGCGGCATTCCGCTCTCCCTTGCCGATCATGGCGGCGAGGCCCAGATCCAAGAGCCGCGGGGCAAAGCCGTCCATGCGGCCCGATGTGGTGGGACCGCAGGCACCCACTGCCATGCCCTGCTGTCCCGGGGTGGGGCCGGCGTAGTAGATCACAGCGCCGGGGATCTCAAAGGGCAGCGGCTCCCCGGCGTCCAGTAAGGCAAAGAGCCGCTTGTGGGCGGCATCTCTCGCGGTGTAGATGGTGCCGCTGAGAAAAGCCCGGTCTCCCGCCTCCAGCTTGGGCAGCATCTCGGTGAGCTTCTCCGTCTGAATGTGCCAGGTGTTCATGTGAGCCCTCCCAGGGAGCGCAGCCGCTCTGCCTGCTCCTCCAGCGGACCGGTCTGCTCGGCCAGCAGGCCCAATGTTCTCGCCTGCTCCAGTAGGCCGTCCATGCCGGCGCGAACCGCCTGATACTGGTCCAGTACATCCTGCAGCCAGGCCTTGGCATCTCCGCGGATCCGGTCTGCCTCGGCGGCGGCCTCGTCCACGATGCCCTGTGCCTTGCGGTGGGCGTCCAGCTCCACGGTGGCCACCCGCTCTTTCAGCTGATCGTAGCTCTCCGCCCGGGGCGCCAGTTCCTCTGCCATGGTGCGGTATTGTTCCGCCTCCCGCTTGGCAACGGCCAATTTGGCCTCCATCTCGCTCTGGGAGCCCCGGAGTTGGGCCAGGGTACGGGTGGACTCCTCCAGGCAGCTGCGGAGTTTGGCCTCCTCGGCGGCCATAGCGGTCTTCTCACTCTCCAGTGCAGCTCGGGCCTCTTCCGCCTCCGCGCAGCGCTGTTCCGCCTCTTCCATCATGCGCCTCAGTTCCTCGGTCTCTTTCCCATGGCGGGCTGTGAGCTCCTCAATATACTGCTGCACATCTTTTCGGTTGAATCCGCCAATGGCGCTGCGGAACTGCTGGATCACCGTCTCCATGCGGCACCCTCCTCTATTGACACAGTTTCAGACATTTTACCACACTCTTCCCCTCCTTTCAATCTTTTTCTTCCTGCTGAATCCGCAGCAGCCCGATATTCCATTTTCTTCCATCGAGCATCAACAACAGTTCCAATTTTTCTCGCATTTTGCTCTTCCAAATTCTCTCTCCATGTGATAGAATACCCCGGTTAAAGCAGACGCTACCACGCAAAGGACGTGACCATATTGCAATACGATGCCATCGTCATTGGCGCCGGCTACGCCGGCTCGGTCTCCGCCAGAAGGCTGGCGGAAGACGGCAACCAGAAGGTGCTGGTCCTGGAGCGCCGCCCCCATGTGGCCGGCAATGCCTATGACTGCACCAACGAGGCCGGCGTGCTGATCCACCAGTACGGCCCGCACATCTTCCACACCAACAACCAACGGGTTTTCGAATACCTCTCCCGCTTCACCCTCTGGCTGGACTACCCGCACAAGGTGATCGCCAGTATTCCCGCAGAAGACGGCGGCCGGATGTACTACCCGGTGCCCTTCAACCTCACCTCTCTGGAGACCGCCTTCGGCCTGGAGGAGGGCCGAAAGCTGGGGGAAAAACTCATCGCCGCCTATGGGCCCGAGAAGAAGATCACCATCCTGGAACTGCGGCAAAACCCGGATCCGGAGATCTCCGCCCTGGCAGACTACGTGTATGAGCACGTCTTCGTCCGGTACACCATGAAGCAGTGGGGCACCACACCGGAGCAGATCGACCCCAACACCACCGCCCGGGTGCCGGTATTCCTCTCCCGGGACGACCGCTACTTCCAGGACACCTATCAGGGGATGCCTCTCGCCGGCTACACCCCCATGTTTGCGGCCATGCTGGACCACCCCAACATCACCGTGGAGACCGGCGTGGATGCCCTTCCCATGCTGGACCTCTCCGGAGACGAGCTCCGCTTCCAGGGTGTGCCCTTCCACGGCCCCGTGATCTTCACCGGCCAGGTGGACGAGCTCTTCCAGTTCCGCTTCGGCCCTCTCCCCTACCGCACCCTGGACTTCGTCTTTGAGACCCTGCCCCAGGATCACTTCCAGACCCACGGCACGGTGAACTACACGGTGGACGAGCCGTACACCCGCATCACGGAGTTCAAGCGGCTCACAGGACAGCTGCTGCCGGGCGTCACAACGATCATGAAGGAGCACTCCCGGGCCTACACCGGCGCCCCGGGTGAGATCCCCTACTACGCCATCATCAACCCGGAAAACAACGCCCTCTACGCCCAATACAAGGCCCAGGCGGACCGCTTCCCCAACCTGCACCTGTTGGGCCGTCTGGCGGAGTACAAGTACTACAACATGGACGCCATCGCGGCACGGGCGCTCTCCCTGACGGATCAGCTCATAGCATTGTCCTGATCCGGGTATCCTATTAACCACATTTGGAGTGATTCTTTTGGATAAACTCATCACATTTGCCGTGCCCTGCTACAACTCCGCAGCCTATATGGATCACTGCATCGAGACCCTGCTGAACGCCGGCAGCGATGCGGAGATCATACTGGTAGACGATGGCTCCTTCAAGGACGACACCCCCGCCAAGTGCGATGCCTGGCAGGAGAAGTACCCCAACATCATCCGGGCCATCCACCAGGAGAACGGCGGCCACGGCGAGGGCGTGAACCAAGGCATCCGCAACGCCCGGGGCCTCTATTATAAGGTGGTGGACTCGGACGACTGGCTGGACGCAGACGCCCTGATCCAGGTGCTGAACAAGCTGCGGGAGTTCTCCCAGATGCCCGCCCCGGTGGACATGCTGGTTACCAACTACGTCTATGAGCACGTAGAGGACAACAGCCAGAAGGTGATGGGATACCGCAACGTCTTCCCCCTGAACAAGATCTTCACCTGGGACGACATCCACCACTTCCGCACCTCCCAGTACCTTTTGATGCACTCCGTCATCTACCGCACGGAGCTCCTCCGGGAGTGCAAACTGGAACTGCCCAAGCACACCTTCTACGTGGACAACATCTTCGTCTATCAGCCGCTGCCCTACGTGAAGACCATGTACTACATGGACCTGAACCTGTACCGGTACTTCATCGGCCGGGCAGACCAGAGCGTTAACGAGAAGGTGATGGCGGGGCGGATCGATCAGCAGGTACAGATCACCAAGATCATGATCGATGCCCACGATGTGCTGGCCATCAAGGCGCAGCAGGTGAAGCTGGGCCGCTACATGTTGAACTACCTCAGCATGATGATGGCCATCTCCTCCATCTTCGCCGTGATCGCAGACACCCCGGAGTCCCTCGGCATGCGCACCGAGCTCTGGGAGTTTCTCCGGAAAAAGGACACCGCCCTCTACCGGCGGGTCCGGTTCCGCATCACCAACATCGGCACCAACATCCCCGGCTATCAGGGGAGAAAGCTCTCCATCCAGGTGTACCGCCTGGCACAGAAAATCTACAAATTCAATTAAACGGAGGCTACAGCAATGGACGTATTGACCCTTACCAAAGACAACTTCGAGACCCAGGTTTTGAAGGCAGACAAGCCCGTCCTGGTGGACTTCTGGGCCACCTGGTGCGGCCCCTGCCGCATGATGGCCCCCATTGTAGAGGAGTTCGCCGCCAAGCACGATGACGTCCTCGTGGGCAAGGTGGACGTGGACGCCAACACAGAGCTGGCCATCGAGTACGGTGTGATGTCCATCCCCACCCTCATCGTCTTCCAGAAGGGCGAGGTCTATAAGAAGACCATCGGCGTCACCCCATTGGACGAGCTGGAGACCATGCTGCCCACCGCGTAATCCCGCACAATCGCTTCGGCCCGGAACTGTACGCAGTTCCGGGCCGATTGTTGTCTCTGTGTGGGATTGGGGAAGGCCTTTCGGCTGGGCGGCTCAGAGCGCCTCCAGGCTCTCCAGCTCCTGGGTGATCTCCCGCTGGCGCTCGTAGAAGAGGAGGTTCTTGTTGTGGTCGAAATACTCCTTGCAGCCGTACCGGGTGATGAAGCGGGAGCTGTACCCGTTGATGGTGAGCTCCGTCTCCAGGATCAGCAGCATCTGGTTGTCCCCGAAGACCTCCTCGCAGAACTGGAACACGTTGGAGAGGGACTTGCCCGCGCTGCCGGCCTGCTTCTTCAGGGCCTTGGTGTTCTTATCGAAGAGGGCCTTCAGCTTGTTGAAGGCCTCCTTGCCGTCCTGGGGCGGGGCGGCCGCAAAGCCAGCCCGCTGCTCCTCCAGGATATCGATGGTGTTGAGCAGCGCCCGCTCGCTGTCTGCGGACAGGGACGAGGACGCCCTGCCGTTCTCCACCCGGCGCTGCAGCCGCTGGATCTGCTCCTCCAGGGCGGCGACAGGGTCGGTGTCCGGCACGATGAGGACGGTGCGGATGATGCGCAGGGCGTCCATCAGCTCGGTCTGGGTCTGCTCCTGCCAGATCACTTCCTTCAGCTGCGCGGTCACCGCGTCCAGCAACAGCCCCAGAAGGCTGAGACGCTCATCGAACTTGGCGTCCTTGGCCCGCTGCTTGATGTCCGCCGGGGCCCTTCCCGCCAGGATCTTGTCCACCTGGTAGTCTGAGCGGTACTTCTGGAAGAGGTCGTAATAGGTGGCGAATTCCCGGGCTATGGACTTGTTCTGGAGATACTGGCCGGTGAGGGTGATGTCCACCTTCAGGTTGTGCCGCTCATAGAGGTGGAGCATCTCCGAGAGGTCGGACCAGCCCCGCGCCGTGACAAAGCTCTTGCCGTCCACCGTGGACTCGATGCGGTAGAAGTCCTGCTTCTTGATGTCCAGGTAGGTGAGGATGGCGGGGTGCACCCCGGAGAGGTAGGCGTACTCCTTCCAGCTCTCGTAGTCCGGCTCCACGGCGATATACTTCAGCCGGTCCCAGGTGACGATGTCGAACTCCCGGACGGAGTTGTTGTACTCCGGCGGGTTGCCGGCGGTGACCACGATCCAGCCGTCCGGCACCCGGTGGCGGCCGAAGGTCTTGTACTGGAGGAACTGCAGCATCACCGGGGCCAGCGTCTCGGACACGCAGTTGATCTCGTCCAGGAAGAGGATGCCCTCTTTGATGCCGGTCTCCTTCATCATCTCGTAGACTGCGGCGATGATCTCGCTCATGGTGTACTCCGAGACGCTGTACTCCTTGCCGCCGTAGTCGATCTTGGTGATGTACGGCAGGCCCAGGGCGCTCTGTCGGGTGTGGTGGGTCATGGAATAGGAGATCAGGCCCACCCCCAGTTCGGCGGCGATCTGCTCCATGATGGCGGTCTTGCCGATGCCCGGCGGGCCCATGAGAAACACCGGGCGCTGCCGCTGGATGGGGATCACGTATCGGCCGTGCTCGTCCTTGGTGAAGTAGGCGGTGATGGACCGCTTGATCTGTTCTTTTGCATCCTTGATGTTCATGAAAACTCCCCTTTAAACCAATTGATATGGGATTTTTGTGCGTTGGATCGTCTTTTCTGTGATACTTCCTCTGGGCACCAACACGGAGATCGTCTCACGCTCCCCGCTGTACCAGTATCCTGTGCGGATGGACCTCACATTTCCCGGCAGTTTGATCTCTTTCAGCTTCTCACAACCGGAAAAAGCCTCCCACTCGATCTCCGTGACGCTCTCCGGGACAACAACAGAGGAGAGCTCCTTACAGCCGGAGAACATCTGATCTGGAATGCAAGTGATGCCCTCCGGCAGGACAACCTTCTGCAGAGAACGGCATCCGCTGAACGCCTCCTCCCCGATTTCCTCCAGCGTCTTCGGAAGGACAATGTCCGTAAGGTTGGTACAGTTTTTGAAAGCGTTCTTTCGGATCTGCCGAAGCCCCTCCGGCAGGACAATTTGACAAGACCTACCCTTTTCATCTTCATCCCAATAAAAAAATCGCCACTCCTCAATGGCAATCACCGGTTTTCGCCCGATGAACGCCGGCACTTCGATGGCCGCATCTTCCCCCTTGTACCACCGAATGACGATTCCCTCCTCTTCCGAACGATAGGCGTAGATCTTCTGCCCTTCCGCCACCGTGGGAGTGCGCAGTCCCATCGCCAGCTCCGCCTCTCGCTGGCGCATTGCCTCCAGCTGGGGGATAGTGTTGCCGCTTGTACTCCATGAGGAGGGCCGTCATGTCCGTTTTCTTCTTTTTTTGAGACTGCGCGATGTGCTTCTCCACGGCTGCATACCACTTGCCTTTGGTATAACTCATGAGGGCTGCTGCCAGGCGGGGGTTCACCTTCAGCTTGCCGTTGTACATATCCAGGAACATGCGGTCCACATCGTCCCCGAAGATACGCTTCAGCTGACGGCTGAAAGCGTCCGGCAGGCGGATCTCTACCAGGTTGTTGCAGTGTTCAAAGGCGCGGTCCCCGATGGTCTCCACGCTGTCTGGGACATAGAGCTTCGCAAGGCCGCTGCAATATGCAAACGCCTCCTTGCCGATCTCCTTTAGCTGGCTGGGGAGGGTGATCTCATGGAGATTGTTGCAGCCGCGAAAGGCACTTGCGCCAATGCTTGAGACAGACTCCGGGATGGTGATACCGGTGAGGGCAAAACAGTTCTCCAGGGCACCGCTCCCGATCTCTTGGATGTTTTCCGGGATCTCCAGCGTGACGCCTTTGCAGGTTTTCTTTTTCGGGTGATACAGCGCCCACTCCTCATCATCGTCCAGGGCTGGGCGGTACACACCTTCCTCGTCCGGCGCGATGAACCCGAGAAAGGTGCCGTACGCGATGTTGACGTAGCGACAGTCGAACACGGGATTTCTCCCTCCTTCCGTATTGTGTGCGCTCTGTGCATTCAGGGCCTCGCCTTTCAGATGTCTCCCCTAAACCGGATGATACGGGATGTAATTTTTCTTTACCGTCTCTTCCGTCAGACTTCCTTTCGGCACCCGCACCTCTATCTCGTCTAAATTCGCACAGTACCAGTACCACTTTTGGATCGTTCGTACATTTCCTGGAAGAGTCAGTTCCTTCAAGCTTGTGCAGTCTCCAAAGGCATCCCACCAGATCTCCTGGACACTTTCCGGGATTGTCACAGAGGTGAGCGCCGTACAATAGCAGAAAGCACACCTCGGAATACAGGTTACGCCATCTGGCAGGACAAGCTTCTGCAAAGACGCACATCCCTTGAACGCCTCTTCCCCGATCTCCTCCAATGTCTTCGGAAGGATGATATCCGTGAGATGGGTACAATTCAGAAAGGCATGCTCGCGGATCTGTAGCAGTCCCTCCGGCAAGACGATCCGATAGGGTTTCTCCCGGCTGTCTCGATAGGATTTTGGACGCCACTGCTCGATGGCGATCACCGGTTTGCGCCCGATGAGAGCCGGCACTTCGATGACCGCCTCCTTCCCCTTATACTGTCTGATGGCAAGCCCGTCCTCCTCCGTGCGATAGGTGTAGATCTTCTGCCAGTCTGCCACCGTGGGGGCACGCAGTCCCAAGGCCCGCTCTGCCTCCCGCTGCCGCCTGGACTCCTGCCGTTCCGGGGAATAGTGCTGCCGCCTATACTCCATGAGCAGCGCCGTCATGTCCGTCTTCTTTCTCTGCTGAGACTGCGCAATGGCCTCGTCCAGCCTATCGATGTCCACAGGCCTGTCCTCCCACAGCGCCAGGTACTGCTTCATCTTCTCGCAGTCTTCCGCATCAATGAGTTTTTGTGCGGCCTCATTCCACTTTCCCTTGATGATGCCCGTGAGCGCCGAGGCCAGGCGGTCGTTCACCTTCAGATCCCCGCTGCGCACATCGTAGAACATGCCCTCCGCATCGACTCCGAAGATGCGCTTCACCTGTCTGCTGAGACCATCCGGCAGCCGGATCTCTTCCAGGCTCGCGCACCCTTCAAAGGCACTCTCCCCGATGCTCTCCACGCTGTCCGGGACATAGAGCTTCGTAAGGCCGCTGCAGTACGCAAACGCCTCCTTGCCGATCTCCTTTAGTTGGCTGGGAAATGTGATCTCCTGGAGGTTGCTGCAGCCGCAAAAAGCACTTGCGCCAATGCTTGTGACGGACTCCGGGATGGTGATACCGGTGAGGGCAGAACAGCTCTTCAGCGCTCCGTCCCCGATCCCGCGGATGCTCTCCGGAATCTCCAGCGTCACGCCTTTGCAGCACACATCTTCTTCATCCGGCGCGATAAACCCTGTGAGGGTTCCATACGAGATGCTGACATGGTCGTAGTCGAACACGATAAATCTCTCCTCCCCTCTGCCGCAGTACCGGCAGTCTGTTGTATACAATGGACTGTATCGTTTTACCTTTTCAGCAACATTCATTCAGGCCATTCGTCTGTCATCCATGTTGAGCGCAATATAGGACTGCGTCTGAACTCTACGGGCTTAGATTTCACCGCATTTTCCCTCAAACCAGACGATATGGGATCTCGCTCCTCTGAAGTGTCTCTTCCGTGATACTTCCTCTGGGCACCCACACAGCGAGATTCTTATTCTTCCAGCACCCGGCATCGATCTGAAGCACATTCTTCGGCAAAGAGATCTCTCGCAAGTTGCCGCAATCCTGAAAGGCATCCCAGTGGATCCTCTGAACACTCTCCGGTATCTGTACGGCGTGCAGCGCGATACAATTGTAGAATGTCTCACTTTCGATGCAGGTAATGCCCTCTGGGATGCTCACTTCCTGCAGCGATTTGCACCCGCTGAATGCACCTTTCCCGATCTCCGCCAGTGTCTTGGGAAGGACGATGTTCGTCAGGTGGGTGCAGCAATCGAAGGCGTGCTCCCGGATCTGCCGCAATCCCTCCGGCAAGACAATCCGATAGGGCTGATTCCAGTCGTCACTAGAGGGTTTACACCAGTAGTCCCGATAGGAATTAAAGCTCCACTGCTCGATGGCAATCACCGGCTTGCGCCCGATGAGAGCCGGCACTTCGATGACCGCCGCTTCCCCCTTGTACCGCTTGATGACGAGCCCATCCTCTTCCGTGTCATAGGCAAAGACCTTCTGCCAGTCTGCCACCGTGGGGGCACGCAGCCCCATGGCACGCTCCGCCTCCCGTTGCCGTCTTGCCTCCTGTCGCTCCGGCGTGTAGTGCCGCCGCTTGTAGTCCATGAGCAGTGCTGTGATATCTGTCGTCTTTGCTGCCACGGACCGCTCGATGGCTGCATCCAGCTTTTCCACGGCCACGGGCTTGTTCTTCCACAGGGCCAGGTACCGCTTCATGCTCTCGGAGTTGTCTGCGGCGATCAGCTGCCTTACGGCACTGTCCCACTTTTTCCGAAAGCTGCTCTCCAGCCAAGAGACCAGGCTGGGATTCACCTTCAGCTTCCCGCTGCACACGGCGCTGTACATGCGCACATCTACATCATCCCCGCCGAAGATCGCATTCACCTTCTTGCAAAACTGATCCGGCAGACGGATCTCCTGGAGCTTGGTGCAGCCGGCAAAGGCAGAGCTTCCAATGCTCTCCACACTGTCTGGGATGGTGAGTTTGGTGAGGCTGGTGCAGTGGGCAAACGCCTTTCCGCGGATTGTCTTCAGGTTGCTGGGGAACATGATCTCCTCGAGATTGTTGCAGTTGAGGAAGGCATTCACGCCAATGCTCTCCACGGACTCCGGAATCGTCACCCTGGTGAGAGCAAAACATCTCTCCAATGCACCATCCCCGATGGCATGGATCCCCTCCGGAATGACTAAGTGCACCGCTTTGCATTGTGTTACCAATGGATGGTACAGCGCCTTTTGATGCTGGTAAGACCGCGCCGGGCGATAGATCCCCTTTTCCTCCGGAGACACAAATCCCCTTAACACACCATAGTCCACAGAGATATTGCAATATTCGAACACGGGATTCTCTCCTCCTCTCAGTTTCAGAATGCAGAAACTCCTTGTGTGTTAATCGTTGTAAAGTTTTTGCCTTTTCAGGGATATTCGTCCCAGACTGATCATCCCCGCCGCCTACTCCACGCGGTAAGGGATCTGCGTGTTCCGGATTGTTTGCTCCGTCTGGCTTCCCTTGGGCACCACCGCAGCAACCTTATATTCGTACCCTCTGTTCGTATAGATGCTCACAACATTGGGCGGCAAAACCACCTCTTGCAGGTTGGAGCAGCAGTCGAAGGCATTCCAGTTGATGGTCGTGAGACTCTCCGGAATGTGCACTGAGGTCAGTGCCGTGCAGCAGAGGAACGTCGACCCATGGAGGACAGAGACCCCCTCTGGGATGGCAATGCGCTTCAGAGACGTACAGCATTGGAACGCACGTTCCCCGATCACATCCACTGTGCTGGGAATGACGATCTCCGTGAGGCTTTTGCAGGATTCGAACGCCTTGTCACAGATCTCGCGCAGCCCCTCCGGCAGGATGACGCGATAGGACTCTGGCTCAGGTCTCGCCTTGTATTGCCGGCGCCGTTTCCAGTTTTTGATCGCTGTCACCGGCACCCCCTCCAGCGTGGCAGGGACCTCTATCCATTTCTCGTAACCTCTGTACTGCGTGATTGAGGCCTTCCCCTTCCAGATCTCGTAGGAGAAGAGCTTCCTCCAATCCGTGAGTGTGCGCTCTCGAAAGCGCAAAGCCCTCTCCGCCTCGCGCAGGCGCATCGCCTCCTGTTTGGCAGGGGGATAGTGCTTGTTCTTATAAGCAATGAGCATCGCCGCCATCTCCATCCGGTTCTCCTCTCTGGACAGTTCGATGGCATCGTCCAGTCTTCGAATGGGTACCGGTCCCTTGTCCCACAGGGCAAGGTATTGCTCCATACCCTCACAGTCCTCATCGTAGATGAGATCTATGGCGTGCGTATCCCAACTCCGCCTCATGGCAGACGTCAATGCCGCGGCCAGGCGGGGATTCACCTTCAATTTTCCGCTGCGCACATCCAGAAACATGCGCTCCACATCGGCGCCAAAGATGTGCCTGACCTGTCCACTGAGGGCATCCGGCAGACGGATCTCCCGGAGGCCGCTGCACCCTTCAAAGGCGGATTTCTCTATGGTCTTCACATTATCCGGGACTTCGAGCCGCACAAGACCAGTGCAATCTCGAAAGGCCTCCCGGTAGATCATTGTCAAAGATCGCGGGAACGAGACACCGGTGATTTCCTTGCAGAACATAAAAGCGTGTTCCCATATTTCACAAATTCCATCAGGAACCTCCAGTTCCACTGGCCCACTGCGCACATACGGCCGCGCAAAACCTCTCAGCAATACATCCCAAATATCCAGGTTGGGCACAAGCATTTCTCCTCTTTTTCCGCCCGTTCAGCGGTACAGTTCACTTGAATTGCAGATCTCATCCTGCCCTAATGTGAGCCGGATGGCCCAGGGCGGCACCACAGGGTTGTTGTACGCATCGTCCAGGAAGATAAAAGCGGTCTGGTAGTCCGGCATGCGCTCCGGGAAGGTGCCATAGCCATCTGTAAAGTAGATGAGGCCCTTCAGCTGTTTCAGTTCCCCGCACTTGCGCAGCTCCTCCACTCGCTGGAACACCGGGCGGAAGTCGGTACCGCCCAGGCCGTGGATCTGCATGTGCTTCCCGTACTCCTCAAACTCCTCCAGGGAGGTGATCTTCACTTCCTCCTGGATCTCCGCATCGCACTGGATGATGTACACGTTCACCTTGGTGAAGAAGCTCTCCGTAGAGCGGAGGATCCCGTAGGTCTTCTCCACGAACTTCTGGACCGTCTCCCCCTCCACAGAGCCGGAGGTATCGATGGCGATCACGAACTCCTTGATCCGCCGCACTTCCCGGTACTCCAGCTGCTCGATGAGGGGCATGTTGCCGTTCAGCTGCAGGCCATAGGTGTAGAAGATGTAGTCGAACTCATCGGGGTCGATCTTCATCACCTCGCCCATGACACAGAACCGCCGCAGGAACTCCCCGTAGTCCGTCCGGTCCCGGTTCACCTCCCGGAGGTTCTGGACCATGCCGCCGGCCTGGTCTCCCTGGTTTTTGGAGAAGGTCTCCAGGTCCATCTGGATGTGCTCAGCGATATCTTTCCAGGCCTGGGCCAGATCCTCCCGGCGGAGGTGGAAGCCACCGGACCTGCTCTGGGAGCTGCTACCCGCACCACCCCCGTCTGTGGTCTCCGAGCCACTTTCCACTTCCCTACCCTTTCCGTTCTGGTCTGCTCCGCCTGCATCGGCGCCCTCAGCACCGGTGTCGCCGGCACCCGAATCGTCCTCATCCTCTTCTCCGGAATCGCCAGTGCCAGATGCGTCATCGCCCTCTTCGGCGTCATCGGAATCATCGGAGCCGTCTCCATCGGTCTCATCGTCCTCTCCGGAGCTGTTCCCATCGGATTCGTCCTCCTCCGAGGACTCCTCTTCCTGGTCTGAACCGTCCTCCTGGTCCGAACCGTCCTCCCCGTCAGACGGTTCCTCGCCCTCCTGGGCGTCATCCTCGTCTGATGCGTCATCCGGGTCGTCCGAGGGATCGCTTTCCCGGTCCTCGTCCTGCGGGGGCTGCTTCCGGTTCCTCCGAGGCTTCCGGGACCGCTGATCCTCCTCTTCCCCATCCTCGCCGGATCCGTCCTCCTCCTGCCGGTCTCCGCTCCCACCGAGGTCTCCGTACTGTGCCTCCGCCTGCTCCGAGGACATGTACCAGATAGAGTGGTCGTCAACGCGGAAGAGGCCGCAGAGCCGGTCCAGCTGGTCCTCCGAGAGGTTGCCGTCCCGGAAATAGCGGTACAGCTTCTCTGCGGTGATGAGATGCACCTGCCGCTGCAGATTCTGGATTGCGGCCGCCTGCTTTCCCTGCCGCTTGGCCGCGGCGCAGGGCATGTCCAGTTCGGTAATGCAGCTCTCCACGGCGATGTCTGCCGCCAGGTCCCAGAGCGTCTTCTCCACGTTGGGATTTACAAACATGTGCCGGTAGATGCAGTGGAGGATGACGTGCAGGTAGTCCCGCACGGAGATCTCCTTCTCATCGGAGAATGACCGCAGGATGTGGATCGGGTCGTACAAGAGGTGCTCCCCGTCTGTCATGAGGGTGGTGGCATCGCAGGGCACGTACTCCAGCTGGCTCAATGCCGTGTCCAGATACCGGAGATGCACCAGCAGCGTGTCCCTGGACAGGGTGAGCACCTGCTGGGCCAGCTGTCTCCTGCGCTCCACTTTGGCATCCTCCTGCACGGCCAGTCCCCTGGTTCCCGCCGGCATGATCTGTCTCTCCATTTCTCGCATCCTCCCCGTTGTGCTCCCACGTTGTTCGGCCCTCAGTTAAGGGCATAAAGAATCGTCTGTTCATTACCAAACAGGCAAAATGGGCTCTTCGTCCGCACTTTGTATGACATTTTCCGCCCAAACCCCGTTTTTCTGGAATTTTGTAATACAAAATTCCTCGCACGGAAAAGTGGCCGTTTTAAGTATTTTATTGGCTGTTTTTCGAACTTTTTTGGATTGTACTCCGTGTGGAGAGATCTGTCAAGGGGATTTGGGGCGATTTTGCAGGATTCGCAGTGGAATTGTCTGAATCTCTTTACTTGCTAAAATCCGGTTGTCTGAGTGGAGAGCAAAAGAGTCCCCCGGAGCGCGGCCATCCCTTGCCGCGTTCCGGGGGATCAAAACTCGAAATCTGCAATTGTCATCTGGCCGTCTATGCCCTCCCGCACCGCCGGGCCCCGCCGTCCCGGTCCCTCCGAAGGCTGGATCACGCCCAGCTTTTTGAAGATGCTGTAGAGGTAGCTGGCGCCAAAGGTACCCAGCTTCTTGGGGCCGGTCACGATGCCGCCCAGCTCCACCGCCTTCCAGTACGCCTTCATCACGGTGGCCTTGGTGAGGGACTTCTCCTTGGTGCTCACAAAGAGCTCCCCGCACCAGGCGCCGGACTTGTCCCGCCGCACGGTGTACGTAAACGGCACACCCTCCCGCTCTCCCCTGCCGGAGGTCTTGCACGGCATGCCCTGCAAGCTGGCAATCCTGTCCCACAGTGCGTTTTCTCTTTCCTGCGGGTCCAGCTCCTGCAGTTTCTCTGCGAAGTCGGACAGGTCCAGGCTCTCGTCCTCATCCACTGCTTCTCACCTTCTCTCTGGTACCGTCTCTTCCAAATGCCACAACCAACATTGGTAGAATGTCATACCATTTTCCGCGTCCGAGCCATATAGTATACTCACTTTCCCGCCATTTGCAAGGGGCTCTGTGCATTTCCCGCAGTTTTTCGGACGTTCAGGCGATTTCGGCCCAAAAGATACCGAAATCGTCATTTCCTCTGCACCGTGCCGGCCTTCGGGCGCACCTCCCCAGCTGCGGACCGCGAAGGTGCTATAAATCGCAGTTTCTCTCCCCTTGCAGCGCAACCTCAAAATTGGTATAATACTGGTAGTTTTTCAGTGCCAAAGACCGCTGCAACATGCCTCTTTCCAATGTTTCTCAGCCGAAAATCCGGTTCTCACGCCATTTGCTCGCCAATCTGCCCGATCTGCCAAGCGAAAAAACGAGTCCGCAGCGAGACGCCCTCCCGCTCCATCCAGCACATTCCCACGCCAGCCGAACCAAGACCGCATCGAACCGTGTTCTCAGACGAAGTAGTAGCAAAAAACGCGTCCGCAATAGAAGAAAATGTGAGAGGTGGAACCGACATGCGAGAAATAGAAATGCTGCTCCGCTTTCTGCGCTACACCACAGGCCTCACCGCCCTCTGCTGGGACGGGACAGATGCCATGCTGGAGGACATCGAAAAGCAGTACTGCTTCTCCCGGCAGGCCCAGCCGCTGCTCACCGCCAGCGGCCTGCGCATGGCCTTTGAGCAGGTGAAAGCGGGCACCCTGTATGAGACCGAGGACCTTTTGGGCATCCACTGCTTCTTCTTTCAGTTTCAGGGAAAGATGGTCTGGGTGGGGCCGTTTGTCACGGAAGGGTGGTCCGAGGACGGGGCTGCTGAGGAGAGGCGGCTCATTGGGGCGGGTCTTCTGGCCAACTACCTGCTGCCGTACAAGCTCTACTACTGCAGCCACTGCTCTTTGAGCCAGAGCGGCAGCGTCCAGATCGTCACCGGTGCCATCACCGCCCTGCTGCCGGATGTGCCGCCGTACACCTACCACAAGCTCGCCGGGGTATTGGGCCACCACATCCCGGAGGTCTTCACCGGGGAGGACTTTGACTTTGACACCGCCGCCTATCAGATCGACCTGGAGAAGAAGTTCTTCACGCTGGTGAACGAGGGGCAGACCGAGGCGGCCTTGGACCTCTGGAGCCGGATGGAGCAGATCCCCCTTTCGGAGCAGCTGGGTCCCCACGATCTGCAGCGCCTCATCGCCAACACCACCGGTCTCCGGTTCCTGCTGCGGATGGTGGCGGAGCAGAGCGGCGTCCACCCGGCAACGGCATACGCCATCTCCCTCTCCTACGGCCAGAAGCTATTCTCCCTCCGGGATCGGAGCGGGTTGAAACAGATCACCCACGACATGATCCGGGAGTTCTCCACAGCGGTGCAGGCCGCCCACAGCAGGCAGTACTCCCCCGCCGTGTGGAACGTGATCAACTACCTGAACCTGCACATCGCCCAGAAGACGGATATGAAGCAGCTGGCCACTGTGGCGGACTGCGGACAGGATGTGCTGCGCCAGCGGTTCCGGGCGGAGACGGGGCTCACGGTGGCCCAGTATGTGGCCCGGGAGCGGTGTCGGAACGCGGAGAACCTCCTGCAGCAGACCGATCTCCCCATCAGCGAGATCAGCGCCCAGGTGGGGTACCTGGACAACAACTATTTTGTGAAGGTCTTCAAGCGGCACGCCGGGGAGACCCCCACAGACTACCGGGCCCGATTCCGGCAGCAATAGCCGGCAGTCTCAAGAGAGCACCCACGGCCTGGGAGGGACCGCATGCAGGCGGTCCCTCCCAGGCCGTGGTTTTCTTTGGGCAGATCATGCAAAGAAGCCCGGTTGTCCTCTAAAATTATTTGGAAATTCGTCGAAGATTTGCTAAAGTTTCCGATTTCCCTTCTAACACTCCATTTCTTGTTTCCAGTATTCTTGGGTATGGGACGGATACCCCGCCCCAAATCTGAAGAGAAGCGAGGGATCGGATATGAGCGAGAAAACAACCAGGCCCTTCGGCATACGAGACAAGGTCGGCTATGCCATGGGCGACTTCGGCAACAACTTCACATTCGTTTTTGCCAGCATGTACCTCATGACGTTCTGCACCGACGTGCTGGGTATGGTACCTGCCATTGTGGGCACCATCCTGGCGGCATCCAAGATCGTGGATGCGTTTACTGATTTTGCCATGGGCCGCGTCTGCGACCTGGCAAAACCCACAAAGGACGGGCGGTTCCGCCCCTGGATCAAGCGGTTTGCCATCCCCATGGGTATCAGCAGCATGCTGATCTACCAGTACTGGTGATACTGCGAATTATAGTCATACCTAAAAACGAGGATTTCGTGTAATACTCTCACACATTCGTGCTCTCTCCGG
>CANRFN010000057.1 GCA_947629915.1 uncultured Oscillospiraceae bacterium | reverse complement strand
GGCAATCGCCATATTGGAGGGGCAATTTTGAGAACTTTTTTCAAAAAACCATCTCCTCTATGCAGACGAGCCAGGAAACTGTAAAAACGCATTCCAATATATTGAAATTGCAGATTCCCTCCCTTGACAACCCGCCCCCTCTTGCGGTACAATAGGGGCGGTAGCTTAGGGTGCATTGGGGCAAGACAGTCCCAAGCCCTGTGTCCGCTGCCCTTAGCGTTCCTTCTCCGCTTCATACACCCGATAGACAAGGAGGTTTGTTGATCGTGAAAGCCTATCCCACCATCACCCGGGGACTCCGGGTTCTGTTCTTCACCCAGTTTCTCATCATGCTCATCGGCTGCTACAGCGTCCTGAGCTTCTTCTTCGGCATGGCAAAGGCCATCGCAGGAGTGATCCTGGTGCTGGACATCGCGGCCTGCTGCGGTCTCACCGCCGGCACGGCGATCTGCTTCTCGGCAGACAGGAAGTACGCCCCAGCCCTGGCACTGGCCATCGCCTCCGTTCTGCTGTCTCTGGCGGCGCTCTTCGTCTCCTACGACATCAACCGATTCCTTCTCTGCTTCCTCCAGGGCGCTGTGGCCTGGCTTCTCATCCAAGCGGTGTGCAGCGAGACATCCTCCCTGCTTCAGGACCGGGACAAGCCCTGCGCCAACCTGGGCTTCAAGGCCTCCCTGCTGTATCTCATCCCCTGCGGCATCCGGTACTTCACCCTCACCCGCTTTGTGGACCACAGCTTTACCTCCACCTCCCACATGTACCACTTCGTCTCCCTGGGCTGGAAGCTGGGCGGCACGGTGCTGTGCCTCATCCCCCTGCTGCTCTTCTCCGCCTTGCTGCTCCAGTACCTCAGCAGCGCCAGCGCCCTTCTGGAGTACAGCACCGCGTCCGATCTCTGAGCGGGCGGCGTCCATCACACAACAATAACCATCCGGCGGGGTGCAGCAGATGCTGCCCCCCGCCTTTTTTCACCCTGCCCGCAGACAAAATTTTCAAATTCCCCCTGGACAAACCGGCGCTAAAGTGCTATGCTGTCCTCGGATGTGAAACGTTTCACTTTTGGGTTTTTCCCTCTTCCCACTGTCTGCAAGGAGGCACGCGTCATGAAGTCCTATCCATCCATCGGCCGGGGGTTGCAGGTCGTCTTCTACGCCGAGCTCATCGGTCTCTTTCTCACCGGATACAGCATCGTGCGGTACTTCTTCCCAACCGCCGAGGCGATCCTAATCCCAGTGCAGGTATTGAACGCCCTGGCCTGCTGCGGCCTCACCGCCGGCGCGGCGCTCTGTGTCCGGGAAGACAAGAAGTACCTCCCGGCACTGGCCGCTGCCACGGGAACTGTAGTGCTCTCCATCGCGGTGCTGTTCTTCCCCTATCCCGCCACCCGAATCTTTCTCAACGTGCTGCAGGCCGCCGGCCTCTGGCTTCTGCTGTACAGCCTCAGCAGCCGGTCTGCTGCGCTTCTGCAGGACCGGGATCGAGACTGCGCCCGGGGAAGCGGCAGGGCAATCATCGTCTATCTCATCCCCTGCGGCGTCCGGTACCTTATGCCACTCCGAGGGGCAGAGGGCGCGGCATTGGAGGCCCTCCAGTCCGATGCAACCCCGTACTTTGGCTGGAACCTGGGGCAGGCCCTTTTTCTCCTGGCCCTCGTCCTGTACGCCTCCAGCTATCTGCTCCGCTTTCTCCGGGATGCCGCCGCCATGCTCTCCTATGGCACCGCGCCCAAGGCCTGATCCCCACCAGCCAGTCAAAAGGCAACGAACCAAACAGGACAAAATACATCGGGCCGGAGGCAGCCTCAACGCTGCCTCCGGCCCGGTTGTTGTCTTATGGGGTTTGGGCATGGATGGTCTCAGTCCTGCTCCAGGGCCATGATCTTGTCCACCCGGCGCTGGTGCCGGCCGCCCTCGAACTCCGTGGTGAGGAACACATCGGTGATCCGCTCTGCGGTCTTGGTGCCGATAATGGCGGCGCCCATGGCCAGCATGTTGGCATCGTTGTGGCGCCGGGTGAGCTCGGCGGAGAGGATGTCCCCGCAGAGGGCGCAGCGGATGCCGTCCACCTTGTTGGCGGTGATGGAGATACCGATGCCGGTGGTGCAGATCACGATCCCCCGGTCCACCAGTTTGGCCGCCACCATCTTCGCCGCGATGGCGCCGAAGTCCGGGTAGTCGCAAGAGGCGAGGCTGTTGGTGCCGCAGTCTGTGAGCTCGTGGCCCTGGGCCGTGAGATACTCCTTCAGGTGCTCTTTCAGTTCATAGCCGCCGTGATCGGAGGCGATGGCGATCTTCATAGTACAGCAGTCCTTTCTGTGTTCGGCGGGGTCTCACCCGCCGCTGTATTCTGAATTAGAGGTTGTGGAACACCGGTTTTCTCCGGTGGAAGGTCACGATCCGGTGGAATCCGGCGGCTTGGATGATGTCCAGCGCCTCCGGGATACCCCGGCCCACGTCCCCCGGGGTGTGGGCATCGCTGCCAACCGTTACAAGCTCACCGCCGGCCTCCTTGAACCACCGGAGGATCAAGTTCCAGGAGTCCAGGTCCAGACCGTGCCGGGTGTTCACTTCCAGCGCATGATCGGTCTCCGCCACGGTCTTGAAGATGTCCCGCACCGGGTCCTCAAAGGCCTGGATGGTGAGCGGCACGCCGTCCCGGGCGGCGTAGCGGAGGGGATAGGCGATGTGGGCCAGGGAGTCGTAAAAGGTGGGATAGTCCCGGATCATCCGGCGGGTGTGCTCCAGGCAGAGGAGCATGGCCCGCACGCAGAGGTCCAGGTTGCCGGTGAAATCCGTGGAGTAGAGCTCGATATTGTCCATGGCCCCGATCCAGTTGTGGAAGGAGCCCAGCACAAAGTCCAACTGGTCTCCCGCCCCGTCCAGGATGGCCTGGGCGACTGGGGGGTCGAAAGTGGAGGAGCCCAGCTCGATGCCGAGGCGGAGGTCCAGGCCCTCCGGGGCGGTCTCCTTGGCCTCACGATACTGGGCCAGGGCCGCCTCCCAGGGGAAGCTGGTGATGGACTCCCCGTGCCAGCCTAGAAGATCGGAATGATCGGTCACGCAGAGCTCCTGGAGCCCCGCTGCGGCAGCGGCCGCCGCCATGTCGCGGAGGGCGGCCTTGCTGTCCGGGGAGATTTTGGTGTGGGTGTGGACATCGCAGAGGTACATGTCTCTCTCCTTTTCCGTTACAGGGGCCAGCTGGGGAACCAGCGCAGGAACAGCTCGGCATACCAGGTGGGCATGTAGATGCCGATGAGGGCCGGGTAGAAGACCACATACAGGGCCACCACGCAGCCGGTGAAGCCGTACACCACCTGGCGGTACCCCTTCCGCTTCCGGTCCAGCATATCATTTAGCATGTAGCTGATGGCGAAGGTCAGGAAGAGCACCGTGGGGAAGTAGTGATAGGCGAAGAGGGTCCGCCCGATGCCCAGCCAGGGCACGAACTGAGACAGGACGCTGATCACGATGAAGAGGCCTGTCCCGCTCTTGCGGCGGATGGTCTGGTACACCACCACAAAGAAGGCGGCGAGGCCCATCCAGGACACCAGGGGGTTATTGAAGCTGGCGAACAGGGACTTGGTGCCGTTCACGCTCTGGAAATCCAGGTCCCGGTAATAGAGGATGGGGCGGGCATCGAAGATCCACTGATACCAGTAGGACTGATAGGGGTGGGCATCGTGGACCCCCTGGTGGTAGGTGAACATGAAGTACTGGTTCTTCATCATGATGTCCACCGGGTTGTCGTTGGTGGGGATGGCGTTGAAGAACTTGGTGGCCCGGTCTCCCAGGCCGTCCTCCGGGGTGATGGACTCTCCGGCGGTCTGAATATACTCGGGGAGCTTGGTCACAGGCCAGGAGAGGGACTCCCCTGCCATGTCCAGGAAGGAGCCCTCATTCCCCCGAGCGGTGGCATAGGGGAAGTAGGAGCAGGTATAGATGCACACCGGGAGAATCACAAACACCAGGATGGAGGCCAGCACGGTGCAGACCACATGCTGGGGATAGGGCATGGGCTTGGGCTCGGGCTTGTCCGTCTTTCTGGCCTTGCCTTTGCCCTTGGATTTGGACTTCTTCTTGGCCTCGGGCTTTCCCTCCGCCTCCCCGGCTGCGGCGGTCTGCTCGTCATGGACAGACGGATGGGTGAGCCGGTGCCACTCCAGGCCCCGGAAGATCACCCCGATGAGCCACATGATGGCAAGGCCGATGCCGGCGTACACCACGGTCCACTTGGAGGCGCAGCCGATGCCCCAGATGATGCCGCTGAGGCTGAGGGGGATGAAATACTTGTGGAAGGGCTTGCCCGCAGGCACCGCCAGCCATCGGTAGAAGAAGTAGTACGACAGCAAGATAAAGATCACGCCGTAGGTGTCGATGGTGGCGATGCGGGTCTGCACCAGGTGCATGAAGTCGAAGGTGAAGAGGCAGGTCCCGCAGATGGCGAGGTTGGTCTTGCCGAAGAGGTTCTTCAGGAAGACATAGAGGATGGGGACCATCAGCACGCCGAAGAGGGTGCCCATGAACCGCCAGCCAAAGGGGGTCATGCCGAAGATGGTGATGCCCAGGGCGATGATGAGCTTGCCCAGCGGCGGATGGGAGGCCTCATAGGGGTACACATGGTGCAGGTTCTCATAGGCGGTGCGGGGGTGGTAGATCTCATCGAAATAGGTGGAGTCCATAAAGGTGGAGTGCTCCGGCACCAGGTCCTGCTCGTCAAAGAGGTTATAGGCGCCGTTCTGGGGGTGGAACTCCAGCTTCTCCCCATCGGCCCCGTAGAAGACCATCTCCCCCATCTCCATGGGCGGATGGGTGGTGTCCGGTTTGCCGGTGAGCCGGAAGTACTGGCCCGTCACGGTGGCGCCGTTGGTCTCGGTGATTTTGTGCCACTTGAACACGGTGTTATAGCCCTGGTTGAAGGAGACCATAGAGCCGATGGTGGCGTCCGGGTCCTCTTCCGTCCAGTAGTAGGCCTCCCGGGTGCTCATGCCGGTGGTGTCCTCCCCGGACTGCTTCTCCCGGTAGGTGCCGTTGTCCCACACCTCCTCCACCAGCCGCAGGGCGGTCCAGTGCTCCCCGTCCATGGAGACCTCCAGGGCGTAGTTGCCGGTGTCCAGGCCGGCAAACCAGCCCACGCCGCCGATCTCCACAGGAGTGTCGGACTGGAAGCTGACGTACACGTAGCTGTCGAAAGACTGCCAGGTCTGGGGGGACTTGGTATTGCCCAGTTGGAAGAAGGCAGTGAGGGCGTAGGCCAGGGTGAGCACGATCACCGGCACCACGTCCGCCCGGGTCATGGGGTGATAGGGCAAGGTGAAGGAGAAGCGTTTGGGCTTGCTCTTGGCCTCGGCCATCTCGATCCACTCCAGGGAGTGGGGGCGGGGCTTCAGGCAGACCCAGTAGTAGGAGAAGACCGCGATGCACACGGCGATGCCGAGCACGGCCCAGAGGAAGGCCGGGGTGAGGCCGGAGATAAACCAATGCAATCCGTCTTTCACGGCGTCCAGCACCAGGCCGATGCCACTGGCGGTCAATTGCAATGGGAAGAGGGAAATACCGCGCATAATTACCTCCAAACGGCGGGACGGCCCGCCAGGGGAAATTTTCCGCTCAATTGTACACCAGACCGGCGGAAAAGGAAAGAGCAATTTCCGCGAAAAAAGGCGGCGGTTTGCCTGTTTTGCCGCCTGGACCCCCGCCCACCGCCTTGCCTCGGCACGGTCCCCCGCTCCCTCCCCTGCCGGGGTTAGCAATCCCCGGAGGGCACTGCAAATCCCCGGGCGGTTTTTCGCAGTCCGAGACATTCACAGTTAATTTACAAACTTCCCTATTGACAGACGGCCCCGGCGGTGGTATCTTTGGTTAGCACTCAGCCAAGGTGAGTGCTAAAACCGCAGAGGGGGAGGGCCATGGAACTCACAGAACGGAAAAAGAAAGTGCTCCGGGCTGTGGTGGAGAGCTACATCAGCACCGCAGAACCGGTGGGCTCCAAGGCCCTGATGGAGACCGCAGGGTTGAATGTCTCCTCTGCCACCATCCGCAATGAATTGGCAGATCTCACCGAGGAGGGGTACCTGGAGCAGCCCCACACCTCCGCGGGACGGATCCCCACCCCCAAGGGCTACCGGCTGTACGTCAACGAGCTCATGGAGGAGCAGCGGCTCAGCCTGGAGGAGACCCGGCAGATCAACGAGGCCCTGCACCTCAAAATGCAGGAGCTGGACAAGGTGATCAACGAGGCCGGCCGGATGGTATCGGCCCTCACCAATTACCCGGCGTTCGCCCTGGCGGGCAACGCCAGGCGGATCACGATCCGCAGGTTCGATCTCATCCTGGTGGACACCAACTCCTTCATCGCGGTTGTCATGACAGACACCAACGTGGTGAAGAACAAGCTCTTCCGGCTGCCGGCAGAGCTCTCGGAGCCCCAGCTGCAGCTGCTCACCACGCTTCTCAACACCGCGTTCGTGGGCAAGACCTTAGACCAGCTCACCCCGGAGCTGATGCGGGTGGCAGAGCACGCCGCCGGCAGTTCCTACGGACTCATCTCTCTGGTGGTCTCCTTTGCCATGGAGGTGCTGGACGGACTGGAACACAGCTCCGTGTACACCTCCGGCACCAGCCACATCCTGGACCACCCGGAGTACCAGGACCTGGACAAGGCCCAGAAGCTGATGACCTATCTCTCTGAGGAGAAGGCCCTCACCGAGTCTCTGGCCATCCCCGCCCTGAACGAGGAGGGCGCCAAGATCCTCATCGGGCCGGAGAACGTGGCGGAGGAGCTGAAAGACACCAGCGTAGTGCTGGCCAGTTACGACATTGGAGACGGCATGAAGGGCGTCATCGGCGTAGTGGGACCCACCCGCATGGACTACGCCAAGGTGGCCGCCAAACTGTCCTACGTGGCAGACGGCCTGGCCAAGCTGTTCGGACAGACCGAACTGCCCCCTGCAAAGCCGGATAAGGAGGAATAGATTCCCATGGCAGACAACAAGACCGAGGAGAAGACCGTTGAGGCCGCGGAGAACACCGCCCAGGAGGCTCCCCAGGTTCCAACCCCGGAACAGCCTGCTGCAGAACAGCAGGACACCGCCGTATGCATGGAGGAGGAGCCGGTGGACACCACCCCGGAGAAGCCGGCAGACGACACCGCCAAGCAGCTGGCAGACACCAAGGAGCAGATGCTCCGCCTGGCCGCCGAGTACGCCAACTACCGCAAGCGCACCACCAAGGAGAAGGAGAACACCTGGAATGAGGCCAAGGCCCAGACCGTAAAGGCCATCCTTCCCGTCTACGACAACCTGGAGCGGGCGCTGAAGCAGGCCACCACGGATGAAGCCTATGCCAAAGGCGTGGAGATGACCATGAAAGGCCTGCAGGACGCCCTGAACGGCCTGGGGGTGGAGAAGATCCCCGCCGAGGGCGAGACCTTCGACCCCAAGTACCACAACGCCGTGATGCATGTGGAGGACGAAAACTACGGGGAGAACACCGTGGTGGAGGTCTTTCAGCAGGGATTCCAGCTGGGAGACAAAGTCATCCGGTTCGCCATGGTGAAAGTGGCCAACTGATTCGCTATTTCCTGCGCTGCACAGGCTGCAGCACATTCACCTTACTTCGTTTATAGAAATTTACTTTATATAGGAGGAACCTACTATGTCCAAGATCATTGGCATCGACCTCGGTACCACCAACAGCTGCGTCGCCGTTATGGAAGGCGGCGAGGCCACTGTCATCCCCAACGCGGAAGGCAACCGCACCACCCCGTCCGTTGTGGCGTTCTCCAAAGACGGCGAGCGCATGGTGGGCCAGGTGGCAAAGCGCCAGGCCATCACCAACCCGGACCGGACCGTCATCTCCATCAAGCGTGAGATGGGCACAGACCACCGTGTCACCATTGATGGCAAGCGCTACACCCCGCAGGAGATCAGCGCCATGATCCTGCAGAAGCTGAAGGCAGACGCAGAGGCCTATCTGGGTGAGACCGTCACCGAGGCCGTCATCACCGTCCCCGCCTACTTCACCGATGCCCAGCGCCAGGCCACCAAGGACGCCGGCCGCATCGCAGGCCTGGACGTCAAGCGCATCATCAACGAGCCCACCGCAGCCGCTCTGGCCTACGGTGTGGATAAGGAAGACTCCCAGAAGATCATGGTCTACGACCTGGGCGGCGGCACCTTCGATGTCTCCGTGCTGGAAGTGGGCGATGGCGTCATCGAGGTGCTGGCCACCGCCGGCAACAACCGGCTGGGCGGCGATGACTTCGACAAGTGCATCATGGACTGGATGGTCTCCGAGTTCCGCCGCACCGATGGCATCGACCTCTCCGGAGACAAGGTGGCCATGCAGCGGCTGAAAGAGGCCGCCGAGAAGGCCAAGATCGAGCTCTCCGGCGTCACCTCCAGCGCCATCAACCTGCCCTATATCACCGCAGACGCCACCGGCCCCAAGCATCTGGACCTGACCCTCACCCGGGCCAAGTTCGACCAGCTCACCGCACACCTGGTAGAGGCCACCTCCGGCCCCGTGCGCCAGGCCCTCAGCGACGCCGGCCTCTCCGGCAGCCAGCTGTCCAAGGTCCTGATGGTGGGCGGCTCCAGCCGGATCCCCGCCGTCCAGGAGATGGTAAAGCGGCTCACCGGCAAAGAGGGCTACCGCGGCATCAACCCGGACGAGTGCGTGGCCATGGGCGCCTCCCTGCAGGGCGGCGTGCTGAAGGGCGAGATCAAGGACCTGCTCCTGCTGGATGTCACCCCGCTGTCTCTGGGCATTGAGACCATGGGCGGCGTCATGACCAAGCTCATCGAGCGCAACACCACCATCCCCAAGCGGGCCAGCCAGATCTTCACCACCGCCGCAGACGGCCAGACCTCCGTTGAGGTCCACGTCCTGCAGGGCGAGCGGGAGATGGCACAGTACAACAAGACCCTGGGCCGCTTCCACCTGGACGGCATCGCCCCGGCCCGCCGCGGCACCCCGCAGATCGAGGTCACCTTCGACATCGACTCCAACGGCATCGTGAACGTGTCCGCCAAGGATCTGGGCACCGGCAAGGAGCAGCACATCACCATCACCTCCTCCACCAACATGTCCAAGGAGGACATCGACCGCGCCGTCCGCGAGGCCGAGCAGTTCGCCGCTGAGGACGCCAAGCGGAAGGAAGAGGTGGACACCCGCAACCAGGCAGACCAGATGATCTACCAGACCGAGAAGGCCATGGAGGATATGGGCGACAAGCTCTCCTCCTCCGACAAGGCCACGGTGGAGTCCGCCATCGGCAAGCTGAAGGAGACCATGAAGGGCAACAACACCGAGGCCATCAAGCAGGCCACGGAGGAGCTGGCCAAGGCCTTCTATCCCATCTCCGAGAAGCTCTATCAGAACGCTGCCGGACAGCAGGGCCCCGGCCCCGACATGGGCGGCGGCTTCAACGGCCAGGCCGGTGGGTTCAACGGCGGCTTCGGTGGCGGCCAGAACTACGGCGGCAACCAGGGCGGCGGTGATCCCAACGTAGTGGATGCAGACTACGAGGTCATGGACGACGACAACAAGTAATTAACCCACCACGGGAGGCCGGCGGGGCGCCTAGAGACGTCCCGCCGCTTCCTGCGCAAAAGGGGGAGCATCTATGGCAGACCAAAAGCGAGATTATTATGAGGTACTTGGGGTGTCCAGGACGGCCACCGATGAGGAGATCAAGAAGGCCTACCGCAAGCTGGCCATCAAGTACCATCCCGATCAGAACCAGGGCGATCCCGATGCCGAGGAGAAGTTCAAGGAGATCAACGACGCCTACGCGATCCTCTCCGATCACGACAAGCGCTCCCGCTACGACCAGTTCGGCCACGCGGGGGTAGATCCCAACTTCGGCGCCGGCGGGCCCAACATGGACTTTGGCGACATCGGGGACCTGTTCAGCGACCTCTTCGGCGGCGGCTTCGGCGGATTTGGCGGCTTCGGCGGAGGCGGCGGCAGACAGGCCAACCCCAACGCCCCGAGACAGGGCACCTCTCTCCGGGTGAACCTCACAATCGACTTCATGGACGCCATGCGCGGCGTGGAGAAGGAGATCAGCCTGAACCGCATGGAGAACTGCTCCACCTGCCGGGGCTCCGGCTGCGAGGCGGGCACCGCGGCGGAGATCTGTCCCACCTGCAGAGGCACCGGCCAGGTCCGCATTCAGCGCGGCGGCGGCAGCTTCATCTTCAGTTCCACCGCCCCCTGCGACAAGTGCCGTGGCACCGGCAAGATCATCCGCAAGCCCTGCAAGGACTGCAATGGCTCCGGCCAGGTCCGCAAGCAGCGGAAGATCAAGGTACGTATCCCCGCCGGCATCGATGACGGCCAGGGGATCAGCATGCGGGGCGAGGGCAACGGCGGCGCCAACGGCGGACCCAGCGGCGATCTGCTGATCAACGTCAACGTGCGGGAGGACCCCCGGTTCCAGCGGGAGGGCCCCACCATTCACACCACCCAGATCATCACCTTCACCCAGGCCACCCTGGGCGCGGAGATCCAGGTAGACACCATCGATGGCAAGGTGAAGCAGAACATCCCCTCCGGCACCCAGCCCGGCACCGTGATCCGCATGCGGGGCAAGGGCGCCCCCGTGGTGAACAGCCGCAGCCGGGGAGACCAGTACGTCACCATCCAGGTGGCGGTCCCCACCAACCTCACCACCGAGCAGCGGGATAAACTGAAGGCCTATGCAGAGGCCATGGGGGAGCTGAATCCCCCGGGATCTCCCGTAAAGGACTTCTTCAAGCGCAAAAAGTGACCAACCATGATCGGAGCCCGGCGCCGTCCCCACGGCGCCGGGCTTTTTCCTGCCCAGTTTCAAATCAAATTTTCTTCCCCTTCCCCGCTACCAATCCTCCCTTTTTTCGTCTAATAGGGTGAGGGAAAGAGAAAGGGGGCACACCCCATGGATGATGAGGCCATCGTAGACCTGTACTGGGCCCGGGACCAGCAGGCCATCGATGCAACCGAGCAGAAATACGGCTCCTACCTGCACAAGATCGCGGACAATGTGCTGTCCAGCGATGAGGATGCGGCGGAGTGCGTCAACGACACCTATCTCGCCGCCTGGAACGCCATACCGCCCACGAGGCCCAATGTCCTGCAGGCCTTTCTGGGCAAGATCACCCGCCACATCAGCCTGGACCGGCTCCGCAAACGGATGGCCGCCCGGCGAGGGGGCGGGGAGGCGGAGCTCGCCCTGGATGAGCTGGCGGAGTGGATTCCCGCAGGCCGGGACGTCTTCGATGACGTGGCGGCCAAGGAGCTCACCCAGACCGTGAACCACTTTCTGGAGGCCCTCCCCGAATATGAGCGGGACCTCTTTCTGAAACGATACTGGTACATGGACGGCATCGCCGCCATCGCGGATGCCATGGACACCACCCAGGCGGCGGTGAAGTCCTCCCTGTACCGCACCCGCAAGAAGCTGCAGAAATACCTGAAGCAAGGAGGCTGGCTATGAAACTGGACGACTTTATGGACGCTCTAGGCCAGGTGGAGGACCGCTATGTGGTCTCCGCCGGCAGACGGGCGGCCAGACGAAAGCGCCGCTGGAATATGTGGCTCACCGCCACCGCCGCGGTGCTGGTGCTGGGCATCGGCGCAGGCGCCCTGGCCACCGGCAAGCTCGGCAGCGGCCGGCCGGAGGCAGGGACAGATGTGAACCTCTTTACCAACGGAAACAACGGCGGCAGCGCCGAAAACAGCGTAGACAGCGCAGACTCTCTGCTGCCCCCGGAGGCCCCTGCAGAAGCCCCTGCGGATGTGCCCCCGCCGGGGGCGGAGCCCGCCGCACCCCCGGGAGACGGCGAGGACGCCCTTCCCAACGATAGTCTCAGCGGCTCTGCGGAATACGCAGACCCGGAGAACGAGGAGGACTACGTGAAGCTCTCCGGCGCCAAGCTTCTGGCCGCGCCCTTCTATCCCGCAAGGGTGGCCCGGACGGAGGCCACGTACAGCCAGTGGGCGAAGGAGCAGGAACAGCTGGCCCTGTCCAACGATGATGAGGAACCATTCCGCCCGTACCTCGCCAAGACACTTCCCGCCCTTCTGAAGGGACAGGGCGGCGAGAACACCGTCTGCACCCCCATGAACCTCTATCTCGCCCTGTCCATGCTGGCGGAGACCGCCGGCGGAGACTCCCAACAGCAGATTCTGGACCTGTTGGGCGAGGACGACCTGGAGACAATCCGCACCCAGGCGTCCCGGATGTGGAATGCCCTCTATATGGCAGACGGCGCCTCCCACCTGGATCTAGCCAGTTCCCTCTGGCTTCGCACCGGTCTGACGTACAGCCAGAAGGTGCTCCAGTCCCTGGCCACGAACTACTTCGCCTCCGCATACAGCGGCACCCCCGGCACCACCGCCTATGATACCGCCCTGCAGACGTGGATCAACGAGCACACAGACTACCTTTTGGAGCGGCAGACCAGTGCGCTGCACATGGACCCTAACACCGCATTGGCTCTGGTCTCCACCGTATCCTATCAGGACAGCTGGCTCATGGGATTCCCGGAGTCCGCCACCACAGAGGGCGTGTTCCACACCCCCGGCGGCGATGTCCCCGCCATGCTGATGCACAGCACCCTGCCATTCTGTCCGCTCTGGCAGACAGACCACTTCACCGCCATCCAGTTGGAGCTTGCCAACAGCCAGATGCTGCTGATCCTCCCCAACGAGGGCACCGCACCGGAGGACCTGCTGGAGGACCCCGCGGCCATCGCCCTGCTCTCCGGGGAGACGGCAGAACAGGAACACACCACCGCCGAGGTCTCCCTCACCCTCCCCCGCTTTGATGTCCACGCCTCGGCTGAGCTGAAGGAGACCCTGCAATCTCTCGCCGTCTCAGATGTCTTTGACCCCGCCTGCGCCAACTTCGAGCCCCTGGAGGTCCGCTTTGAGGACGGCACCCCGGACGCCATCGCGGTAAGCCGGGTCCTCCAGGCCGCCCGGGTGTCTATCGATGAGTTCGGGTGCCAAGGCGCCGGCTTCATCTATATCGACATCAAGGACGGCGCGGCCCTCCCGGACGAACAGGGGCCGGTTGCCCTCACCTTTGATCGTCCCTTCCTCTTCGCCGTGCAAAAAGAGAATCTCCCCGTCTTTGCCGGCATCGTGAACATCCCCTGATCCCCATATCTCCCCTCCGCCGGCCCTGCGCATGCAGAGCCGGCGGTCTCTCTTTAGCAGCCAATGGTATGGCACATTTCACATTTTGCAGCAAACAGCGTCATTTTGTATTACAATATTCCGTGCTTGCAGTTTTTCTTTCTTCCCATTTCAAACCAATTTTTGTGCGTAAAGCACCGCATATCTTTTTTGTGCAAAAGCGCTTGAACATCTTTTCCACATGGTGTATCATGGACACCAGAGGAGGTGATTCCATGTTCTGGCGCAAAATCGAGGCGGATCTGCAAGATTGGCTGGACAATTCCAGCGGCGGGCTGTATGTCCGGGCCCAGGCGGGTTGGCAAGACAACAGTGATCCGCTCCTTTCTGGAGAGAACCGGCCTGCCGACCCTGGAGATCAACCTGGCGGAGCATGCCGATCTGCTGCCCGTTTTAGAGCACTGCCATACTGTCCGGGACCTGGAGCTCGCCCTCTCCGCCGCCTTCCAGTGCCAGATCTACCCGGGCAAGACCATTCTCTTCTTCGATGAGATCCACCTCTTCCCGGACATCCTCACCCGGATCAAGTTTTGGGCGCAGGACGGCCGGTACCGGTATGTCCTCAGCGGTTCCGCCCTGGCCCTGAACTGGAGTGCCGTCCGCTCTGTCCCGGTGGGGTACCTCCGCGAGGTTCCCCTGTACCCCATGGACCTGGAGGAATTCGTCCGCGCCCAGGGCATGCCGGAGAACGTCTTCGCACATCTGCGGGCGTGCTTCCAGGAGGGAAAGGCCATAGACGAGGCAATCCACAGGGCCTTCCTGGGCCATCTCCGCCGGTATCTCATCGTGGGCGGCATGCCGGAGGCGGTGGCGGAATACCTGCGCTCCGGCAACCTGATGCTGGTGAGCCGGATCCACCGGGATATTCTGGACCGGTACACAGAGGATTTCGCCGCCTATGAGGCGGAGCGGGGAGAGCCGCTTCTCACGGACATCCATAGCCGGATCGCCGACAGGCTGCAGCGGCCGTTCAAGTGCTTCTCCCTCCGGAATATGGAGGAGGGCATGGACCTGGAGCAGGTGGAAGATGTCCTCCGCGAGCTGGCCAGGGTGGAGGCTGTGATCCCATCGTATGGCGTCTTGAGACCCGAATCCCCGCTTCTGCTCCAGCCGAAGAGCAGCCTTGTGAAGCTGTATCTCCCGGACGTGGGTCTTCTCACCACCGTGTACGGCAAGGAGGCGCAGCTGCAGCTGCTGGGCGGTACCCCCAGGATGGACCTCTCCGGGCTCTACGAGAACTTCGTGGCCCAGGAGCTCCATGCCCACGAATTCCCGCTGTTCTTCTGCAACGCAAGATCGGTGGGGCTGCTGGACTTGGTCATCGAGAAAGACTTCTCTGCTGTCCCCATCATGGTGAAAAGTGCCGGCGATGAGACCATACACCCCGCCCTGTCCCGGGCCATGGGCAACCCGGCATACGGCATCAAGACCGCCTATGTGCTGGCAGACTGCAATCTCCGCCGAGTGGGCACCATCCAGTACCTGCCCCTGTACGGCACCATGCATCTCCAGAAGAGGGGCCAACTGCCTGTGATAGACCTGGAGAGCTTCGCCTATCCGGATCTCTGAATCGCACAGGTCTCACCCTTCCCCAACATACCGTTCAAAAGCAAGGCCCGGATGCCGCAACGGCATCCGGGTCTTGTTGTTCTCGTGATTGCGGGGCTCTCAGGCTATCTCAGCCTTACAGCACTTCCCGTGTGGCAATCTTGTCTCCGCAGGCGTCCAGAACGGCCTGTCCGCCCACTACCACCGTGCTGGAGACTTCGGCGGCCTTGTCTATGAGATCGGCCATAATCTCCAGGTCCTTGGGGGTGGTGTGCAGCACCGCGGTGCGAAGGGCCTGGTTGCTCTGCTCGGTCATACCGCTGAGATAGAGGCCCACCGCCCGGGAGCTGGCGATCCGCGGGGTGAGCAGCGGGTCCAGGTCTCCGATGGTGCTGATGATGTACTTGTCCAGCTTCTGGCCGCTGGCAGCTGCCGCCCGCAGGGCTGCGGTGGCCGCGTGAAAGGTGTCCAGGGACTGGGTGCAGTTGGGATCCCGGAAGGAGGTGAACATGAGGCTGCCGTCATTGCCCACCCGCATGCCGGTGCCATAGGCGCCGCCTTTCACGCGGACCTCGTTCCAGAGGTAGTCGTAGGTGAGGAGATTGCTCACCACGCGGGAGGCGCCGGGCAGCGCGTCCGCCACGGCGTATGCGTTGCCCACCCGGGCGGTGAAGCCCACGTTGGCGGGGATCTGCAGGCCCAGGCGCTTTGCCGGAGCGGGGGTGTATGCCGCCTGGGGCCCCATCTCGCCGGCGGGGAGGTCGGCCAGGATAGAGGCGATCCAGTCTGCATCCATGGCGCCGGTAATGCTCACCAGCACCCGGTCTCTGGTGACGATCCGGCGACAGAGGTCTGCCATGCCGGCGCAGATGGCCTCACCGCTGTCGTTGAAGGCCTTCTCGGTGGCCTGGAGGTAGCGGTGCTGGCTGAGGCCGCCGAACGCATCGTCCACCACGCCCTTGGCGGAGATGGAGGCATTGGCCATCATCACGCCCATGCCGTCACCGCGGTTTACGATCTGCTGCTCGGAGCCGATCCGGGCCTGGCGGACCATGTTGTACACCTGGATGGGGTCGAACTTGGTGGTCTGGAGGACTTCCTTCAGCACCACCTTAGCCGCCTCCTTGCCGCCTTCCAGCAGGCCCAGAGAGACGATGAGGCGCGGCATGGCGCCCTGCAGGTCGCCAAACTTGCAGAAGTTGCCGCTGTCCACGGAGAAGCGTCCCAGGTTGCCCTCGATGTAGCTGTGGAGGGCGAGGGAGTCGTAGTGCTCGGTGGCCAGCTCGCCCAGAACGTGGCAGAGCATGGGCACCTGGGTGAGCTCTTCGATGGTGAGATCGGAGAGGTCGAAGAAGAGGTTGAGGTATGTGATGCCATCGGTGGCGAGGTCGTAGTGGAGGACTGGGCGCCCGCCGATGGTGCTCTCGGTGCCGGCGGTCCAGGAGGCCTTCTCCGGGATGTCGCTGAGACTCAGCACCGGCAGGCTCGCCAGCTGCTCCGGGCTGTCCGGGGTGGCCTGTCTCTGGCGGAGGGCTGCAAACTCGTCCATCACGGCCTTGATCTGGGCATCGTCCCAGGTGGCCCTCACGGCGGCGAGACGGGCGGCCTCGGCGGCACGCTTCTCCTCGCCGATGGTCTTGGAGGGAACCATGCAGAGCTTGGCGCAGTGGTTGCTGTGGAGGATGTACTTCTCGATCAGGGTCTCAAACCAGCCCTCATCGATCTTCTTGCGGAGGGAGGCGAAGATGTCATCAAAGCGGAGGGCGTCTGCCGGATCTCCGCCGTAGAGCCAGGTGTTGTACGTCTGCAGGGCGGCCACAAGACCTCTGGGCATGCCGCCGTAGTCCCGCTCTCTGGCGCTGAACTCCTGGCGGTTCAGGATGGCGTGGAGCCGCTGGTGGTCCAGGCCGTTCTTGGCCAGGTCTGTGAGGGTGCTCTCCAGCACCTGCCACACCCGCTCCTTGTTCTCCAGGGTGGTGTTGCGGGCCTGGAAGGCCAGGAAGTTCTGCTGCATGCCGCTCATGGCGTAGAAGTTCACGTCCTGGGCCAGGCCGCCCTCCAGGATGGGCTTGCAGATGGGGGACTCATTGGAGCCGGCCAGCAGCTGGCACAGCACCTCCAGGGCAACGGTGAGCTCCTGGTCCGCATAGGTGCCGTACACCCAGCCGCCGGTGAGGATCACCTTGTCTGTGGGGTCCTCGTTGGGGCCGATCTCGTAGGAGACGGTGCACTCGTCCGGCGTGACAGGCGCCTGCATGGGGATGTCTGCATCGGGATCAATGCGGACGAAGGGGGCGAGATATTCGTCCAACTTGGCCAGAGCCGCGTCCAGATTCACCGCGCCGTCCAGGATGATCCGGGCGTTGCTGGGGTGATAGAAGCGGGCATGGCTGGCCTGGTAGTTCTCATAGGTCAGGTCTGGGATGTGGGACGGCTCGCCGCCGGACTCCCAGCGGTAGCAGGTATCCGGGAAGAGCAGCTTGTTCAGCTCTGCCTGGGCGGTGGTGTCCGGGTCTGCATAGGCGCCCTTCATCTCGTTGAACACAACGCCGTTGTAGATCACGGGGCCGTCTGGAGACTCCATCTCATAGTGCCAGCCCTCCTGGCGGTATGCGTGGGGATCTGTGGCGCAGAGGGGATGCAGGGTGGCGTCCAGATACACGTCCATCAGGTTCAGGAAGTCCTGGTCGTTGCGGGAGGAGACGGGGTACACCGTCTTGTCCGGATAGGTCATGGCGTTGAGGAAGGTCTGCAGGGAGCTCTTCAGCAGCTCCACGAACGGCTCCTTCACCGGATACTTCCGGGAACCATTCAGCACGGAGTGCTCCAGGATGTGGAAAACACCGGTGTCGTCCTGGGGGATCGTCTTGAAGCCGATGCAGAAGGTCTTGTTGTCGTCCGCCCGGTCCAGCCAGATCAGGTCCGCTCCGTTTTTGTCGTATTCCATGCGGTACAGCGTGCCCTTGATCTCAGGAATCTGCTGTACATAGCGCACCGTGAACCCGTGCAGTTTGGTTCCGGCTGCCAATTCCATGTGAATCATCCTTTCTGCCGCACCAGCGGCCAGTTTTCTCCGTCCCGCAGTATAGCAAATTTTTGCTTTCCTTACAATACCCAATGCGCAATGTGCGCCAATTTACCCATATTTGGTGCCAATCCGTGCATATTCCGGCCAAGGGCACCGCACTTGTCTTACCGTTTTCCGCAAGTCCGGCGGTGTCTCAATGCAGCAGACTGCCGCTGGCCCAGCCCATCAATTCCCACGATTGTTGGAAATCGAACTGTAAACTTTTCTCGGAACCGGTTGTTTTTTGCCCCCGCAAGGGGTATACTCAGGGCCGAAAAATTTTCCCAAAATTTTTCAGGCCCCTGCAATAAAACGGCCTTTCCGTGCGTTCCTATCGTGGACAGACAATCGAGGCGTTGCATATGCAAACAAGAACGGCCCCAACTTCATACACCTCTCCGGACCGTCAGGATCTGGACCGGCTGCTCTTCTCCGTAGCAGAAGGAGATCAAAATGCCCTGGGAGACCTCTATGAGCGCACCCGCGGCGCAGTCTACGGCACCGTCCTCGGCGTATTGGGCAATGCCCACGATGCCCAGGAGATCACCCAGGACACCTTCGTACAGATCTGGGACACGGCAGACAGGTATCGGTCTCAGGGCTCCCCCATGGCGTGGATTCTCACCCTGGCCCGCAACCTGGCCATCTCTTCGCTCCGCAAGAGCTCACGGAGCGAAGATCTGAGCCAGGAGCAGTGGCAGGCCATCCCCGCCGAGGACAAGCTCACCTCTGTCGAGGACCGGGCCGTTCTCCAGGACGCCCTTGCCCTTCTGGACAAGGACACCCGGGAGATCGTCCTGCTCCACGCCGTGTCCGGGCTGAAGCACCGGGAGATCGCAGAGATGTTGCACATGCCCCTGCCCACCGTTCTGTCCAAGTATCACCGCGCACTCAAAAAACTAAAGGTCCAGCTGGAAGGAGTCTGACCAACATGACGAATCGAGATCTGGAAGAGAAATTGGCCGGCGCCGTCCGCCGCGCCGCGCCAGACGATCTGGAGGACGTCCTTTCCCGCTGCAGCACCGAGAAAGGAAACGTGATTCCCATGACAGAGCAAGTCCGTACATCGAACAAGTCCCGCTGGCTGCGCCCCGCCCTCGCAGCATGCCTGGCCATTCTCCTGCTCGCGGGGATCGGCGGGGGCGGCCTCTGGTATCAAGCCAACCGGGCGGTGGCAGCCACCATCTCCCTGGATGTGAACCCCAGCATCGAACTCACCGTAAACCGCTCTGAGCGGGTGCTCACCTGCAAGGCCCTGAACCCGGACGCCGAGTCCATCCTATCTGAGATGGGCGGCGGCAAAGACTTGGAGGGCTCCAAACTGGACGTGGCGGTAAACGCCATCGTAGGGGCTCTGGTCCGCCACGGCTACCTGGACCGGATCTCCTCCGCCATTCTCATCTCCGTGGAGGACAAGGACGCCGACCGGGGTGCCCGGCTCCAGCAGGAGCTGGTGGCCGCGGTGGACGGCGTGCTCCAGTCCGCCTCCAGCCAGGCCGGCGTCCTGAGCCAGATCATCACGGAGAGCCCGAACCTGTCCAGCCAGGCCGATGCCAATCACATCTCCACCGGCAAGGCGGCCCTGGTGAATCAGGTGATCGCCATCAACAGCGGCCTCACCTTTGAGAGTCTGGCCCAGCTCAGCGTGGAGGAGCTCCGGGACCTCATCTCCATCGGCGCCCCCGGGATGCCGGTGGGCAAGGATGCAGCCCTGGCAGCCGCCCTCGACCGGGCCGGCATCACCGCTGCAGATCTCACCTACCAGGAGGTCGACACCGAGCTGGACGATGAGACCCCCAACTACACCGTCACCATCGCCCACACCGGCGGCAGCGGCGAGTACATCGTCCACGCCTTCACCGGAGAGATCCTCTGGGCCAGCTCCAATGGCAGCACCCAGCAGCCCTCGTACCCCGCCACCAGCACGGACATCGGCATGGACGCCGCCAAGGCAGCCGCCCTGCAGCGGGCCAACCTCACCGAGGAAGCCGTAACCTGGCAGAAGGCGATCCAGGACTGGGACGATGGCATCGTGGTCTACGACCTGGAGTTTCTCTCCGGCAGCACTCTCTATGAGGCCACGGTAGACGCCAGAGACGGCGCCATTCTGGACTGGGACACCGAGGGCGTGTCCGTGCCCTCCACCCCGGCGCAGGACGTTGGACTGGATGCAGCCAAAGCCGCCGCCCTCACTAGGGCGGGCCTCACCGAGGCTCAGGTCTCCTGGCTGAAGACCGAGGCGGACTGGGATGACGGCCGGAAGCAGTATGATCTGGAGTTCGTCTCCGGCTCCACGGAGTATGAGGTAAAGGTCTCCGCCGAGACCGGCGCCGTTCTCAAATACGAGACAGAGCCCATCCGCACCGCAGCGCCCACCGCACAGCCCACAGTCCAGCCTACCGCACAACCCACCACGCAGCCCACAGCCGCACCGCGGCCCACTGCAACCCCCAAGCCCGCCGCGGCGCCTACCCCCGCCCCCACCACAGCGCCCGCAGACATCGGCGTAGAGGCCGCCAAGGCAGCCGCCCTGCAGAAGGCCGGCCTCACCGATTCTCAGGTAACTTGGGTAAAGGCTGAGCAAGACCGGGACAACGGCAAGCTCGAATATGAGCTGGAGTTCATCGCTAACAACACCGAGTACGACATCACAGTTCTCGCGGCAGATGGCTCCATTCTGAAGTACGAGACCGAGGCCGTCCGGACCAGCACTGCGCCGGCCACCACCCAGTCCCCCGCCGCCTCTACAGACATCGGCGTAGAGGCAGCCAAGGCGGCCGCCCTGCAGAAGGCCGGCCTCACGGACTCCCAGGTGACGTGGACCAAAGCGCAGCAGGATTTGGACAACGGCAAACTGGAATATGAACTGGAGTTCATTGCCAACAACACCGAGTACGACATCACGGTTCTCGCGGCAGACGGGTCTATTCTCAAGTATGAGACCGAGCCCGTCCGGACCAGCACTGCGCCGGCCACCACCCAGTCCCCCGCAAATTCCACCGATATCGGCGTAGAGGCAGCCAAAGCAGCCGCTCTGAAGAAGGCCGGTCTCACCGATTCTCAGGTGACCTGGATCAAAGCCCAGCAGGACCGGGACAATGGCAAGCTCGAATACGAACTGGAGTTCATCGCTAACAACACCGAGTACGACATCACGGTTCTCGCGGCAGACGGCTCCATTCTCAAGTACGAGACCGAGGCCGTCCGCACCAACACCGCGCCGGCCACCACACAGTCCCCCGCCGCTTCCGCAGGCATCGGTCTGGACGCAGCAAAAGCGGCCGCCCTGCAGAAGGCCGGCCTTACGGACTCCCAGGTGACCTGGATCAAGACCGAATCGGACTGGGACCACAACTGCGCCGGATACGACATCGAGTTCTGCCACAACGGCACCGAGTACGACATCTGGGTTACCGCGGCGGACGGCTCCATCTACAAGTGTGAGACCGAGGTCTGCGATGACCTGAACCACGGACACTCCAGCGCACACCACGAGGACGACCACCACGCCTCTAACTCTACGGCAGACATCGGTCTGGCTGCCGCCAAGTCCGCCGCCCTGACCAGAGCCGGCTGCACCGAGTCTCAGATCACCTGGATCAAGGCCGAATCGGACTGGGACCACAACTGCGCCGGCTATGACATCGAGTTCTGCCACGATGGCACTGAGTACGACATCTGGGTCACTGCAGCAGACGGCTCCATCTACAAGTGCGAGACCGAGGTCTGCGATGACCTGAACCACGGACACTCCAGCGCACACCACGAGGACGACCACCACGCCTCTAACTCTACGGCAGACATCGGTCTGGCTGCCGCCAAGTCCGCCGCCCTGACCAGAGCCGGCTGCACCGAGTCTCAGATCACCTGGATCAAGGCCGAATCGGACTGGGACCACAACTGCGCCGGCTATGACATCGAGTTCTGCCACGATGGCACTGAGTACGACATCTGGGTAACTGCGGCAGACGGCTCCATCTACAAGTGCGAGACCGAGGTCTGCGATGACCTGAACCACGGACACTCCACATCTCACCACGAAGAGGGCCACCACACAGACAGCCATCACAGCAGCAGCTCCACCGGCACCGGGGACATCGGCCAGGACGCCGCCACCGCTGCCGCCCTGGCCCACGCCGGTCTCTCCCAGTCTCAGGTGTCCGGCTTCAAGGTGGAGCGGGACATGGACGATGGCCGCCTGGAGTATGAGATCGAGTTCCGCTGCAACGGCTTCCAGTACGAGTATGTGATCGATGGCACCACCGGCGCCATCCTGGACCACGAGGTAGACGACTGACCACCGCAAATCAGACACCGCTTTGCACCGGCGCCCCTGCCCAGGGGCGCCGGTGCTGTATTCTACACGGCCAATTTTACTCCATTAATTTATTTATTATCAAATCCGTGCTTTACAGCATTTCCACGTCGCGACATCCTCCAATTCAGCAGAACGATATGATAGTATATGTACATATCATGCTATATTATCTATATTTATTTCCGCTTCAACTTGATAGGGAGGAATGCACCATGATCCACATCCGCTTTCAGCGCTCGCCAGACACGCTGCTCACCGCCAGCAAGTACTTCGACTACAACTTCGAAGAGGACTGGTTCGAAGACCCCCTGGTGCACCAGATCATCCAGGATATAGACAAATCCGATGTGGTCTTTGGATGCGTGATCCGCAGTCCGGTGCTGGGCATCATGCCGCCCCAGTGGCTCTCCAACGGGGCCAAGACCCTGATTCTGATGCTGAAGGAGCCGTGGCACGAGTTCAACGCCACCTCCATCGGGGACAACTGCGGCCCTCTCCACGACATCACCATCGTGTGCACCCAGATCTTCCTCTTCCATTCCCCGGAAGAACGGGATGAGGCGGACATCAACGCCGTCTGCGACTTCAACGGCATGCCCATCCGCAGCATGGTGGACTACATGAACGCCTATGACGATTTCATCGAGAAAACGGAGTGAGCACCATGCAGGGAGATTATCGAGTCCAGATCACCACCAAGCGCATCCGCTACGACTTCACCCTCCGCGAAAAGTTCACCCTGATCCAGGGAGACAGCGGCACCGGGAAGAGCATGCTCTATGATCTCATCGAGCTCTCCTATCGCCAGCCCTGGGTAAAGCTCACCTGTCCGGCGGAGTGCCTCCCGGCAATCTATCTAGGGGAGAACTGGCTGCACGCACTGCAGACGACACACAGCAGCATTCTCTTCTTCGATCAAAACGATGCCTGCGTTGCCAGCAAAGCCTTTGCAGATACAGCCCTGGCCTCAGACAACTACTTCGTATTTCTCACCCGGGAGCCCTTGCCCCACATACCCGCCAGCCTGCAGGGGATCTACGAGAGGTGCACCATCAGGACCATCCACACGCTGGTGCCCCGGAACCGATAGGGTTCAGGATTTTGCAGGATCGGCCGGTCCGGACTGCAAGAAGGGAATTGTAAAGAAAGGCAGCCCGTGCTATACTCTCCCACAGGATATCCGGAAAGCTGGGGAAGGAGGTTGCCGTCCGATGGAGTATGTCTGTGTATTTCTCTGCAGCGCGGCCGCCTGGTTTGCAGCCGGTCTCTTCACAGCTGAGACACCCAAAGAGGCCCTTGCAGGCGCCGGCATTGCAGGACTTCTCTGTGCCCTGCCCCGCTACGGCCTCTCCCTGTTCGCCGTCTCCCTGGACATCTCCCCGCTGCTCTTTCCCCTTCTGGCCATTGCACTGCCCCTGCAGCGGAAGAGGCGGTGGGAGCTGCGGGTTGCCGCCCTGCTCACCGCCCTCGGGGCATACGGATTGCTCACCCTGCACTGCCGGCAGTCTCTGGCGCTGCTGTCTCCCATTCTGGGGGCGATTGTCTCCCCCGCCCTGCCGCTGGCCTTTGCCGGCATCGTGTTCCTGCTCCGGAACCAGTTTCCCCCGGAGGACTGGCCGGAGTTCTTCCGCACAAGGGGCGAGGAGAGCGCTCCGGTACAGATCTGGCACATCTGGCTTGTCCTCGGTATGATGGCCGCCGCTGAACTGGCCCTCTGCTATGTCTTTCCCGTCCCAGGCACATACCTGCAGGCGGCCGTTCTCGTCTCCATCGTCACCATTCTCTGGTCTAGCTCACTGTATGCCGTCTGCCTCGCCGTGTCCTGCCGGCGGGAGCGGCTCACCACCTTAGTGGACCAGGACTACCGCAACGAAATGCAGGCCTATATGAGCGTGATCCGCTCTCAGCGCCATGACTACAACTTCCACGTCCAGGCCATGGCAGGCCTCATCCGAGACGGAGACCTGGAGGCCTGCCGAAAGTATGTGGACAGCCTCACCGCGGACTCCGCCGCCATGAACACCATCATGCCGGTGAAGGATCCCGCCATCGCCGCGCTGCTCTTCAGCTTCCGCACCATGGCCCAGGAGTACGACATTCAGCTGTATCTGGACATCCAAAACGACCTCAGCGCGGTGGTAACCAGCGTGTACGAGACCAACAAGGTCATCGGAAACCTGCTGCAGAACGCCATCGACGAGGTCCGCACCCACCAGGACCGCTCTTTCGGGATCCACCTGTATATTCTGAAGCGGGGCGAGAACTGCATCATCCACGCCGCCAACAAGATCAATCTGCCGGACAATCCGGAGGCCTATCTCCAGGGGATGTATCAGCCCGGCTGGTCCACGAAACAGGGCCATGAGGGGATCGGGCTTGTGAGCATTCAGAACCTGCTGCGCCGCTACCGGGGCGTGGTGTACTCCCGCATCGATGGCGATGTGATCCACTGCATCGCCAAAATCCCGCTGTCTATGGAGGAGGGGAAGAGCGTATGAAAACGATACCGGTCCTGATCGTGGACGATGACGCCAACTCCATGAAGCTCTCCCGGCAGGCCATGGAGCAGCTCATCGAGCCCGCTTTCGTCCACTGCGCCTCCTCAGCAGCGGAGACCATCCAGGTCCTCCAGGACACCCCCATCGAGCTGGCCTTTCTGGACATCGACATGCCGGACACCAACGGCTTCTCCGTTGCGGAGTACATCCACCGGAACTACCCCAGCATCGCCTATGTGTTTCTCACCGGCTACGTGGACTTCGCCGCCCGCTCCTTCGACTACGAGCCTCTCGATTTCCTCACCAAGCCCATAGACCTGATGCGCCTTCAGAAGACCCTGGACCGCTTCGAGCACCGCTCCCGGCAGAATACAGAATCCCATCAGGAGCGCATCGCTCTGGACACCAGCGAGGGCCTGGTCCTGCTCACTCCCGGGGAGATCTCCCACATCGTGAAGGAGCACCGCACCGTGAAGATCCTCTGCCTGGACGGCCGGGAGTATGGGGTGCGCCGGTCCATGGACGAGCTGGAGGCCATCTTCTCCGATTTCGGCTTCTTCCGCACCCACCAGTCCTACCTGGTGCCTCTCGCCAACGTGGTCTCCGTCCGGCCCGCCCGGTTCGGCAAGACCTATGAGGCCCTCATGGAGAACGGGGCCTGTCTCCCGGTGAGCCGAGACCGGTATCAGCGGATCCGCACCTACCTCTCCAGCCGAGGCGTCCACTTCATCTGAGCGGGAGACAGCGCAATCCAAAAGCCAAACATCCCAATATCCAAACCGCGGGGTCCGGCCAATCTGGCCGGACCCCGCATTTGTTAGCGCTCTTTGTAGTAGAGCATGCAGTGGCAGTACCCCTCGAAGTCTGGGTCCGCGCACTGCGCCTTGAACTCCTCGCAGACGCACTTGTACTCCGGCTTCCGCTCGGTGCGGCAGGGACAGTATCCGCCGGTCTCCCGGAGGCCCTCCCGCACGGTGCGCACCACTTCGGCGTTCTCGTTGAGGCGAATCTTAGCCATTAACTTACCTCTCAGTCTCAGTCGTAGAGGAGCTTGGCCAGTTCCTTGTCCATGACTTCCCGCTCCCCGTGGTGCTTGCCCTCGTAGAAGAGCTTTCCGTCTCGGAAGTATTTCAGAGTGGGCACGGCAAAGATCTGGAACCGCTCTTTCAGCTCCGGGCAGGTATCGATGTTTGCCTTCACAAAACGCACGAGAGCGTAATCGTTGGACATCTCGTTGTACACGGGTTCCAGCAGTTTGCAGGGTCCGCAGTGGGTGCCGTAGAAATCCACGGCCACGTAGTCCGCCTGGATAAGCTCATCAAAAGTCTGATCGGTCGCTTCGTATACCATCGCTCACGCCTCCAAATACTGCTCTGCGTGGTCCGCCAGCAGCTCCAACGCCCGGTTTTGCAGCAGCTGCTCCTGGCAGACATAGATCCCGTTGTCCTGCAGCAGTTTCTCCACAGTGAGGTGGTTGTCTGCCGCCAGCTTCTCCAGTCCGGCCTGGCAGAAGGCGTCCACATCATCGATGCCGTCCAGGGTGCGCACCAGATATTCGCTGGCTACTGCCATGGGGAAGGTGGACTCAAACTGCCGGTACATCTTCTCTTTGGCCTGCTCCTCGGTGAGGAAGTCTGTGCCCTCCTCCGGGATGGTGGGATCAATGCCGGCCTTCAAGTATGCCTGATAGATCAACTCTACCCGCTCGGAGACATGGGCCTTCTTCTCCGTCTCGTTGATATCATATTCTGAGCGGTCTGTGATCTGATGCAGAAGATAATAGGCCATGCGCATCTTGGCGTTGTATTGCCGCTCCGGCGCATTGGTCTCCCGGTACCACCGGGCAAAGTCTGCCAAAGTGGACACGCCAGGGATGTGCTCCGCCTGCACCAGGGCGTCTCCCACCGGCATGTGCCGGCGGCGGACGATCCGGGTGACAGTGAGGGTGATATTCCCCTCCTCGGTGTGGACCATGCGGGTCTCCCCCAGTTTGGCTCCGATGAGGGCGTTTTCCATGGTCTCGCTGCAGAGCTTCCGCCCAGGATAGAACTGGAGATTGGGCCGGTTCCAGCGAGGCACGGTGCTCTCCCCTTTGCAGGCCACGCCGTCCAGGGCTTCCACGGTGTCCGGCTCCGTCTCCACGGAGTGGTTGTGGCTCAGGGTATCCAGCCGGGCCTGAATCTCGGCATCGGGGATCCGCCAGCGGCGGAGCTCCTCCGGGATCGAGGCGCTTTTGTAATCATAGAGGTTCGTAATTGTAGATTTCATAATACGCATCTCTCCTCTGCATCAGGATGCTTTGGCGGCAAAAGACCGGTAGTATTCGTTGGTCTCCAGCATCTCCTCCGGGCTGCCCTCGGCCTCTACCTTGCCGTCCCGCATCACGATCACATGGGTGGCGCCCCGGGTGGCGGGATAGCTGTGGGCGATCATGATGGTGGTGCGGCCCTTCATCAGGTTGGTGAGGGCCTCACTCACCAGCTGTTCGCTCTTGGCGTCCAGGCTGGCGGTGGCCTCGTCCAGCAGCAGGTAGTCCGGATTCCGCATCATGGCCCGGGCAATGGCGATGCACTGGCGCTGGCCGCCGGAGAAGTTGCCGCCGCCCATGCCCACGGGGGCATCGAAGCCGCCGGGGGTTGCCATGACGAAGTCGTAGACATTGGCCAGTTTCGTGACCCGGATAAACTCCTCTTCGGAGACCTTCCGCTTCACGCCGTACAGGATGTTTTCCCGGACAGTTCCGGAGAGCAGCGGCTTATCCTGGCTCACGATGGCAAAAGAGCGCCGCCAGGAGTCCATCTCAAACTTGCGGACATCGTCTTCGCCGAAGCAGATGGCGCCGCTGTCCGGGTCGTACATGCGTTCAAAGAGCTTGAAGAGAGTAGATTTGCCGGCACCGTTGGAACCCACAATGGCGGTGATCTCCCCCTTAGGGATGCGGAAGTTTACATGATCCAGGGCATTGCGCTGCCCGTCGTAACTGAAGGACACATCCTTACCCACGATGTCGGCATCGAAGACGTCGAAGTCCACACCGTCCCGTGACTCGTCTGCGGTGTCCAGCACCTCGGAGATCTTCTCCAACCGGCCGTTGGCGTTCTTGACCGTGCTGTACGATTGCATCAGGGTGATGAACCGCACTCCCATCATCCCGGAGATGGTGTAAAAACCCAGGAGTTTGGCCACGGTGATCTCCCCGGCATTGACGAGATTGCGCCCCACAAAGAAGGTTACGGCGATGGACAGTACGTTCACCAATTCGATGAGCAGCACCGAACTGCTGTTTACGCCTACGGCCCACCAGCTAGCCCGGAACTGCTTCTGGAAGTGGTCCTTCCCCCGCCTCTCCTCATAGTCCTCCGTCCGGGACGCCTTTACCAGCCGCAGGTTCCGGGTGCGTTCCACCAGGAAGCCCGTGGTGCCGGCGAACGTGGCCTGGGTCTTCTGGCCGGCGATGCGGTTCACGCAGCCCAGAACACCTGAAATCACGATCAGCGGGAAGATAATCACCATGGCGTATTTGGTGAGCACGGGGCTGTAGTCCAGCATCTGCCGGATGGCTGCCACCGCCGCATAGATTGCCGTTACCAGGTTGATGGCTACCTCGAAATAAACGCTCACCTGGCTGCAGTCCGTGGTGACCCGGCTCACCAGTTCATCGCCGCCCTCGCTGTCATAATAGCGGGTGGGAAGCCGCATCAGTTTGTTCCACATCTTCACCCGGACCCGGGTGTTGATCTTCTCATAGGTCCAGTTCTGGGTGTACCCCATCACCATACTCATGGCGGCGGTGGACACCATCACCACAATGTACTGGACGAGCTGCTGCAGGTTGATGGCCTGCTGGGAGCCGTCTATGATGTTAGCGGTGAGGGTAACGGTGAGCAGGTCCAGATAGGTATTCACGATGTTCAGCAGGAGCACCACCATCAGCATCACCCAGGGGATGGACACCCCTTGGAAGATGTGCAGATACTGCTGGACACGGCGTCTCAGGTTGCGCATGCGTTCCGGACCTCCTCTCCCTGTTGGCTGTGCACCATCTCTGCAAAGAGCGGGCAGTGCTCCATCAGGTTGGTATAGCTCCCGTTGCCCACCACGCCGCCGGCGGAGAGCACGACGATGTTTTCCATCCCCGGGAGCAGGGACATGTCGTGGGTCACCAGGAGCACCGTCTTGCCCCGAAAGAGGCGGACAATCGTCTCCGATACGGCTTTTGCGGTCTGGGCATCCAGAGCGGACGTGGGCTCATCCAGCAGCAGCACATCCGCATTCTTCAAAAACTCCCTGGCAATCACCAATCGCTGTCTCTGACCGCCGGAGAGGGAGTCCCCGTTGGCAGACAGGACGGTGTCCAAGCCCTTCGGCATCCGCTGGATAAACGCCCAGGCGCCGGCACTTTGGGCGGCCTCCTGCAGTTCCTGATCAGAGACCGTCCGGCGGATCCCATAGGTGAGTGCCTCCCGGATGGTGCCGCTGAACACCCCGGCGTCCTGCTGCACATAGGAGAAGCGGCTGCGGAGGTCGTCCAGCGCCAGGTCCCGGACATCCACCCCATCCAAGGTCACGGCGCCGCCGTCCGCCTCATAGAACCGCTCCAGAAGATTCAGTGAGGAGGTCTTTCCGGACCCGGTGAGTCCCACCAGAGCGGTGATCTGCCCGGCAGGCGCCTGGAAGGAGACATCCTGCAGCGCCGGCTTGTTCCCGTAGTGCAGCGTGACGTGGTTGAATTCCACTGCCGGGGCTGCGTGCCCGGTCTGGGCAGAAGCAGCGCCTGCACCCTGCCCAGCTGTACTCTCCTGGGGTGCCTCTAGAATCTCGATCACCCGGGCCACCTGGCCCTGGATGGTTTTGATTCTCTCCCAGTACGAGAGTACCTCGATGATCCTGCTGGTGATGGTGCTGGAGAAGAGGAAGAAGGCGATCCACTGGGTCATGTCGATGCGCCCGCTCCGCAGGAGGAGAACACCGAAGAGGATCACGGTGATCTGCCCCAGCACATTGATCAATGTCATGGCCCCCGTGGCGCCGCACTGCAGCTTGGTGGCGTTCATGTTGGCCTGGAAGAGGTCGTTGGACGCAGTCTCCCCGTTTTTCAGCTCCTGTTTCTCTGTGCCGAACTGCTTGATCAGGGGGATATTGCGCACCCGTTCGGCTAGATACCCGGTGAGGGTGCCGATCCGCCCGTAGATAGCAGCCTGGGTCTTGAAATTCAGCCGGCCCAGGATGAAGGAGTACAGATACCGCAGCGGGATGGGGATGAGAACGGACAGAACCAGAAGAAAGTCGTACTTGCCAATGGTCCGAATTGCCTCGATCAGGTAGTAGATAGAGGGCAGGACGATAATGCCCAGACGGGTGAGGGTGCCGATGGAGGCGTCCAGGTCGTTGGTAATGGCAGAGGTGAGGGCTGTGGGGGTGTGGCTGTCATAATAGTCCATCCGCACCCGCAGCATTTTGCCCCAGATCTGCTCTCGGGCATTGCGGATCGTCATGCGGCAGACAAAGCCCAGGAGGAACATCTCTGCCGTCACCACAACGCCGTAGCTCAAGTAGAAGATCACCGCGTGGATCACAGCGGAGTTCTCCAGGCTGCCGCTCATCATCTCCGCCGTGGTGGTAGGCAGATGCAGCAGCACCTGGTTGTATCCCATCTCCACCACAAAGGCCAGTGCGATCCACAGCCAGGGAATGCGGATCTCCCGCAGCATCTGGAAGAAGCCCTTCCAGATGCCGGGGCGATTTCCGCGCAGTTTACCAGGTTTCATCCCCGTGTGATCACTTCAGCACGCCGCCGGAGTTGGCGTTGTTCCACTCTATGAAGGCGCTCACCGTAGCCTCAGAAATGGTGCCCATGGACTGAATGCTGGCCAGAGTCGCCGCCAGCACCTCACCCTCCGTGGCGGCGGTGAGCACACAGGGGTCGCTCTCTACGGCTGTAAAGGTCTGACCCTGAGCCAGGTAAAACTCTGCCACTTTGGCGGCATCGTCCTCGCTGTTGCAGATGATGAAGTCGAACTGCTTCAGAGGGGCATCGTTGCCATCGGCGTAGAGAATGGAGTAGGTCTCCTTCATGCCGTAGCCGGCGGACACCGCGCTGGAGACCAGGAGTGAATCGGAGCTGTAGTAGATGACATACCGCTTGTCGTACTTCAGTTCCTCGGGGTCGTTGAATGTGTACTTGTCTGTGAGGGTCACAGCACCGGTGCTGCCGCTCTCTTCGTTGCCGCCGTTCTCATTGGTGCCGGATGTAAAGAGATCGCAGCCGGTGAGTATTGTCGCTGCCATGGCCAGGACCAGCAGCAGGGCAAAGAATCTGGATTTCATATTGCTTTTCCTCCAATCGTCTTGTAGATGAGTGCTTCCCTCATCTGCCCACACTTTAGCGCGGCAAAGATTCCAGCGCAAGAGCTTTTGCCGATTCCGGTCTCCGAGGTGTCCGTTCCGTCCCCTGGCGTGTCGATTTGGGCTGCTCTATTGAGAGGAAAATACGGCAGCAAAAATCCGGACAAACCCTTTGAGGAGATTGACATTTGCTAAAAACCTGATAGAATGGTGATTAAGGGGGTGCATCGCATGGAAAGCCTGAACAGTGATGGGAAAATTATATCGAATGTTGTTGATGATCCCTCTGTGGTTTTGCAACAGGATGGTACTGGAACGATGGACGCCCCAAGCACTGCTATGAATATGAGACTTCCAAAACCCAATACAGCCATCAGTGATTTTAAGAAGATAGGCTCAAAGGCACTCTACGTGGATAAGACTTTGATCGTGAAGGATATTATTGACACGTATCCTGAGGTCGGCATTTTCCTTTTCACACGTCCCCGCCGGTTTGGGAAGACGTTTCTGATGTCAACATTAAAGGCCTTCTTTGAAAAACCGGGGAGCGCAGGGGATGTTAAGGCAACAGAGGATACCTCGCAGCTCTTCCGGGACAAGAAGATCTGGCTCTGCCCGGAAGAGTATCGGGCGCATCAGGGGCAGTATCCAGTGGTCTATCTCACATTAAAAGAAGTGAAAGCAGACACCTGGGAAGCTATGTATAATCAGCTGTGCCAGCTGCTGCTTAACGAAAAAGCCAGGCATTCTGAGATCCTGACTAGTGATCCGCGTCAATGTGATTTGAGTTAAGGCCAAGAAAACAGTGCCCTTTTTTATAGTGTGTTGTTAAAAATA
>CANRFN010000056.1 GCA_947629915.1 uncultured Oscillospiraceae bacterium | reverse complement strand
TCGCCAGAAAAATACCGGGTGCATTTTAATGCGCCCGGTCTAGCCCGCATGTGGTCAATGCGGTGTGGAAATTCAGGTATACACTACATTTGATAAGAAATTCAGCACGTATTTTGGCTTTACCGAGGGCGAGGTAAAGGCAATCGCTCATCTTTACGGTGCAGATGAAAAGTATCAAGAGATATCCGACTGGTATGAGGGGTACAACTTTGGGGGGAATCTAATATTCAACCCTTGGTCTGTTCTCATGTATTTTAGCAATGACTGCGAAGCAAAGGCCTATTGGGTAGATACCTCTGAAAATCTCCCACTGCCGAAATTGGTGAGTGGCGCTGGCCCAGATGCCATGGAGGAACTTCTGCAGATCCAAAACTGGGCACCCGGCAAGAAAGCGGTACGAAAGCTGCTCGATCTGAGCGTGATTGATCCGAATATGGGGCAATCAAGTGCGGATCTCTTCAGCTTCCTTACGATGACAGGCTACCTGAAAACGGACAATGTCGTAGACGAGGCAGACAACACCTACGACTGTGATCTGTTTGTCCCAAACAAAGAGGTTGCCGAGACGTTTGATGAACAGATTATTTCATGTTTCATCCGTTCGGATTCGGCAGTCCGGGACGATCTTCTTTTGCAGCTTCAGTCCTCTATTGTCAGCGGCAACACAGTTCTTTTCCAGTCTGTCCTGCGGCAGCTGCTGCTGGAAACGGTGCGTTCGTTTAATCTCACTCTGGAGAACTCCCCCCACATGTTCATGCTTGGACTTTTTACTTGCCTGCGGGGGAATTACTATATCACGTCCAATCGAGAATCCGGAGAAGGCCGCTTTGATATCCAACTGGAGCCGAGGCAGAAGGATGAGATCGGATTTATCCTGGAACTGAAGACCGTGAAAAAAGAGCCAAAACGAATGAAGCAGACCCTTTCGGCTGCTGCGAGAAGAGCGGTGAATCAGTCCCGTGCAAAAGAATATGCTACTGATATGAAAAAGCGGGGTATCGAGAACATCCGCATCTACGGTGTGGCGTTCTATCAGAAAAATGTGTCGGTTGTGATGGCCCAATCTTAACGGTTCTTTTCTGCTGAAAAATCATGAAACACAAATCCAGGCATCCCAACGCAGCACTGGGATGCCTGGATTTTTCTCATTTTGTACCATTTCCTGCCAGGTTGTTTGGCAGCAGAACATCGCAAAGCCCTTGCCCCATAAAGGTTTTTCCCGCTTTCTCTCCCTTGAGACCCAGCCCTCCATACAACCCTACCTGTCCGATTCACCCCACAGAATGCCGCTTCTTTACCAATATCTTTTGCACCAGAAACCAGACAAACCCTGCCCCGCAAGGATCCCCGCCATCTCACCATTCCTGTATCTCAACTCCCGCTTTAACCACCGGTTCAACTGCCGGTTGTTCTCCCTCTTGACAATTCCCCCTCCACCCATTATCCTGTCCTCTGGTATCGAAAACGGCGCAATCGCGCCCAAATGGAGGAAGATCACTCGATGAAAGTACCAGACAGCCCCTGGCTGCAGGAGAACAAGCCGTTCTTTCAGAAACTGCTGGCGGAACTGCTGAAACAATTTCCCTATGCCTCTCTGCTGGCCCAGGACGGCCAGCAGGCCGGGTACTCCGTGAACCGCAGGCTCACCAACCTCACCGCCGAGGGTCTCTTTGGGGACCGGGGCTGCGTGGTAAAGGTGTCCGATGGCGCCCACTGGACGGAGTACTCCTTCAACTGCACCGGCGAGGACCGGCTTCCCGCCATCCTGGAGGAGATTCGGGCCGCCGCGGCCATGTCCGCCGCAGTGATGCCGGCGCACACCACCCAGCCGGAGTATCCCATTCCCCAGGAGGAGGAGACCGTGTTCTCCGGCAGCACAGACTATGAGGTGGATCCCCTGTCCGTGGGAGACGATGTGGTCCTGGCCAAGCTCACTGCCCTGCGGGACACGGTGCTGGCCAAGGACGAGCGGATCCTGGACTGCGCCATCCGGATCAACTGGAGCAAGATCTCCAAGCTCTTCCTCTCCCCCAAGAAGGACCTCACCCAGAACATCCTCTGGACAGAGGGCAGCATGGTGGTGATGGCCAGCCGCGGCGAAGAGGTGAAGACCGCCTATGAGCCGGTCTCCTGTCTCGGCGGCCTGGAGGCGCTGGACCAGATGGAGGGCCACATAGAGAGCGTCACCCGCACCGCCCTGGACCTTCTCCAGGCCGAACCCATCACCCCTGGCACCTACGACTGCATCTGCACCCCGCCGGTCACCGGGATGATCGTCCACGAGGCCTTCGGACACGGCGTGGAGATGGACATGTTCGTGAAGAAACGCGCCCTGGCCGAGCAGTATCTGGGCAAGCCCGTTGCCTCCCCTCTCATCACCATGCGGGACAGCGCCAGCGCCGCCGCCCAGACCGGCTCCTATTTCTTCGATGACGAGGGCACCATGGCCAAGGACACCGTGATCATCAAGGACGGTATTCTCCAGACCGGCATCTCGGACTGGCAGTCCGCCATGGTGCTGGGCACCGAGCCCACCGGCAACGGCCGCCGGCAGAGCTTCCGCCGCAAGGCCTACACCCGTATGACCAACACCTGGTTTGAGCCGGGCAAGGACAAGGTGGAGGACATGATCGCCTCCATCGAGCACGGCTTCCTGTTGGAGCAGCCCTCCAGCGGCATGGAGGACCCCAAGAACTGGGGCATCCAGTGCATGGTGGACGTGGCCCGGGAGATCGAGCACGGCAAGCTCACCGGCCGCATCTACAGCCCCATCGTCCTCACCGGCTATGTGCCGGACCTGCTGAAGTCCATCTCCATGGTCTCGGAGGAGACGGTGCTCTCTGGCAGCGGCATGTGCGGCAAGGGCTGGAAAGAGTGGGTCAAGGTCTCAGACGGCGGCCCGTACATCAAGGCCAAGATCCGGCTGGGTTGAGGAGGGACAGCGCTATGATCACCAAGATTCTGCACACACTGGAGGCCCTGCACATCCCCGTCTGGGCCGTGGAAGAGACGGTACGGGAGAGCGCGGAGGTCTTCTTCATCCGCAAGAGGCTGGACCTGAAGCGGAAGACCAGCACCCAGGACGCCACGGTACGGCTGTACCGGCCCATGGAGAAGGACGGCAAGGCGGTGCTGGGCACCTTCACCGTGCCCATCCACCCCGGTCTCTCGGACGAGGAACTGTACCACACCCTGGAGGAGGCCTGGAGCCGCACCACCGTGGCCTGGAACCCGGCGTACGAGCTGTATCACGGCCCCAAGGCGGACCTGCAGCCCAGCGCCAGCGGCTTTGCGAAAGCCTCCCTGGAGGAGAACCTCCGGGCGGCGGCAGACACCATCTTCGGGGCGGACACCCGGGAGGACGCCTTTCTGAACACCGTGGAGATCTTCGCCAACCGCACCGTGCAGCGGGTGTTGAACTCCTCCGGCACGGACGTGAGCTGGGAGACCCGGGGCGTCCAGGGCGAGTACGTCACCCAGTGCCTGAAGCCGGCGGACGTGGAGACCTACCACGCCTTCCGCCTGCGCAACCCGGACTGGGACACCCTCAGGCAGGAGGTGGAGGAGGCCCTCACCCAGACGGTGGACCGGGCCTGCGCCACCGTACCCCCGAAAGCCGGCACCTATAACGTGATCCTCTCCGGGGATCAGGTCCGGGAAGTTCTCTCGTACTACCAGTCTCGGGCCGCGTCCCACATGGTGTACCAGAAGTACTCCACCTGGTCCGTGGGAGACAAGGTCCAGGGCGAGAACATCGAAGGGGACACCCTCTCCATCACCCTCACCGCCGCCGATCCCTACGACAGCGAGGGCATTCCCCTCCGAGACCGGCCGCTCCTGGAAAACGGCGTGCTCCGCACCATCCACGGCGGCGCCCGCTTCGCGTACTACCTGGGCATTGAGCCCACCGGCAGCTACTCCACCATGCAGGTGCCCTGCGGCACCGTCCCCCTGGCGGAGATGAAGCAGCAGCCCAGCCTCCATGTGGTCTCCTTCTCGGACTTCCAGATGGACGACTTCACCGGCCACTTCGGCGGGGAGATCCGCCTGGCGTACCTCAACGATGGGGAGACCGTGCGCCCGGTAACCGGGGGCAGCATCAACGGCAGCATTCTGGACGCTCAAAAGCACCTCATCTTCTCCCAGGAGCGGTACCGTTCCGCCTCGTACGATGGCCCCCTGGCGGTGTCCATCCAGGGCGTGGCCGTGGCCGGCGCCGGGGAGTAACCTGAACAGCGGCCAACCATCCGGCAGCACAGCCATCCAACCAGACCAAAGGACCCCCGCCGTCCCGCCCGGGACGGCGGGGGCTTTTGCCCGTCTGTCCCGATTTGTGCACCTTGCGCAGAGAGAGAGCCCTATACTTTTGGCGAGGTTGCCCTTTGAAAATCAGCCTGTTTTGGGCTACAATATAGGCACAACGTGTGGCGAGCAGCGGCGTAAATCCGGTTGTTGTTTGCCCGCGTTCTTTTTGCATAGAGGAGGAACCAGAACATGAAGCGCATCCAATCCGCCTGTATCTGCCAGACCTTACATTTCACCCTGAAGGATGACGTGGAGCACGGCTACGCCGCAAAGCTGGTGCAGGAAGAGGTCCAGAAGTACAAGGCCTCCATGGACAGAAACCGCACGCAATACAAGATCCTCAGCGAAGAGACCCAACCGGACGACAGCGTCATCGTGAAGGTCATCAAGCAATACAACAACAGCCCGGTGGGAACCTACCTGGACTGAGCCCGGCAATCGAATATCGCGCAAACAATACAGTGTGTGGCCCGAAGGCATAAATCCAGCTGCCGAGGCCATGCACTGTATTTTGTTTTGCAGAAAGGACGAAATCAGCAATGAACGAGCAAAAACCGAATACTTCTCTGGGGGAGGCGCCGGTGGGCAGCCTGATGCGGCAGTACGCCATCCCCTGCATCATCTCCCTCCTGGTGGGCGCCCTCTATAACATCGTGGACCAGATCTTCATCGCCAACGCATCATACCTCGGCTCATACGGCAACGCGGCCAACACCGTGGTCTTCCCCCTCACCGTGATCGCTCTCTCCATCGGCGTCATGATCGGGGACGGCTGCTGTGCCTACGTGTCCCTGGCCCTGGGGAGAGAGCAGCCCCAGAGCGCCAAAAAGAGCGTGGGCAACGCAGTCCTCATGGTACTGGCCTCCAGCCTGGTGCTCACGGCCCTCTATCTCCTCTTCGCAGACGGCATCATCGCCATGTTCGGCGGCACCGTAAATGCGGAGACCAACCGCCTCGCCAAGGAGTACTTCTTCTACATCACCCTGGGCATCCCCTTCTACATGTTCGGACAGGCCATGAACCCGGTGATCCGGGCAGACGGCAGCCCCCGGTTCGCCATGGCCTCCACCCTGGCCGGCGCAGTGCTCAACATCATCCTGGACCCCGTCTTCATCTACATCTTCCGCTGGGGCATGATGGGCGCCGCCGTGGCCACCGTATTGGGACAGATCGTAACCGCTGTCCTCGCCGTCTGGTACCTTCTCCACATGAAGCTGGTGCGCCCCGGGAAGCGTGATTTCCGGCTGGAGTTCTCCCTCTGCCGCCAGTGCCTCCTGCTGGGCCTCACCAGTTTTCTCTCCCAGATCTCCCTTGTGGCCTCCATGGCTGCGGTGAACAACATGATCCGCCAGTACGGGGCACTGGACCCAATCTTCGGCCAGGCCCAGTACGCCCAGATCCCCATGGCCGTGGTGGGCATCGTGATGAAGTTCTTCCAGATCGTGATCTCCATCGTGGTGGGCATGGCCGCCGGCTGCATCCCCATCGTGGGCTTCAACATGGGCGCCGGAAAGCAGCACCGGGTACGGGATCTCTTCACAAGGCTCCTCCTCGCCGAGGCCACGGTGGGCGCCATTGCACTGCTCATCGTGGAGTTTCTGCCCCACCAGCTCATCGTTCTCTTCGGGGCCGCCAACGAGAGCGCCTACTACACTTCATTTGCCGTAAAGTCCTTCCGCATCTACCTCTGCATGGTGATCTTCGCCTGCGTGAACAAGGCGTGCTTCATCTTCCTGCAGGCCATGGGCAAGGCGATCCCCTCCACCATTCTCTCCATGATCCGGGAGATCCTCTTCGGCGTGGGGCTCACCGTCCTGCTTCCCATGTTCTTCGGTCTGGACGGGGTGCTGTACTCCATGCCCCTCTCGGACCTGCTCACCTTCCTCATCGCTCTCGTCCTCATCGCAAACACCTATCGGGAGCTGGGCAAGGCAGACATCCAGGACAATGCAAAAGTGATCCCCCTGCGCCAACTCTCCCACAGGCGCCAGGCCCACGCCGGCTGACCACACTGAAGCCAAGGCCAAGACAAGACAAAGCTAAAGCCAAAGCGAAACCAGAAAAGAGATGCACAGCGCCCGCCCGGCACGCCAAAGCGTGCCCGGGCGGGCGCTGTGCTATTGGAAGGAAGTTCAGAACGCGAAATCAGTCCGCCGGGGTCTTGGGGCGGTACCGGAACACCGTCTCCCCGGTGTCAATGGAGGCCCAATCGAAGAGATCCCAGCCGGGGTGGGTCTCCAGGGTATACGCCGAGGGCACGGTGGCGAGGCCCGCCATCACCCGGCTGCTGTTGAAATAGCTCCAGGAGGCCAGGTTCTCCACCAGGAGGGTGCCGTTCTCATCGTAGAGGGCGATCTCCATGGTGTCCCAGTTGGTGGAGTCGTAGTAGGTGACGCCGGTGAAGGGATCCGTTTCCGGGTACCCGCTGATGCCGCCCGGCAGGTCCACAGAGGAACCTCCAGACGCCTGCTCCACCGTCTCCGGCATGCCCGCCGGCGGCACATCGGACACGGTCTGGGTTCCCAGGTCCAGATACAGCCACAGGGGCTCCTCCTGTCCCCACTGGCCGTTGTAGTTATAGGTGAAGGCATAGACCACATCGTCCACCCTGCCCAAGATAAAGGGCCCGCCTGCAGACAGTACCGCCCAGCCCATCTCCTGGAAGATGTCTGTGAGCCAGGGATCGAAGGCGTCCGCCGGGAAGTCCGCGATCTTCTCGCCCCTCCCGTTCCAGCAGTGAAGGCCGCCGTCCCCGTCCTGGAGGATGGCCACATCGTGCTGGATGCCGGCGTAGGTGTAGGTCTGTTCCTCGGTCACCCAGGAGCCGTCCTGGGCCGCCAGGGTGGTGTACAGGGTTCCGTCCTCGTCTTGGCGCTCCAGGAGCAGGAAGCCCTCGCTGTACCGGAAGTCCCGATAGATGCCATCGGTAACCACCTCGCCCTTGGGGGTGCAGAGGCCATACAGGGGGACGCTGAGGATGGCATACCCCTGCTCTTGCAGCACCCGCCCCACATAGGGCAGCAGGGCCCCATAGCTGTCCGAGGCCTGGAGACCGCTGGGGTTGTAGTGATCGGAATAGGTCCAGATCTCCTCCGTCCCCTCGGACGCCTGAACCACCACCTCGGGCGGGGCAAAGGGATCCACCGTCTCGGTGGGATCCTCGGTCTCCGCGGGAGGCTCTGTTTCCCCCGGTGCCTCGGTGGCCTCCGGATGTTCAGTCTGCGTCGGGGTATCCGCAGGAGTGGGGGGCTCATCGGCGGTGGCGGGGGTCTGTGCCGGTGTGGCCGGCGGCGCTGTGGGATCCGCCGGACCGCCGCAGGCTGCCAGCAGCAACAGGGCCAGCAGCACCGCGAGGAGTTTTTGAAGCTTCATGTTCCAAACCTCCCTTGTTTGAGCTTTGGCTTGCTGTGGTGTTCTATCTCTTTTCGCCGCCATGATAGCACAATGGACCGGTATAATCTTCTCAAAACTGTTAAAAATGAATAACAGTTTGGAGACAAAACGACGCCAATCGTAACAAGCCCGCCCAACCGGCGCTGGAGGCACAGGTTGGGCGGGCTTATGATCTGATGAGCACTCAGGTTCTGTTCTTTGCCGGGTGCTCCCGATACCCGGGGCAGCCCATGAAGGTCTCCCCGGTCCTGCGGTTGGTACAGGGCCGCAGGAGCTGGCCGCAGATGGGGCAGACCTGCGCCGGGCCGGGCTCACCCCGGAGCACCTGGAGCAGCTCCGGCAGGTCCCGGGTGGAGGCCAGGGAGACCTTCTCCTGTTCCTGCTGCAGGGCCTCCAGCACATCCCCGTCTGAGACCCAGCCCACGATGCAGGCGGTACACCCCCGGAGCAGGGTGGCCAAATTGGCCTGCAGCTCCTCTACGGTCTGGGGGTGCACGGCGGCGCTCTGCCGGTTCCCCGGGAGGAAGGCCACCTGCACCACGATGGGCAGGGGCTTCTGGGGCAGGAAGAGATTCCGCCGGGCCAAAATGTCCCTGCAGTGGTACCCCACAGACCGCTCGCAGTACGTCCGCACCATGATGAGGTGTCCGTTCACCGCCAGGTCATAGGGGCTGTATCCCCGGTACTCGTCTCTCCGGAGGGTGTCGTAGTCCTGGACGGTGAGGCCGGCCTGCTGAAGGTACCCCTTGAGGAGTTCCCTCCCCAGGTTGCGCCAGAACTGGTCCAGCAGCATGGGCTTTCGGGGGAGCCCGGCGAGCTGCCGGGGGATGGGCGCCATAGCTGCGGCCACGGCGGGGTCCGCGGGGGCGGGAATCTGCACCGCGGGCAGCCGCCCCGCAACGAAGGGTGAGGCCTTGCCGCAGTACTGGGCAAAGGCACAGTGGGCACAGACAGCGGGGTCTTTCGCCTGGCGATCAAACTTCTTCTCCTTGATGGCGGCCACGGTGCGGTCGAAAGAAGCCGCGGCCTCCCGGATGTCCGCCTGCTGGAAGGGGATGGTGTACACCGGGTCCTCCTCCGCTGCGGTGAAGTAGAGGTGCAGCCTGCTCACGGCGCACTTCCGGTCCCGCTGGACCAGCCAGGCGTACAGCATCAGCTGCTTGCGGTACTTCTCCATCCGGGGGCTGCCCTCCGCCGGGCGGACGGCATCGGACTTGAAGTCCACGATCTCCACCGTGTCCCCGTCCCCCTGGATGAGGTCGATGGTGCCCCGGAGGATGTACCCCGGCCGGGTGAGGGTGATGCACAGCTCCGCGTCCCGGATCTTATTCCAGTCCCCTCCCTGCCAGCGCACATACCCCATCACCTGATGGAAGGCGGCGTCCCGCTGTCTCCCGTAGATGGGGAGATGCTCCGCCTCCTGGAGGTCTGCCGCGTTGTTCTCCAGCCAGGCGCGGATCTGGGTCTCGTTGATGTTGTCTGCCTCTCCCCGGAGGGCGGCCTTGTGGATGTCCTCGATGGTCTCGTGGACCAGGGTGCCGAACACCTGGCCGCTGCCCGGCGGCTGGGGGAAGCGGAGCTCCCGGTAGAACTTATACCGCAGGGGACAGCTGTCGTAGAGGGCGGCGTGGGCGGTGAAGGAGTAGGCGTCCCGAAGGGTGATCTCCTTCAGCGGCTCGAAGGTGAGCCGGTCTGCGCCGCTGCGGCTGGCGGGGTCATCCCAGAGGGGCGGCTCCGCCAGGGCCCTGCTGTACCACTGGTCCAGTTTGGTCCCCGGGGGACAGGACAGCGCCAGCAGGTTCTGGGCCCGGGAGAAGGCGGTGTACCAGAGGCGGAGGAAGTCGAAATTGGGGATGGACTCCAGGGGCTCAAAGGAGGTGCGGCGGTAGAGGGCGGCGCGGACCCGATCCAGCTTCTGGGGTCTCCGGCTGTATGGACCCGTCATGGGCACGCACACCACAACCACCGGGAACTCCATGCCCTTGGCCTGGTGCACCGTGAGAAAGGATACGCAGTCCCTGGGGGCGTACTCCGCCCCGTCCTCATACTCCTGGATGCCGCTGTCCATGAGGCAGGGCAGGTAGTCCTCGAAGAAGTCCTGGGCTGCCTTGGCCAGGGGATGGGGACTGCCGTCCTCCAGGGAGAGGGCGGCGTCATAGCGGCTGAGGCAGGCGGACTGGAACAGGGCCAGGTTGCGGGCGGGCCGCAGGGCGGCGGCGCCCGCCTTCATGTCGGCAGACAGCCAGCCCTGGAAGGGGCCATAGGCGAAGCAGCCCGTGAGAATGGCGCCCAGCCCGTGGAGGGAGGGCCTGTCCCCCTGGTAGCGGTTCTCCTGGAGGTAGGCCCGAAGCCCGGCGCTCTCCGGCTTTCGGACCTCCGCCCGGGCAATGGCGAGGCACCCCCGCAGGTAGCCGGACTTGGCACTCTTCTGGGCCGCGGCGAGGTCCGGGAAACAGAGCAGCAGCATGCCGAGAGACAGCCGCACCTCCTCCCGGTGAAAGAAGAGATCTGCCCGGGGCGCGTAGACCGGGATGCCGCCCTTTTCAAAGCAGGCCGCCAGGTCCTGGGCCCGGCGGCTGCGGACGGAGTTGAAGAGAAAGGCGATCTGGTTCAGGTTCTGGATCTTCCCGGAGTACAGCAGCTGCCGGACAAACTGCAGGTTCTCCTGCTGCCAGGCCGCCTCGTCCCCCCTGGGGCCGATGCGCACCACGCTGTGGTCCGGGTGGCGGCCGGGCTTGCCGGGCACCAGGTGTTTCTCGTGGCGGTAGCGGGCCCACTGGAAGGTGTCCGGGTTGATCCAGCGGGTGCAGGTGCGCAGGATGTCCCGATCGGAGCGGTAGTTCTCCTCCAGGCGCACCACCTTGCAGACCCCGGCGGGAAAGCGGTCCGGGAACTCCAGGATGTTGCGCACCGTGGCGCCCCGGAAGCGATAGAGAGACTGGTCGTCATCGCCCACCACGCAGAGGTTTCGCTGGGGCCCCACCAGGAGAAAGAGGATCTGCTCCTGGATGGTGTTGGTGTCCTGGTACTCGTCCACCATGATGTATCGGATCTTGCGCTGCACCTCGTCCAGGATCTCCGGGCGGCGGCGCAAGAGCTCGTATGCCTGGACCTCCATCTCGGTGAAGTCCATGTCTCCCCGGGCCCGGAGCAGATTGATATACTGTTCCAGGATGTTGGCCACTGCGGCCTCGTAGGCGCCCCCGGCGGCCCGCAGGGCCTCCGGGGTAACCAGCTCCTCCCGCAGCTCATTCACCAGGCCGCAGAGCCTGCCCGCCGCTTTCCAAGGGGGATCGTCCGGCCTGTCCAGCACCTCCCGGGTGTCCGATGGGGTGGTGAAGTGGCCATCGTGGGTCTCGATGTGGCGGTAGATGAGGTAGCGCTGGTCGAAGGCGTCCATGCAGCGGCAGTTCCGGCGGACATCGGTGGCCTCCAGGTGCTCCCGGATGAGGCGCATGCACACACTGTGGAAGGTGCCGAGGTACATGTCCCCCAGGTTTACCCTGACGTTCAGCTCATCCAGCTTCTCGGTGATGCGGGTCACCAGCTCCCGGGCGGCCTTCTCCCCGAAGGTCACCAGCATGATCTCCTCCGGCCGCACCCCCTTCTCCTGGATGAGGTACGCCGTGCGCTGCACCAGGGTGAAGGTCTTTCCGGTGCCGGGGCCGGCAATGATGAGCACCGGACCATCGGCTGTAGAAATGGCCTCCCGCTGGGCGGCGTTGGCGGACTTGAACTCAAACACGGTGTGTTCCCTCCCAACGGCTCAGGCCCGCAGGCGGAAGCAAATGCCCCGTCCGCCTGGGCGCTCCATGGTCTGTACGGTGCCCTCCTCAGTGAAGGTCTCCCCCAGCCGCAGCACATCGTCTCGCCGGAGCTGCAGCAGCTCGGCCAGCTCCTCCGGCCCGGCTGTGCCCAGCTCTGTGAGGGCGGCGATGAACCGCTCCCGCTGCCAGGCGGTGCGCATCTCCTCGCCGATCTCCACCGCGCTGCCCTGGGGGATGGGGACGTCCTCCCGGAAGGGCAGCAGCAAGGTGGTGCGGGGCGGCTCTCTTCCCTCCAGGAACACCGGCTCGTGCCAGCCCTGCTGGGTCCAGACGGCGAAGAGAAACGGGATGCCGCTGCCCCGCATGCTGCCGAGGTCCATCCGGCAGAAGAGCCGCATCACCGCGGGATTTCTGGGATCGGACAGGCCGCCGCTCCGGGCCGCCTCCCGGCGGATCCGGAAGCGGCCGGGGTTGGACATGGTGATGAGCTTGGGACCCCGGGAGATCACCACGCCGCCGGGGACGTGGAAGTCCGCATTGCCCAGGCAGTTCACCAGCGCCTCCCGAACCGCCGCTGCCGCCTGGGGGCTGTGCTCCGGGGAGAGCCGGGCGTTCACCAGGCGGATGAAGTCCATGAGGTTGCCGCTCCAGTCTGAGGCCTCCGAGGACCGCCGATAGGTGCACTGGCTGTCTCTCCGGTACTCCAGGTAGGTGAGCTTGTACTCCGGCAGGATGCGGCGGATCTCTGAAGCTGTGCCGAAGAACAGAAGGCCCGCCAATGTGGGGTGCAGGACGTTGTCCTCCCCCGCTGCTGCGGCGCCCAGCCGCCGCAGCAGGGCGTGGCTGTCCTCGCCGCTCTGGGGCACCCGCTGGCAGAAGGCGGCGATGCTGTCCGGGTTGAGGCAGTCCATGGAGAGGTCCTCCAGGGGGCGGCTGTCTGGGGTGTCCCGGGCGGCCAGCATGGCATCGATCTCCGCCTGGGTACAGCGGTAGTCCCCCTCCCCGTTGCGGCAGTATGTGCCGGTGCGGGGGTTGCCGTCCACGTAGACGGGCCTGTCCCAGGGGCCGGCCCGGGGCACCTCGATCACCAGGATGCGGTCCCCGTCCACCGTCTCCACCCGGACGTCCCGGTCCCGGAGCAGGTCTGTGCTGGCCTTGTTGGGATCTGCCAGGAGCCTGCGGAACTCCGCCGCCATGCCCTCCGGGTCCGGCAGGTTCACGGTGTGCAGGGTCTTGTCCTTGCGCTCCTCCACGCCCAGCAGGATCACCCCGCCCAGGGTGTTGGCAAAGGCGGAGTAGGTCTCCCAGATGCTGTGGGGCAGTCCCCCCAGGGCCAACTTGGCCTCGATGCGGTTGTTCTCCCGGTACCGCTCCAGACTGGCGAGGTCGATCACGGTGGTTTCCCCCTCTCATTTCGGATCAATTTCATCCCTCTCCTTGACAGCCCCCGCCCCTAACCCGTACAATGGCGGCGGGAAACACGGTGGAACCACAAGGAGGGCAACCAGATGCATTTTGTGCAGGCCAAGGGGATTCTCTCCCCCACCAACGGCATGAATCTCTATCGGGGCTGTCTCCACGGCTGCATCTATTGCGATTCCCGCTCCGATTGCTACCAGATGCACCATGCCTTCACGGACATCGAGGTGAAGGAGAACGCCATCGCGCTGCTGGACGATGCCCTCTCCCGCAAGCGCAAGCCCTGTGTGGTGGGCACCGGTGCCATGACCGACCCGTACATCCCCCTGGAGCGGGAGCTGCAGTTCACCCGCAGGGCGCTGCAGGTGATCCTCCGGCACGGCTGCGGGGTGGCATTGCAGACCAAGTCCGCGGACGTGCTCCGGGATCTGGACCTGCTCACCGCCATCCGGGACCGGGCGAAAGCGGTGGTGCAGATCACCCTCACCACGGCGGACGAGGCCCTCTGCCGGATCGTGGAGCCCAACGTGAGCACCACCCGGGAGCGGTATGCGGCCCTTTTGAAACTCCGGGACGCGGGCATTCCCACCGTTGTCTGGCTGGACCCCATTCTCCCCTTTCTCAACGACACCCGGGAGAACGTCTCGGCCATCCTGGACATGTGCATGGAGGCGAAAGTGGTGGGCGTGATCTGCTTCGGCATGGGCGTCACCCTGCGCTCCGGCAGCCGGGAGTACTTCTACAGCCAGCTGGACCGGCACTTCCCCGGCCTCAAGGAGCGGTATATCCGCACCTACGGCAACGCCTATGAGCTCAACAGCCCCCGGAACAGCGAGCTGATGCAGCACTTCCACGCCACCTGTGAAGCCCGTGGCCTTCTTCACGACAACACCACCATCTTCCGCTGGATGTCCACCTTTGAGACGCCGGAGAAGCAGCTGTCTCTCTGGGATTAGGCCTTTTCGGTGAGCTGCCGATACCTCTCCTGGTCCCCCTCGTCCAGCGGGAGGCCCATGGACATGCCGATCTCGTAGACCTGCTTCCACACCCCTTCGCTCTGGGTGTGGGCCAGAAACTGGTGCAGGTGGTATTCCGGCGTCTCCCGGTCTGCGAGGGCCTCCCGCACCTGGCGCTCCAGATCCTCCCGGGAGAAGGAGGCCTCCAGCATGCCCGTGAGTACCATCAGGTTGGACTGATACCGCCCCTGGAACCACAGGTCATCCATCTCCAGCTTGACGGCACTGCGATAGCTCCTGGGATTCGTCTTGGAGACCTCGATGAGGCGCCTTGCCTCCGCCAGGGCCAATCTCCGGTCCTCCTCCGGCTGCAGGTTGCGGAGCAGGAGCCGGCCCAGGTAGAAGATGTCCGTGTCCCGCAGGTCCGGCCCCAGATAGGCGGTGGCCTGCACCATCCTGGGGATGGCCTCCTCCCGGGGATATGCCTGGCGGATCCGGTCTATGAGCTGCTGGAGATAGGCGTTCTGGCGGGTCTTCAGGGTGTGGAAGGTCTGCTTTTTCCGCAGCAGCCTGAACTCGTTGCTGAAACAGAACAGCTCGTAGAGCTCCATCTGCAGCTCCACCGCCCTCTGGAAGGAGGGGCTCTCCGGGCCGATGGCATCGATGGCCTGGAGGACGGCCCGCACCTGCACGTCCCAGCGGAGGTAGTCCTCCCGGGAGATCACGTTGTCAAAGCCGGCGTCTTGCATGTAGACCCCGTTCCAGGCGTACTTCAGGAAGCTGCGGGCATGCTCCTCCGCCACCTGGAAGGCGTGCTCCTTGGGATCTACTCCCGGCGGGGTCTCCTCCATCCGCTTCTTCACCGTGGCCCCTGTATACTCCTTCGGCCTGTTCTCCACGATCTTCATTTTGATTTTGGTCTCCAGTCTCTGCCGTCCACTGTAGGAGAGCATGATATAGGCCTCACACACGAGCTCCTGCAGCTGGGGCTTGTCCAGCTGTTCGGTGAGGGCGTCGATCTCTGCTTTGTTCATGGGCAATTTCCCCCTTGTCGCCGCTTACGGCGTGTCTCTGCGCTCTCTCATCCTATCACAAGCTATTGTTTCCGTCCACAAAAAGATAGGGCGATTCCCACTTTTTCCAGCACTTTTTCACCGGATCCCCCATAGACAGGCCCCGTCTCTGCGGTAGAGCGCCGCAGAGACGGGGCTGTTTGCTGGTTCAGGTGGCGGCGGTGAGGCTCTGGTACTTCTTCTGGTCCTGCTCCGTGGGCTTGATGCCCAGGGACACGCCGATCTCGTAGACCTGCTTCCAGATCCCGTTGTCCTTCGTGTGATTCAGGAACTGATAGAGGTGGTACTCCGGATGGTCCACCCGGCCCGCCAGGTCCTCCCGCACCCGGCGCTCCATCTCCTCCCGGGAGACGGCGCACTCCAGCATGCCCAGAAGATCCCGGAGATCCCGCTGGTGCACCGCCATGTAGTACTCGTTCTTCTCCCGGTCCTGGGCAGGGTCGTAGTAGCTCTTTGGCTCCTTTTCGTTGGTCTCATAGAGCCGCTTGGCCTCCGCCAGCGCCAGCTGCCGGTCCTCGTCCGTCTTCAGGCTGCGGATCACGATCTGGCCGAGAAAGATCATGTCGGTCTCGTAGGGGTCCCGGCCCAGGAAGGACGCGGCTTTCACCAGGCGGGGAATGGCCTCCTCCCGGGGATAGGCCAGCCAGATCTTGTCCACCAGCTGCCGGAGGAAGGCCTCCTGCTGGATGCCAATCGTCTGGAAGGGCCTCTCCTTGCGGAGCAGCTTGTATATGCAGCTGAAGGAGAACAGCTCATACAGGTCGATCAGCAGGTCTACGGCCTTCTGGAAGGACGGGCTGTCCGGCCCGATGCCCTGGACGGTGGGGAGAAATGCCTTCACCTGCCGGTCCCAGTGGAGATAGTTCTCCCGGGATATGACGCCGGCAAACCCTGCGGTCTGGGTGTAGTAGCGGAGCCAGGCGTACTTGAGGAAGCTGCGGGCCTGCTCCTCCGCCGCCCGAAAGGCGCCCTCTCTGGCGTCCGCATCGGTCCCCGTCTCCTTCACCTTGCCCTTCATGTTGGAGATGGATTCGAATCCCATGACCGTGTCCGTGACCATGGCATCGATGTCGGCCCGCTTGGCCGGGGAGACCTTCTTGTATGCCTCCCAGAGGATGTCCAGCAGCTGCTGCTTTGTGAGTTTCTTGGACCAGGCCTCAATTTCAGATCTTGTCATGAAAATGCCTCCCAGTGGATAAATTGGGGTGTCTCATCGCGTTGGGTCCATAGTACCACAAGCCGCGGTTTCCAGCAACCAGAAAATGCTTCGATTCCCGCTTTTTCCAGCCGTACAGCCCCGCGACACGTAAGGCAGCCCAAAAGCCCTGTGGCGCAAGGGTTTCCGCCGCTCCCCGACCGCGCAATATGCACATCTTCCTGCATCTATGCATGGCATATTCCACTGGCACAGGGCGGTTCGTACGGCGATGGATGCCGATTCATCGCGCTTCGCTTCTCTTTTATAACAATATTAACGTGCGTTTCGCCGGAAAGGCAAGAAATCGTTCGTTTTCGCACCACTTTTTTCCGGTAAAGTATCGCCCGAAATTCCGTTCTATTTTCCCCGAAATTCTCCCTCTTTTCGGCAGATTGCGAGCTGTACAGTTTTCACATTTTCTCCCGGCTATTTCTGGTTTGTGCACCATTTTTGGAAGATGTGCCAAGTTTTTTGCCCGATTTGTCCGGCGTTTTTTCTCCGCGCCCCGCAATTCTCCCGATTTTGCCCCTTGTATTTGGCTTGCATTTGTGGTATTCTTATGAGGAGCCGCAGAAGGCCGCTTCCACTGCTGTCTGCGCACTCCGTCCGATACGGACATCTGGCCGGATGTCCGTCCATCCCTCGCGTGAAAGGAGCATCTAATGTCTGATCAGAAGAATCTCAAAAACGAACCCGCCATCGGACTGCCTGCCGGCTGCACCGCCGCCAAAAGCGATGACCGCTGGGCAGACTGCGCCGCTGTTCTCCGCTCCGCATCCCCTGCCCGCGCCAACCACGGCCACTCCTGGTGTCTGGAGACAGACCCGGATACCCCGGCCGCACGGATGGCCTTCTCTCTCCACCAGGACTCCTGGGACTGTTTCTACGCCGCCCTGCGCAGCAAGCAGGTGGGCTTCCGCCCGGTGCTCACCTTGCCGGAGGACCACGGCATGGAGGACGGCCAGATCTTCCACCGCTATGCCCTCACCATGGACGGAAAGCTGGCGTACACCCGCATGGGCAACCGCCACGGCGTCCGCTCCTATCGCCCCGGCGCCGAACTGCGCTTCGTAGACCATGTGAACGATGAGCGGGCACAGATCCCCTGGGTGGTATACGGCAACCACGCCATCGCCGCAGAGAATCTTCTGGTAAACATCAGCTGGAACGACCTCAGCGCCCAGGGCTTTGCCCGGTAGCTGCGGGGTCCCGCCACACAAGGAGCATATGCAGCCGAATACGCCATGCCATTTATAGCAGCCAGGCTTTGACCCGTCAAAGCCTGGCTGTTTTGCGCCCTCCCAAAAGCGCCGTGGCGGGCGGATTTAGTGAAACGTTTCACTGTATCGGTGCGGACCTGCCAAACAGGTCGAAACGCAGAGAACGGCCCTTTCCGGAGGCCAACCCGAGCACGCCTGTTTCCGGACCCCGGACAGGCATCCCACGGCACCCCAAATTGGGACGCACATCTCATTCTGCCCCTTGACATTCGCAGTAATTCAAACTATCTTTGCCTAGGCCGCAGGGGGAGGCAGGGATCGGGAGGGAAAACCCAGTCCCGTGGACACTAAACCCGCAAACCTGAACCCCGCCTCCGACACGGCCGCGCCAGTCCCGGCGGCGGTCTCCAGTGAAAAACGCCGTCCTGAGCGGACGTCTCCGTTGGTATCCGCGGACTGATGGAGAACGGTCCGGCAGTCCTGCGCCTCGCGGGTGCGGTTGGAAAAGAGCGATCAAGAAGAGAGTCGATCAATCTGTGGAATTGTTTGATATATTTGGAAATTTAGTGGACCAGTGGAGCCAAACCAGCCCCCGCCGGGCGCAGTGGCTTCTGAAAACCGGCTGGGCGTTACAGGATCTGCGCTACCGCCTCCTGCCGGAACGCCAGCTGATGCCGGCAGACCGGTATTTGGCCCGGATGATGATGGACATGATGCTGAAGCCGCTGAGAGATCCGGAACATTCGGCTGTGGTCAGCATCTTTACCCCCTGTGAACTCCTGCAGGAGGTGGGGTTGCACCCGTACAATGTGGAGAGCTTCTCCAGCTACCTCTCTGCCTCCCGTGCGGAGCGGGGATTCCTGCAGCAGGCGGAGAACAACGGGATCTCCGAGACGCTCTGCAGCTATCACAAGACGTTTATCGGCGCGGCGGAGCGGGGACTTCTGCCGAAACCGCGGTGTGTCGTCTACACGAATCTGACCTGCGATGCAAACCTGGTCACATTCCGGAATATGGCCGCGTTTTACGGCGTGCCCTCCTTCGCCATTGACGTGCCGATGCAGCAAAACGAGGAGAATGTGGCATATGTGGCGGAGCAGCTCCGAGAGACGGCCGCATTCCTGGAACACTGTACCGGCCACCCCATTGACGAGGAGCGGCTGAAGGAGAGGCTCCGGCACAGCAAGCAGACCCTGGAAAACTATGAGCGGTTTCAGCAGCTGCGGGCGGGAAAATACGTCCCCAATGATCTGGTGACGCCCATGTTTGCGGGACTGTGCAACAACGTCTTCCTGGGTACAAAGGAGCAGGAGCGCTACACGGAGATGCTTCTCCGGGATGTGGCACGGGCGGAGCCCGCATCCGGCAAGCGGATCTACTGGATGCACACGATTCCCTTCTGGTCCGATGCCGTGAAAGACACGCTCTGCCTGCAGCGCTCTGCGCAGATCGTGGGCTGCGATCTGGCAGAAGTCTGCCGGCCGGATTTTGACCCGGAGAGGCCCTATGAGGCCATGGCGTACCGGATGGTCTACAACTCTCTCAACGGCAGCGTGACCCGCCGGATTGAGCGCGGGATCGATTGCGCAAAGCGGGTGAACGCCGATGGCGCCGTCTGGTTCTGTCACTGGGGGTGCAAGCACACCCTGGGCGGAGCGCAACTGGCGAAGAGAAGATTCGAGCAGCAGGGCATCCCGCTGCTGATCCTGAACGGAGACGGCTGTGACCGCAGTCACGGAGGAGAAGGCCAGACAGCCACCCGGATGGGCGCATTTCTGGAGATGATCGGGGGACAGCGGCTTTCTGTCCCTGAGGCGGCGGACTGCAGGAGGGAGATATCAGGATGAACGGCAAGATCACGTACTACGTCTGTAAGTACACCCCGGTAGAGCTGCTCACCGCCATGGGCGCCTGCTGCGCCAACTTAAACACCATGCCGGAGGACTTCGAACTGGCGGAACAGATCGCCCATCCAAACCTGTGCGGGTTCGGCAAGGCTCTGCTGGAGGCCGTCATGCGGGGACAGGTGAAAGAGCTGGTGCTGGTCAACTGCTGCGATACGATCCGCAGCGTGGCGGATATCCTGGAGGACAGCGGACAGCTGGATTTCCTCTACATGGTGGACGTCCTGCACAACGACAGCACCTGCAGCCGGGAGCGAATGGTCTCGCAGCTGAAAGGCCTGATGCGGGCTTACGGCAGCTATTCAGGGCAGGCCTTTGACGAACAGCGGTTCCGCGAGGCCTTTGTGCCGCCCGAGCGTGTGAAAGGTCCCCATCTCGCGGTTGTGGGGGCCCGCATGGGGGAGGAACTTTTTCGGATGACGGAGAGCGCCATGCCGTACCCTGTGGAGAATGACAGCTGCGTCCACAACCGCAGCGTGGGGGAGGCGGTCCCGCCGGAGGGGTTGTCCATGGATGCGCTATTGGAATGGTATGCCGGGGAGCTGCTGGGGCAGATTCCCTGCATGCGCATGACAGACAACACGGGCCGGAAGCGGCTGTACAATGACCCGGATCTCAAGGGGCTCATCTACCACACAGTGAAATTCTGCGACTTCTACAGCTTTGAGTATGCGGAGCTCAAGGATCACGCGAATCTTCCGATTTTGAAAATCGAGTCCGATTACACGGTGCAGAGCAGCGGCCAGCTGCGGACCAGGCTGGAGGCGTTTGCGGAGAGCATTGCGCCCGAGCGGCAGCCAGAAAGACAGAATGGGGCGGGGAAAACCATGGGAAAAGGGTATTTTGCGGGGATCGACAGCGGCTCCACCAGCACGGATGTCGTGATTCTGGACAAAGAGAAGACGATGGTGACGGGGGTCATCCTGCCCACGGGCGCAGGCTCCGCCGCCGGCGCCGAGCGGGCGCTGGAGGCAGCGCTGGAGAGAGCCGGTCTTGGGCGGGAGGATATTGATGCCATCGTCACCACCGGCTACGGCCGAAGCGCGATCAAGACCGGAGATAAGAGCATCACGGAGATCACCTGTCATGCGAGAGGCGCCCACTTTCTGGACCCGGCAGTGCGGACCGTGATAGACATCGGAGGGCAGGACAGCAAGGTGATCCGCCTGGACGGGAGTGGCGCGGTGGTGAATTTCGTCATGAACGACAAGTGCGCCGCCGGAACCGGCCGTTTTCTGGAGATGATGGCCCGGACCCTGGAGATGGACCTGGACCAGATGAGCGAGACCGGCCTTACCTACGGCGAGGACATCACGATCTCCAGCATGTGCACGGTGTTCGCGGAATCGGAAGTGGTGTCGCTGATCGCCCAGAACAAGGCCACGGATGATATTGTGCACGGGCTGAACAAGGCCGTGGCCTCCAAAACGGTATCCCTGGTCCGGCGCGTGGGCGGCGAGGGCAAATACATGATGACCGGCGGCGTCTCCCGGAATCAGGGGCTGGTGAAAGCGCTGGAGGAAAAGCTGGGGGAGAAGCTGGAGGTCAGCGAGTGGGCCCAACTCTGCGGGGCCCTCGGCGCCGCGCTGTTCGCCATGGACATGGTCACCGCATAGCGGCACAGGCTGGGGCGCAGGTGGGCTACGATTCAGATCTCCTTTGCAATTCTGCACGCACTTTGTCCAGGAAGCTTTCGGAGGACACGCCGAGCAGAGCCGCAAACGCCTGGACCATGCCCTGCTCAAACGAGCTGTAGTCCCGCAGGAGCCCTTCCACAGAGGACATGTCGAAGCTGTGCTGGTCTGGAACCACGCCCGCATCGGCCTCCCTCACTTGGACGATGTTGCCGTTTTCATCCGTCAGCACATGGTAAAGAACTGAACGAAGTTTGGAGGATTTTGCCTCTGTTTTGTCTCCCTCTGCAGAGGGCACGGCTTCCTCGGGCGTGATCTCCTTGCACTCCGGCAACTGGGAAGAATCCTCCGCCGTACTCTCGGTGGCAGTGGGATGCGCTTCTGGCTCGTTGCCATCGCTCTCCGTGTGATCGATCTGAGGACCCTTGCAGAATGCCTCCGCATCCAGTGGAATGCCGGCCCTCTTCAGATGGCGCCGGATGCCGTACTCCGGCACATTGAAGTGCTTGGCAAGAAGCGCAATGCTCCACGCCTTCTCGCCATCGGGCGGTGCGCTGTGAACTGCGGCCGCCAATTGCTCGGTGAAATCCGGCCCGTATCCATCCTTGGATTTGCCACGCGGCAGATTCTCCAGGCCCTTGATTCCACTCTCTGCATAGCGGCGCTTCCACAGGACAACGGTGTTCGGCCGCTCTCCGTACTTTGCCGCCACATCGTAAATTTTCATGCCCGAGGCACAGTCCAGAACCATGGAGGCCCGTAAGGCAAGCCTCTCACTGGGAGCATTCTGGACAAACTTTGTGAGCTCCTGTCTCTGCTCCTCGCTGAGCTGCAGGGTGATTCGCTTCTGAGGCACAGTGCACACTCCTTTTCCGTTTCGCTATTTTGGAGGATAGCACGAGAAGCAGACCATTGCAAACAAAAACCGAGACACTGTGGTACAAAGTCTGGAGAAAAGGATGTCTAACGCTTTAGAGGTTGCAGCATTGCCCTTTGAACCCGTTGATGGAACGCCGTCCTCCGCTGCCCGGTCCATGTTCTCTCACCTGTCCCGGTCAACGTGCTGCAATGCCAACGCCCGGCTGCCCAGGGCGGAGAAGGCCTCCCAAAATTCGTCCTGAGACACGTTCTTCCAGCCGGAGAGGGGATCGGCGATGCGGTACTGATCCCGGACCGTCCCCGCCAGCACCACGCAGTGGAGGTTGCGGTACGGCTGATACAGGCTCCCGTCCGGGAGATACCAGGAGAAGTCCTGGCTGAGGGTGGGCTCTCCGTAGTCCAGGGTTACCCAGACGGCCATGGGCACCCCGTCCCGGACCATGCGGTTCAGCTTCCGCCTTGAGATGTCGGTGAGGGAGACCGCCTGCCAGTTGATGCGGTTGACCTCCAGATAACCGTTGGCCGCGTCCAGGATGGGCCCCTCAAAGCAGTACCAGCCGTCCTCCCGGGCGGGATTTCCGGCATAGGCCTTTTCCGGGTCCGGGCCGGTGGTTTGCCCCTCCGTGCCCCCGAACGGCTCTCGCGGCAGCCAGTTTTCCGCGAGGTCCGTCTTGTCCGCCCGCACCCCGGCCCACTGGAGCAGCATGGTGAGGCTGGTGATCTCGCAGCCGTTGGGCAGCTCCGGCTTTTGGAGCAATGGCTCTCCGGTCCCGGTAGCCCAGATCGCCCTGGACCTGTTGCAGCAGCGCAGCCCTGCGGCCAGCAGCACCACAGACAGCAGGACCAGAATCCACCGCCGCAAGAAAGCACCGCGTTTCCGTTTCCGCCCTGTCTTTCTTGGCGCCTCATAGGATCTCTCCCGCCGTCCTGCCTGTGTCTTCATCCGAACCACTTCCTCTCCGCCCTGCCTTTGATGGGGATAGTATGCGCCGCGGGCTGCAACAAAATCGCACTGGGAATTGTATCGAAGTTGTATTTTTTTGCGCCCTGCGCTGTCTTAGAGAGGACGGGAGCAGCGGACAATCAATCCGGAGACCGGCCGGAGCTGAGAGGAGGCGTACTATGGTGATCCGAACAACACTGGAAGAGCGCGGGCCAATCACGCAGGAGGAGATCGAGATGCTTGAACGCGCCCGTCTGATGCCAATCGTATTCGATGAGGACAGTCCGGCGCTCACAAGGGAAGAGCTGAAACAATTCCGCCGGGTCCGTGACAGCCAATCTGAAGACCGGCACTGATCGAAAAAGGCAGTTCAGGGGGCTCACACCGAGATCTCTCTGTCTTCGGCATCAATCCGATCACGTACAGATTGCCCAAAGCACGCCGCATTGGAAACAGGTCCCCCTGCCGCCTGGCAGGGGGACCTGTCTTCAGCATTCTCTTGTGCTCACCCCAGCACGTACTGGGAGATGGCCTGTCCGATGGCCAGGATGTCCGAGGCACCGGAGAAGTCGTAGTGGACCTTGCCCACGCCGGAGAGATAGAGCTCCAGCTCGGCATCGTCTATGCCCATGCCGGCGGTCTCCACCGAGAAGACGGACACCTTGCTGTACGGAAGGGAGGTGAAGTCCTTTTTCTGGCCGCTGAGGCCCTGGACGTTCACGGAGATCACCCGCTTGTTGGTGAACACCACGAAGTCCCGCATGCTGGTGTAGCTTCCGATGACGCTCTCCCCGGGGACCAGGAGCCGGGACACATCGGCGGTGCGGGGGTTCTTATCCCGCGAGAGCTTGATCACTTTTCCATTGGCAAAATCGATCATGTGTGTTTCCTCCTAAAAAAGTAAGATACGGGCGGTTGGGGCGCCGATACGCCCCTTATATGAGCTGGAACAGGTAGAATTTCAGGTAGCTGGTCTCCGGCACATTCCAGAGGATGGGGTGGTCCGGGGCCTGTTTGTGCACGGCGATCTCCTTCAGCTCCCGGCCGGCGTCCACAGCCGCCGCCCGGAGCATCTTCTCAAAGTCCTCGCTGGGCATGAAGTGGCTGCAGGAGGCGGTGGCGAGGTATCCGCCCCGGGGCAGAAGGGTCATGGCGCGGTAGTTGATCTCCTTGTACCCCCGATAGGCGCTGCGGGCGGTGGCCCGGGACTTCGTGAAGGCCGGGGGATCCAGGATGATAAAGCTGTATGGGTGCTTTCCCTCGGCGGCGAGCTTGGGGAGAAGGTCGAAGACATCCGCCTGGAGAAAGTCCATCCGGTCTTCCAGGCCGTTGCGTTTCGCGTTGGCCTTTGCCATCTCCAGGGCGCTCTCGGACACGTCCACTGCGGTGACGTGGGCTGCCCCGGCCCTGGCGGCGTTCAGGGCGAAGGACCCGGTGTGGGTGAAGCAGTCCAGCACGGTCTGCCCCCGGGCGATCCGGGCCGCCGCCTGGCGGTTGACCTTCTGGTCCAGGAAGAACCCGGTCTTCTGGCCGTTCTCCACGTCCACGAGGTACCGGATGCCGTTCTCGGTGATCTCCGTGATGGCCTCCACCGGGTGCTGCTCTCCCTCCAGCGGGTACCAGCCCTTTCCCTGCTGCAGTCCCTCCAGGCTGCGGGAGGCGAGGTCGTTGCGCTCATAGATTCCCTGGATGTCCTGGCCGTCCTCCCGGAGCACCTGAATCAAGAGGGGGAAGATCACGGGCTTCAGCCGCTCCATCCCCACAGACACCGTCTGGGCGGAGAGGATGGGGCCAAACCGGTCCACGGTGAGCCCCGGGAAGCCATCGGACTCTCCAAAGATCACCCGGCAGGCCTGGAGATCCTCCTCCGCCAGTACCACCTTCCGGTATGCCCAGGCGTAGCGGATCCGCCGCTCCCAGAAGGCGGGGTCAAAGCGGTCGTTAGCGTTGCGGGACACCAGGCGGATGCGGATCTTGCTCTCCCGGCTGAGAAAACCGGTGCCCAGATACTTCCCGCTCTCGCTCACCGCGTCCACCAGGGCGCCGTTCTCCGCCTCCGGTCCCTCTTCCCGGATCACCTCTGCCTCGTAGATCCAGGGGTGGCCGCCCTCCACCCACCGGGTTCCCTTCCTGGTGATCACACATCTCGGATATCCTCGCTCAGCCTTCATAGGGCACCTGCCTTCTCTGATTTCTCCCTCAGTATACTCCAAGTCTCCCTCTCTGGCAAGGCCTTGCGGACCACCCCGTTTTCCCCAATATTCCAATTCTGTCCCCCAAGAAATGCACAATCCGGCAGGTTCTGTGCGTCCCTCTTCTTGACCCCCTATCCCCGGTATGCTAAAATGCACCCAGAACCTTTTCGGGCCGCGTCCCGCAGAAATACCGCCGGTACCTGCCGGAGAGAGAAGTATGAGCATGGAGAAACTATCCTTCCTGATCACTGAGAACGGGTTCCGGGTGGACGATGCCCTGGAACTCACCCAGGAGGGGGTCCTGCACTGGCGGGACGCCTTCCTGGACAGCCCTTACGATGCCCTCTATACCCTGGCCTTCCAGGAGAAGCCCAACTGGCTGGACGCCTCCGGGATATTCCTGTGCCAGGTGGCAGAGCAGTTCACCGTGGACCTGTCCCGGACCCCCGGCCTGGAGGAGGCCCGGCAAGATGTGGAAGTCTCACCGGACGAGGACACCATGCAGACGCTGCTGGACTCCGTCCCCTTTATCCTGGGGGCAGAGTTTGTAACGGAGGAGTGGATCCTGAAGCAGTACGCCGCCCTGCTGCAGGTCTTTGCCCGGGAGATCGCAGACTACCCCAACGGCGTCACCCTGTACTTCAGCGAGAAGTCTCAGAAGCTGCAGGTGCCGGAGCGGATCTTCTTCCACCTGGTGGAGAATCAGGACGGAGAGCCCCCCTTCGGCTTCCTGGCCACCTATGCCACCCGCTCGGAGAACGGCCGGGTGCGCCACGCGCCCCTCAGCTATGCCATGACAGAGTACAAGGGGGACCGGAGCAAGATCCTGGCCCTGCTGAGCTGTCTCAACAAAGCCGCCGAGGTCTCTCCCCTCATCGCCGCATTTGTGGAGAGCGGCGAGCTCTTCCACCCGCTGGGCCTCACCGCCGAAGAGGCATACCAGATTCTAAAGGATGTCCCCGCCCTGGAGGCGGCCGGCATCCTCTGCCGCATCCCCAACTGGTGGCGGAAGCGGTACAACTCCTTCGCCGTACAGGTGAAGATCGGAGACGACCAGCCCACGAACTTCAGCATGGACGCCATTCTCTCCGCGGTGCCCAGCCTGGTGGTGGGCGGCGTGCCCCTCACGGAAGAGGAGATCCAGATGCTCCTCCAGCAGACAGAGGGGCTGCTCTTCATCAAGGGCCGCTGGATCGAGGTAAACCACGGCAGGCTGCAGGCCCTCCTGGAGGAGATGGAGAAGAACAAGGGCGAGATGACCTTGCTGGAGGCTTTGCGTGCCGAGCTCACCTCCGGGCCCAGAGAGGACGTGGAACTGGACGTCGGCCCCATCATCACCAACGGCAAATGGCTGGGCTCCCTGCTGCAGAACCTCCGCAATCCCAACAAGATGCAGGCGTTCCCGGTACCCACCTCCTTCCAGGCCACCCTCCGCCCCTATCAGGAGACCGGCTTCTCCTGGCTAAACCAGATGGATCAGCTGGGCTTCGGCGCGTGTCTCGCAGACGACATGGGCCTCGGCAAAACGGTGCAGATCCTGGCCTACCTGGAGAACCTGCGCACCCAAAAGCCCAACGCCCACGCCCTGCTCATCGTGCCCGCCTCCCTTTTGGGCAACTGGCAGAAAGAGGCCGCCCGGTTTGCCCCGGACATGGACCTGGAGATCCTCCACGGCGCCTCCTCCCGGGTGCTGTCTGCCCGGCTGAAGGAGACCAATGCCTTTCTGTATGTGACGAGCTATCAGCTGGCGGTGAACATCGAGGGACTGCAGGACCGGGTGTGGGACGTGGTGATCCTGGACGAGGCCCAGGCCATCAAGAACCCGGCGGCCAAGCGCACCCGGGAGATCAAGAAGTTCAACAGCCGCATGCGCATCGCCATGACAGGCACCCCCATCGAGAACGACCTGGGCAACCTCTGGTCCCTCTTCGACTTCCTGGACAAGGGCCTTCTGGGCTCCTCCGAGGAGTTCCGGGGCTTCACCAACAAGCTGCAGCAGGATCCCTCCGGCTATGCCCGGCTGAAAAACATGATCTCCCCCTTCCTGCTGCGCCGGGTGAAGACGGACAAGCGCATCATCTCAGATCTGCCGGAGAAGCAGGAGATGGTGGACTATGTGGAGCTGTCCAAAAAGCAGGTGGTGCTGTACCGAAAGCTGGTGGAGGATACCGCCACAGCGGTGGAGACCGCCGAGGGGATGCAGCGCCGGGGCATGGTGCTGGCCCTCATTCTCCATCTCAAGCAGATCTGCAACCACCCGGACCAGTACCTCGGCATGGGGGACTACAACCCCACCCAGAGCGGCAAGTTCGAGATGCTCCGGGAGCTGGCGGAGACCATCTACGCCAAGCGCGAGCGGGTGCTGGTGTTCACCCAGTTCAAAGAGCTCTGCGGCCCTCTGGACGACTACCTGGCGGACATCTTCCACTGCCGGGGCGGCGTGATCCACGGCAGCGTGTCTGTCCCGGAGCGCAACCGGATCGTGGAGCGGTTCCAGAGCGACAGCTATGTGCCCTATCTGGTGCTCTCCGTGAAGGCGGGCGGCACCGGCCTCAACCTGACCCGGGCCAACCACGTCATCCATTTCGACAGGTGGTGGAACCCGTCTGTGGAGAACCAGGCCACAGACCGGGCCTTCCGGATCGGGCAGACCAAGAACGTGATGGTGCACAAGTTTGTGAGCCGCGGCTCCATTGAGGAGAAGATCGATGCCCTCATCGCCTCCAAGAAGGAGCTGGCGGAGAACGTCATCGGCAGCGGCGGCGAGAGTTGGATCACCGAGCTCAGCAACGAAGAGCTGATGGACGTGCTGCGCCTGGACTGAGGGAGGTAACGAGACATGGCAGGAAAACATTATTGGAACGAATACCCCAACTACGCCCAGCCCACGCCCGATGAGATCCAGCGCCGGGTCTCCCGCACCCAGGAGACAGCACGGCAGAAGGGCCAGGTGCTGCACCCGGTGCGGCCCGCCGGCCGGGAGATCGCCATCAGCTGGTGGGGCAAGGCCTGGTGCGAGAACCTGGAGCGCTACGCAGACTACGAGACCCGCCTCGGCCGGGGCCGCTCCTATGTGCGCAACGGCGCCGTGGTGGACCTGCAGATCGAGAAGGGCAAGGTGAAGGCCCGGGTACAGGGCAGCCGCAAGACCCCCTATAAGGTGGAGATCCGCATCAGCCCCCTGTCTCAGGAGCAGTGCGATGCCATTCTCTCCCGCTGCACCGCCAAGGTGGACTCTTTGGAGAGCCTGCTGAACGGAGACTTTCCCGAGTCCCTAAAGGACATCTTCCTGGGACAAGGCGGTCTGTTCCCCCAGCCCCGGGAGATCTCCTTCAACTGCAGCTGCCCGGACTGGGCCATGATGTGCAAGCATGTGGCCGCCACCCTGTATGCCATCGGCACCCGGCTGGACGAGGAGCCGCTGCTGTTCTTCACCCTCCGGGGCATCGAGATGGACCCCTTCGTGGACGTGGTGGTCCACAACCGGATTGAGAGCATGCTGTCCAACGTGGACAAGCCCAGCAGCCGGATCATCACCAAGCCGGGCTGGGAGAAGATGTTCGGCGTCTTCTGAGCCGGCCATCCCAGGCAATCGGATCACGCCATCTGAGCTATATCCGCAATATCAGCCGCCTGTCTCCCCGGGGAGACAGGCGGCTTTTTGTCCCAAAATTCCCCGTGGAGCAGGGATTGTCCCTATACACCGCCGTCCAAAAGTGCTAAAATATGGACAACACCGCCGTGGAAAGGAAGACCTGCATGCAGCCGCAACAGAGGGATAACAGCTACCTGGGCACGGCTCCGGTGGGACAGCTGCTCTTCAAGCTGGCCGTCCCCACCATCTCCGCCCAGATCATCAACATGCTCTATAATATCGTGGACCGGGTGTACATCGGCCGGATGAAGGACGTGGGGGATCTGGCCCTCACCGGCGTGGGCGTGTGCATGCCCATCATCCTGATCGTATCCGCCTTTGCGGCCCTGGTGAGCGGCGGCGGCGCCCCGAGGGCCTCCATCTTCATGGGCAAGGGGGACTACAAGTCCGCCGAGGACACCATGGGCAGCTGCTTCTCCCTGCAGATCATCGTCTCCGTGCTCCTCATGGTGATCCTCCTTCTGGGCGGCAGAACCTTTCTCCTCTCCTTCGGGGCCAGCGAGAACACCATCGAGTATGCCGCCAGCTACCTGCAGATCTACGCCCTGGGCACCCTCTTCGTCCAGCTCACCCTGGGCATGAACAACTACATCACCGCCCAGGGCTTCACCGGCATCGGCATGCTCACGGTGCTCATCGGGGCCATCTGCAACATCATCCTGGACCCCATCTTCATCTTCGCCTTTGGGATGGGGGTGCGGGGCGCTGCCCTTGCCACCATCCTCTCCCAGGGGATCTCCTGCACCTGGGTGGTGCTGTTCCTCCGGGGCAAGACCACGCTCCTGAAGCTCACCCGGGACAGCATCCGGATCCGGCCCAAGCTGGCCCTCCCCTGCATCGCCTTAGGCATGGCGCCCTTCATCATGCAGTCCAGCGAGTCCGTGATCTCCGTCTGCTTCAACTCCTCCCTGCTCCGCTACGGCGGCGACATCGCGGTGGGTTCCATGACCATCCTCACCTCGGTGATGCAGTTCGCCCTGTTGCCGCTGCAGGGTCTCTCCCAGGGCGCCCAGCCCATCGCCAGCTACAACTTCGGCGCCCGGAACGCGGACCGGGTGCGCAAAACCTTCCGGCTGCTGCTCACCGTGAGCTTTCTCTATTCCGCCACCCTCTGGGTCTTCCTGATGGCGGTTCCCCAGGTCTTCGCCGGCATCTTCACCCCCAAGCCGGAGTTTCTCTCCTACGCCGCCCGGGCCCTTCGCATCTACTGCGGGGCGGAGTTCATGTTCGGGGTGCAGATCTCCTGCCAGATGACCTTCATCGCCCTGGGCAAGTCCATCAGCTCCATCACCGTGGCGGTGGTGCGGAAGTTCATCCTGCTGCTCCCCCTCATCTACATCATGCCGCTGCTTTCTCCGGTCATCATCCCGGACAAGGCCACGGCCGTATACTGCGCCGAGCCCGTGGCGGACCTGTTGGCCGTAATCTTCACCATCATCCTCTTCGCCATCCAGTTCCGCAAGGCCATGCAGAGCATCGAGACGCCCCTGTCTGGCAAGCAAGACGGCGCCGTCCAGGGCATCTAACCCAAAGGAACACCAGCCAAAGCACGGCTGCAGCACAACAGCAAAGCGCATCCCATCTGGCCCACAGCCAGATGGGATGCGCTTTCTTTCTGTGAGGGGCGGACCAAAATCAGCCGCCCAGGAGCTCTACTCCGTATGACGACACCGTCCCATTCACCGCATCAAGCAGCCAGTCTGCCACGGACTTGCCGCCGGAGAGGTTGTCAAAGGGATTGATGGGCAGGATCATGTGCTGGGTGCTGTTGTCCTTTTCGCTGACGCCGTACTCCCAGAGGTACACCCCGGCGCCGGGCAGCTGCTCGTCCATGGCGTGGACCAGATCTGTGAGGTCCCGCTGGAACTGCTGGCCAGTCTCCAGGGAGCCTGTAAGCTCCCCGGTGCGGAGATAGGACTGGTACCGCTGCATGTCGTGGTCCCGGAGGGAGCTGGTGAAGAGGAGCTTCACGGCATCTCCCCGCTTCTGGCGAAGGGCGCTGAGGCTGTCCAGGACGATGTTGTCTGAGGTGAGGGGCTGCCAGATCGCCTCAGGGGCACCCCACAGGTCTCTCGCGATGGACTGCCAGTCCTCCGTGAGCAGCAGGGAGCTGTCTACGCAGGTGGTGACGTTCACAGCCGAGGGGATGCGGTCCATGAGATCGTCTGTGAGGAGGGCGGCGGCAAAACCACCGGCGGAGGAGCCAGCCACAACCAGGGCGTCTGGTGCGCCGATGCACGGCAATGCCTTGTCCAGGAAAGCGGTGTAGTTGGCATAGCCGTTGTGGTACACGGTGTGCTCTGTGCCGGACGCATCCGTATAGCGGTATTCTGCCGTGCCCACATGGCAGTCTCCCGTGGCGTACTCCAACACCAGGAAGGTCCAGTCCCGGAAGGGGTTCCGATCATCGTCTGAGAGGATGCCTGCCGCTACGATGTTGTCCTGGTATGCCACAGTACTGAGGAAGTACACCTCTCCGTTCTGCTGAGAGGTCTCCTCTGAGAGGCTGAGGCCGCCGCCGTTGAAGTACACGAACACCTTGTTCTCCGTGCCCTTGCGGATAAGGCCGTGCCACGCGCTGCCATCTGCAGACTTGGCATTCTCCGGCGTGATGGAGTACCACTGCCCCACCTCCGGTGTGCCCTCCAGTTCTGAGAAGGCCTCCCCGCCCTGGGTATTGCGGCGGAAGAAGAGCTCCCCGCCCACCAGGGCAGCCACGCAGACTACCACGAGGAGGAGCGTCCAGATCGGATTGCTCTTCTTTTTCTTCCGCATCTTCTGCTGTTCCACGGCAAATCCCTCCAAAAAGCACCGGATCCATTGGTTGCTATACTCTATCACACACGGAGAGACGATTCAAGCATCTCGGGAAAAGCGAATGGCGGCTATTCTCCCCCTCGAACGGTGCACTTGCGTAAGCCCCCGAAATGGTGTACAGTGCTCCTTGAAAAAGCGAGAGAGCCCGCCTCCCTGCCGTGCAAAAAAACGCACCGCGGGGAGCTGGCACCGAGGGAGAGGAGATATCCCGTATGGCACAGCTGATTTTTGATCGCCCCCAAGTTCTGAAGGCCATAGACGCGGTGGTGGAGCGCACCATGCGCATGGACCTCACCTGGGACTGGCCCTGCGGTGTGGCGTACTACGGCATCTGCGAGGCGTTTGAGGCCACCGGAGAGCCGCGGTATCTGGACCTGGTAAAGGCCCGGGTGGATGAGCTCCTGGAAGGATCTTGTTCAAAGTTCGTGACCCATATTTTTCCATCCTTTAAAAAAGCAGATTGAAGCGTTTTAGCGCTCCAAT